>JARLJC010000370.1 GCA_031291435.1 Alphaproteobacteria bacterium | reverse complement strand
TGGGCGCGGCGCTGGCGGCAAGCTGGGCACTCCTGAATTTCGCGGCGCGTATCGTGCTGAAACGGCGATTCCCAAAACTGGCAATCGCCCTGAAACAAAAGATCGGTAAGACCGGATATACGATGCTGGCCGGAGTCGCGGCGGCGTTCGTGGCCTGCCTGCTGCTGGCGCCCTACAAGCCACTATGGCTTGCGCTTCTTATGCGCTGAGATTCTTCGCCAGTTTGTCGAAGGCGAGAAGATTCTCGATCAGTTTGGGCAGATCCTTCAGCACCACCATATTGGGGCCGTCGGAGGGCGCGCAATCGGGATTCTCATGCGTTTCCATGAACACGGCGGCAACGCCGACCGACACGGCGGCGCGCGCCAGCACGGGCACGAAACGCCGCTCGCCGCCGCTGGTTTCGCCTTTGCCGCCCGGCTGCTGAACAGAATGGGTGGCGTCGAACACGACCGGATAACCGGTCTCCGCCATGATCGGCAGGCTGCGCATATCGGACACTAAAGTATTATAACCGAAGCTGACGCCGCGTTCGCAGAGCAGGATTTTCTCGTTGCCGGTCGAAGCGATTTTGGTGGCGACATTCTTCATGTCCCACGGAGCGAGGAACTGGCCCTTCTTAACATTCACAACGCGCCCGGTTTCGCCCGCCGCCAATAACAAATCCGTCTGGCGGCACAAAAAGGCGGGAATCTGCAAGACATCGACCACTTCGGCCACGCGCGCACATTGTTCGCGTTCATGAATGTCGGTCATCACCGGCAGGCCGGTTTTTTCGCGGATTTCGGCGAAGATCGGCAAGGCCTCGTCGAGCCCGAGGCCGCGCTGGGTCTTGATCGACGAGCGATTGGCCTTGTCGAACGAAGTTTTATAAACCACGCCGACTTTATATTTGTCGGAGATTTCCTTGAGCGCCGCGCTCATCTCGAGAGCATGGGCGCGCGATTCCATCTGGCACGGCCCCAGCAAAAACACGAGCGGCAGATCGTTGCCGATTTTGAGCATACCGCCTTTCGGCGTTTTGATTTCGACGTGTTTCATGCTGCGTTTTCCTTCCGCGCGCGGGCGCGATAACTGAGCCAGCCGAGCGGCAATCCCACCGCGTAAACGGTGCCAAGCACGGCAAGCGTGGCGAATGTATCCGTCACCAGTTCGGCGATCAAAGCGACGATCAGAATGAAAATCGGCGCGATCCAGACCGGCGTAATGCGCCAGCCCTTGAGCGAGAAAGTCGGCATGCGGCTGACCATCAACCCACCGCAGATCATCAACCACACGGCGTAAAAAGCGGGCGAGATACGCATCGCATCGCCCCAGGCCAGCACATAAGCCAGCGGCAGCAAAGCCAGCGAAGCCCCGGCGGGGGCGGGCACGCCGGTGAAGTACCGTTTGGCCCATAAAGGAATATCGTGATTGTCGAGCATCGTGTTGAACCGCGCCAGACGCAGCACGCCGCACACCGCGAACAGCAGCACCGCGACCCAGCCGAGATCGCCGGCATCGTTCAACACCCATTCATACATGATGAAGCCGGGCGCCACGCCGAAGCTGATGGCGTCGGAAAGGCTGTCGAGTTCGGCCCCGAATTTGCTGGCCATATTGAGCATGCGCGCTACCCGGCCATCGAGAACGTCGAACACAGCGGCGGCCATGATCGCCAGCACCGCCTGATCCCAATGGCTGTGCAGGGCAAAGCGAATGCCGGTCAGCCCCGAACAAAGCGACATCAAAGTGAGCGCGTTGGGCAACAGGCGCGTCAGCGGCAGATCCTTGATGATGCGGCGCGGTGGCTGCTCGAAACTCATTCGCGCACTTCTCCGGCGCGAGGATTTTCAATCGAGGCGCAATCGGCGAGCACGGTTTCGCCGCCCAGCATATACTGGCCGACGCTCACCATCGGCGAAACGCCGCGCGGCAGATACACATCGGTGCGGCTGCCGAAACGGATGATGCCGAAACGCTCGCCGGTGCGAACCTGCTGGCCTTCCTGCGCATCGCAGATGATGCGGCGGGCGATCAGGCCCGCGATCTGCACCACGCCCAAAGTTTCGCCCGCCTTGGGATGATCGCCGTCGAGCTTGATCGTCAGCCCCATGCGTTCGTTATCGACGCTGGCTTTATCGAGCGAGGCGTTGAAAAATTTCCCGGCGCGGTAACGGCGCGCGATGACATTGCCCGCCGCCGGAACGCGGTTGACATGGACATCGAACACATTGAGGAAAATGCTGATACGGGTGCGCGGCATATCGCCGAGGCCGAATTCGGCGTCGGGCACCACATCCTGAATCAGGACTACTTTGCCGTCGGCGGGGCTGACGATCAGGCCGGGGCGCACCGGTGTGACGCGTTCGGGATCGCGGAAAAAGTAAAAGCACCAGCCGGTGAGCAAAACGCCGATCCAGAACAAAACCCCGCTGATGAAAAGCAGGATAAAGGTCACAACGACGAAAATGCCGATGAAGGGCCATCCGGCCTGATTGAAGTAGAGAAAGGGGCTGCTGTTTTTCATGGGGCGAGGATGTCTCAACAAAGTGGCAATTACAGGGCCTACCCTAGCGGCGGCCCTTCGCTTTCTCAAGCCCTTAACCGGTATGCGGCGACCGACAAAAGCCTGGAATTTCGGGGGTTGCGTGTTTATAGTGAGGCGTCCTTGAAATTCTTAACTCCCGCCTCTCCCAAGGATTTAACCATGGCTGCCCCTTCCTTGCACGCTTCGCCGCAAGCCCCTTTGCCGCTCGATTTCGAAGAATTGCTGCAAACGCTCGATGAGCAGTTCGCGGCCTTTCCCTCGATCGTCGAGCGTTTCAGCTTTGAACTCGACGGCATCGCGGTCGAACTGCGCCGCATCGCCCAGATCGAGGGCCACCGTTTTCTGATCGTGATGACGCTCGGCCACCTGCCTTTCAGCATCGAATCGGTGCAAAGGCGCGACACCATCAAGGCGATCGTCGATTCCGCACGCACCCTGCCGCATGCACGCTTCGCCATCGATTATGCGGGCAAGATCACCGTCGGCGGCCTGCTGGAAATTCAGCATCTCGAAGCGCCGGATTTCATTTTCTATCCGCTCGTCATGTTTTTGCAGGAAGCGCGGCCTTTCATCCGCCTGATCGGGCAATATATGCCCGCCAGCGCCGCCCCCAAATCGCCTGTATAGATTTTTTAACCAATCCGGCGTTAAACTGGCCCGGTAACTTTTGTTTCAGGAACCCTATATCTTGGCTTTTCCATCGGTATGCGTTTATTGCGGCTCCTCCAGTAACGTCGCGCAAGCTTTCAAAGACTCGGCTCAGGCTATCGGCAGCGAAATTGCGCGCCGCGGCGGCCGCGTGGTTTACGGCGGCGGCCATGTCGGTTTGATGGGTATCGTCGCCGACGCCGCGCTCAAGCTCGGCGGCGTCGTTATCGGCATCATCCCCGAGCATATCCGCGCGCAGGAGGTGCAGCATATGGGACTGACCAAGCTTCACGTCGTGCCCGACATGCACACGCGCAAACGCATGATGGTCGAGCATGCCGATGCTTTCGTCATCCTGCCCGGCGGGTTCGGCACGCTCGACGAAGTGTTCGAAATTTTGACATGGAAAAAACTCAAGCTGCACAACAAACCTGTCCTGATCTTCAATCAGAACGGCTATTGGGACACGATGCTGGCGCTGATCGACAAAACCATTGCCGAAGGGTTTTCGCAACCCGGCGACCGCGCTTTGTTCAAAGTGGTGGATACAGTCGAAGCTTTGTTCACCGCGCTGGATGAGGAACCGATTGCCCAGCAGGGCGTATTGAGTGGCCGCATGTAGTCGCGGTTAGAGGACGCCCAGCATGCTGGCGACCAGCGGATGGCGGACGACATCTTTATCCGTCAGTCTGACCACCGCAATCCCCGGCACCGCTTCCAGCTTTTTGGCGATATCGTTCAACCCCGACATGCCTTCGAGCAAGTCGCTCTGATCCGGGTCGCCGGTCAACACCATCGTGGAGTGCCAGCCGAGGCGCGTCAGCAGCATTTTAATCTGGGTATAGGTGCAGTTCTGCGCTTCATCGATCACCACGAAGGCATTGTTCAGGGTGCGCCCGCGCATGAAACCGATCGGTGCGATTTCAATCGATCCGTCGGCCATATGCTGTTTCAGCCGCTTGCCGCCCATGCGGTCATTGAGCGCGTCATAGAGAGGCCGCAGGAAGGGCGACATTTTTTCCTGCAAATCGCCGGGCAAAAATCCCAGCGTTTCGCCCGCTTCCACCGCGGGGCTCGACAGGATGATGCGATCGACCCGGCCGGCTTCGAGAGCTTCGACCGCCGCCGTAATCGCCAGATAGGTTTTACCGGTGCCCGCCGGGCCAGCGGCCACTACCAGGCTGTTCTGCGCCATGGCTTCCAGCAGCATCGCCTGATTGGCGTTCTGCGGCTTGATCTTACGCACATAGCTTTGGTCGCGGCGTTCGAAAGAAGGTTGATTCAAGGGATCCCAGGGCGAACTGGCCGCATAAAGAGGTTCGACATTATGCGATTTTTCGTTGCGGTTCGTATGCTCGTAGTTACGCCGCTTGCCCATAGGTGCTCCTTTTCCGTCCGGATGAAGTCCGGACATGGCTGTGCCGGGCTTGCGCACCGCGCGCAAACTCTGGCGGTAGAACCTGATATGAAGATTTTATGCGGGGTACAGAAGGCAGGAGGCCGGAAGTGGGCTTATTGATCGGGTGTGCTGCATAGGCCCTGTTAATGTTTCTACCCCCTGTTTGCCGGAAAACCAGATCCGGCAATTGTTCCTAACACATTGGAACGTAAGGACTTAAACTAAACCCTATTAACCCTACTCTCATGTTAGGCTCTTCAGGTTAATAAATAGTTACCCTGTCTGTCTTTGCAAGAGGTGAATTTCGCTTTTTGCACCCGCGAATTCCTTGACAGACAAGGCCCTTATCCCTAATTTGCGCGCTCTCAAGAGAAGCGCCACCGATTGAGCGTAGCTGATAAGAAAGTAAGGAAACACTATGAAGGTCGCCAATTCGCTCAAGTCGCTCAAGAAGCGCCACGCCAACTGCAAGGTCGTTCGCCGCAAGGGCCGCACCTATGTGATCAACAAGACCAATCCGCGTTACAAAGCGCGTCAAGGCTAAATTCGGCCTTTCGGTTTTTTTTCACCACCCCCCATAAGCGTCATTGCCGCGTAGGCGGGAATGACCCCAAGGGAAAAGACAGCACACACTAATCAAAGATGAGTTCTAGCTGATCGCGGCGGCGTCGATGCCTGCTTCGGCGGCCACGGCGGCATGGATGGATTTTTCATCGAGCGCGCCTTTGCCGCCTTCTTTCACATAACGCGCGCAGGCCTGATCGAGTACGAGAATCGATTTATCCGGATTGTTGCGGTTGCGGATAAATTTATCGGTGAGCTTGATCAAACGCGCGGTCGCATCGCGCGTGATTTCAATCCCGTAATGTTTTTCGAAATTGGTTTTGACGTTCATCAGGATGTCGAGCGTCATTGCGAGATCGGCGGGACGCAAGGCGATTTTCTGGAAGCGGCGATCGATGGCCGGTTCGACCGAAACATAATCGTCATATTCTTCGCGCGTCGTCGCCGCCACCACATACAGATCGCCCGCGGTCAGATAGGGCTTCATCAGATCGGCGATGCCGCTGTAGCTGCTGGCCTTAAAGGCCAGCATCAATTGATGCACTTCGTCGATGCAGAAAATAATCGGCGGGCGCACTTTGTCCCCCGCTTCGCGAACGGCGTTGCGTTCGGCCACGCCTTTCAAAATCGGAATCAATCGCCCTTCGAGATCGGCGCGCGATTGCGAGCCCGCGCCGATCATCGACATTTCGAGTTCAATGAGGCGCGCGCCCTTCAGCATCGCTGGAACTTTGCCGCCATTGATCCATTGGGCAAGGCCGACGAACAAAGCAGTTTTACCGGTTCCGGCCTCGCCCAGCAGCACGACGTTTTTGCGCATGCGCTGCAGCAGCACCAAAATCATCTGGTCGATTTCGATATCGCGCCCGGTGATGGGATCGAATTTCCCGGTGCGATCCTGCGCGGTGATGTCGCGCGTATAGCGCGCCAGCAAAGCATCAAGTTCGGAATCGGGAACCGCGAAAGATGTTTTGGTCATACCAGAAATTCCTTCCAGAGAGCGCGCACTTGCGCCGGATCGACATCGCGGCTGACGAAAGCCTGCCCGATACCGCGCGCCAGAATAAGCGTCAATTTGCCGCCGGTGGCCTTCTTATCCTGCGCCATCAATTCCATCAGCCGGTCGATATCGTAAGCGAAAGCAGGCGGCTTGACCGGCAAACCGACGCTGGCCAGATGCGCGCGCGCTTCTTCGTAATCCTTGGCCGGGCACAGGCCCATTTCCACCGACAGGCGCAGCGCCATGACCATGCCGATGGAGACCGCCTCGCCATGCACCAGAAGATTGCCGTAACCGGTCGCGGATTCGAGCGCATGGCCGAAGGTATGGCCGAAATTGAGCAAAGCGCGGGAGCCTTTGTCGCTTTCGCGTTCGTCATCGGCGACGATTTTGGCCTTGGCCGCGCAGCTGACACCCACCGCATAAATCTGCGATTCATGATCGCCCGCCAGCAATTGGCCGCCATGCGCCTGACACCAGCGGAAGAAAGCCGGGTCGGCAATCAGCCCATATTTCACCACTTCCGCATAACCGGCGCGCATTTCGCGCGCGGCCAGCGAGTCGAGCAAGGTGACATCGGCGATCACGAGTTTCGGCTGATAAAAAGTGCCGACGGTATTTTTGCCATGCGCGGTATCGATGCCGGTCTTGCCGCCGACGCTGCTATCGACCTGCGCCAAAAGCGTGGTGGGAATTTGCACAAGATCGATGCCGCGCATCAGAAGCGAAGCGGCCAATCCTGCCAGATCGCCGACCACGCCGCCACCCAGCGCGATCACCAAGGTTTTGCGATCGACACCGGCCTCCAGCATGCGCTCTAACAAATATTGCAGATGGGCGAAATCCTTGCTGGCCTCGCCCGCAGGCACCACGAAAGCGCCGCGCACATCATGGCCGCTGGCGGCCAGAACGGCTTCAAGGCGTGCACGGTACAAAGGTTCGATAATGCTGTCGGTCACGATCACGCAACGCCGCGCGCCCATGCGCAAACGGATCAGCGTGCCGGATTCCGACAGGATGCTTTGCCCGATAACGATATCGTAGGGCGCATGCGCGACATCGACGGGGATGATTTTTCCGCCGGCGACGCGGGCATTATCGGCGAAATCGGGCGCGGCGTTGGTCATGGCTTGATCAGTTCCGCCGCGCGGGCGCGGGCGGCGCCGTCGGCTTCGGCCAGAATTTCGAGATCGGTCAGCGGCGCGACATTGGATTCGCTCAGTACCGTTTCATTGATGCGTTCGATGTCGAGGAAGCCGATGCGTTTATCGAGGAAAGCCTGCACCGCGACTTCGTTGGCGGCGCTGAGCATGGCGGGGGCGGTGCCGCCTTTCTTCATCGCTTCCTTGGCGAAACGCAGCGCCGGGAATTTCACGGGATCCGGATTTTCAAATGTCAGCTGGCCCAGCTTCGCCAGATCGAGACGCGGTGCCGGCGTCTGCATGCGTTCAGGCCATGCCAGGCAATATCCAATCGGCGTGCGCATATCGGGCGAGCCCAACTGCGCCAGCACCGACCCGTCTTGATATTCCACCATGCTGTGAATGACCGATTGCGGATGCACCAGCACGTCGATTTTCTCGGGCGGCATCTGGAACAGAAAATGCGCCTCGATCACTTCGAGCGCCTTGTTCATCAAAGTGGCGCTGTCGATGGAAATTTTCGCGCCCATGCTCCAGACCGGATGTTTGACCGCCTGTTCGGGCGACATTTTGGCCATCTCTTCGCGCGAAGTGGAGCGGAACGGCCCGCCGGAGGCGGTTAAAATTAAACGCGAGATACCTTCGGGATGATCGAAATCGAAAACCTGATAGATGGCGTTATGCTCGCTATCGACCGGCAGCAAAGTCGCGCCGCATTCGGCTACCAGTTTCATCATCAAAGGCCCGGCGCAGACCAGAGTTTCCTTATTGGCGAAGGCGATCGTCGCCCCGCGCCGCGCGGCAGCCAATGTTCCCGGCAACCCGGCGGCCCCGACAATCGCCGACATGATCCAGTCGCTGTCGGCCTGCGCGGCTTCGACCACGGCCTGCGCACCGGCGGCGGCCTTCACGTTGCTACCCGCCAGAGCATCTTTCAGCGCCCGATACTGGCTTTCATCCGCCACCACCGCCATCTGCGCGTTCAAAGCCTTGGCCTGTTCCGCAAGTTTGACGGCATTTTTGTTGGCGGTCAGCGCGACGACTTCATAGGCGTCTGGCGCGCGCGCAATCAGGTCGATGGTCTGCTGGCCTACCGAGCCAGTCGAACCGAGAATGGCGATTTTGCGACGCGCATGCGCCGGTTTCATTTGCTGAACGCTACTCATACTCTCTCCTACCACCAATTGATCACGTCGCCCATGATCGACTGAAACAAAGCCAGCGCCATGGCGGCAATGACAAGCCCGTCGATACGATCGAGGACGCCGCCATGCCCCGGTATCAGGTCGCCGCTATCCTTCACGCCCGCGCGGCGCTTGATCCACGATTCGAACAGATCGCCCAGCTGGGCGATGACGGCCAATGCGGGCGCCAGCCCCCAGGCCACCGATGGCCGCGCCGCGCCCAGAACCGTCGCGGCAAAATAACCCAGAACCAGCGCCGACGCCATACCACCGAACAGTCCAGCCCATGTCTTACTGGGGCTGATCGAGGGCGCGAGCTTCGGGCCGCCGATCAACCTGCCCGCCGCGAAAGCACCGATATCGGTGGCCCATACCGACACCAGCAGAAAAAACACCAGCCCCGTGCCGGTCACGGAAGTGTGGCGCAACGCCAGCAAAGCCAGCCCGCTGCCGCCCATATAAGCCAGCCCCAGGGCCCCGCCGCGCGCGAGGGGCCGTGACGCCGCAATCGACAAAATGAGGATCACCCCCGCGCCCAGCGCCGCGCCGAAGGAAGGCGACACGATGATGCCGCCCGCCATAATCGCGACCAGCATCAGACAGGCCGCACCGGTGAAACGCGGCTTTGCGCCGGGGCAGGCCATGCGCAGCCATTCGAACAAGCCGAGCGTCACGGCAGCCGTCACCAGCGCGTCATAGGTAAAGCCGCCCATCCAGACCACAAACAGCGTCAGGGGGGCGAGAATAAGCGAGGAAAGAACGCGCAGGCGCAGATTGGCGCTGTCGAAGCGATTGAGGAGAAAGGAAAAATTCATGCAGCAGGGCACTCGTTGGAACGGAGAATCAAGCTACAACAGGTGCTTGCCGAAATTAAAGAGAATATGGTTAGGACGCCCTTAACCCTGTCCGGTCCTTATCCCCGCCTTAACCGATTTTTATCCTAAATCCCGTAAAGTATAGTTTGAAACAAGACCTATGACATAAGGGTTTTCGATGTTTTTAGTGGTCTTCGTCACTTTGGCTTTGTCCGTGATGGGCGTGTTCGCGCAGGTCGTCAGCCTGCAAAGCGCGCAGATCGCCAATGCCCAGACGACATTGGCCGACACCATGGAAACCTGGCACAGCATCGCGCTGAAACAGACCCTGGTTAATCCGCCCACCAGTTTTTCGACCACCGGCTGCAGCCTGACGCCTGTCGTCACCGGCGGCAACAATCCGCTGGCGACCTGCAGCGGCAAAATCGGCGGCATCGCCAGCAATCTGACGATCAGCACCAATACGACGCCGACCGGCACGGTATCGCTGCCGCCGGGCTATCAATCGGTTTACGGTTTTTATTCGGTGGTGTTCCAGTCGCTGCCTTTCGTCGGCGCGCCCAACGCCGTCACCTATGTGCTTACCTATGCCGCGCCCAACAGCCAGGGCCAGCTGACTTTGTCCAACGGCGCTTCGTCGGGATTCACGACCAGCGATCTGCTCAACCAGCTGCATCGCAACAGCTCGCCGACGCTGACCTACGGCACCGTGCAGGGCGGCACGCTGACCGCCACCTCGAAAGCGACCACCGTGACCGACGCCGCCACCAATACCGTCAGTTCGACTCTCGCTTATGTCGTTCCCACCTCGATCCCCAACGGATCGGTTGCCATTATCTCGACGGCAGAGTAGCCTTAAATCAGGAAATGATTTTCTGCCCCGGGCCGGCCTGATTGAAAGATCGCGCCGCAAATAACTGCGTATGAGGAGAAAAAATGCTGGCGCACAAATTTCTCAACCGCCGCCGCGGTTTCACGCTTATCGAGCTGGCCATCGTTCTCGGCGTCGTCGGCGTGATGTCGGCGGGGCTGTGGCGGCTGATGTCGACCGGCAACCAGCAATCCAAGGATCAGGCCACGGCGCAGCAGCAGATCGCGCTGATCAATGCGGTCAAAGGTTTTCTCGCGGATACGACGGTACCCGTTACCGGCCATGGCGGTCAGTGGTGGATGCAACAGATGCTCGCAAATGCCACTCAAGCCCTGCCGCTGCCCGGTGCCGCGAGCACCAATGTGACCCTGTGCAAGGCCGATGCCGCAATGGCCAACGCCGAGCAATTCTGTAACTACCTGCCGACGGGATTCACCAGCGCGACGACCAATTCCTATGGCCAGACCTATAATATCCGCGTCCTTAAGGACAACACCGGAGGCGGCACCTACCCCGTCAATTACTCGTTCATGATTACGACCAGCGGCGGCACCGTCATCGCGGATGTCGATGGAGGGCGTATATCGGGGTTGATCGGCGGCGATGGCGGCTTTGTTTATTCGAGCGCGGTTTGCACCGCGGCCGCCTCGGCGGTTGCCGCCTGCGGCGCGCTGGGGGCCTGGCAGATTAGCGATGTTACGGCGGCAGGGCCGAGCGGATACGGCTTCCCCGCGGCGCAGGTGCAAAAAGGCGGCATCGCGGCGCGCACTTTTGTCTCTTCGACCACCGGCAACAGCAACAATCAATGGCTGGCGCGCAACGTCATCACCGGCGACAGCACCTATACCGACAACACCATGATGACCGATATCTTCATGGGAACGAAACTGGCGGCTACCGCGCTTAGCACGACCGGCCCTTCGATCCATCTGCAAAGCGGCTATATCGACGGCAACGGCCCGCCCAGCACGCTGGCCCCGTCGCAGATCTCTCTGACGACCGCGCTTACCACCAACGGCGCGCCTTCCCTTATCAGCCTTAACAATAGCGCCTGCTCGTCGCTGACCAATGCCAATTGCCCGCCGGTGATGGTTATCAATCAGGGCGATATCAACGTCATTAAGGGGGCAGTTTATGCCATCAAGGTTTTTCCAACTTCCGATGCGCGGTTTAAAACCGACATTCACCCGATTACCGGCGCGCTCGACCATGTCATGAAGATCGACCCGGTCGCCTTCATGTATAAAGACACCAATAGCCATGGCATGGGCGTTACCGCACAACAGCTGGAGCCGATCTACCCCGATCTGGTGGAGAATCATAACGGTCGCAAATATGTCGATTATAACGGATTGATCGGGCCGCTGATCGGCTCGGTGCAGGAACTCAAACACCAGAATGACGATCTGCGCGCGCAGTTACGCGATCAGACGGCACGGCTCGACAAGCTCGAGCATCGCGGCACAGCCCCCTGAGAAACCGCCAATTCCGGTTTTTACTGGATCTGCACGCGGCAATGCACGGCACAGCCGCCTTCGGGAATCTGCGTAACGCAACAGATCGGCACCGAACGCGTCCCGGCGACAACCGGAAAATTTTCTGACTCAGCCGTCAGGCAGCCATTGCTATTAAGACCGGCAATCTCATTAAAATAGGTACCGCCAGGCCTAACCGACAGGTTCTGCACGACACATGCGCTAACCATTGAAATCAGGTCATGCGTGGCGGGAAAACTCGGGTCCCCGGGATTACAGGCCACCTGTTGCGGACAGAAAAATCCGTTAAACACGAACCCGCTGCCCTCCGCATGGGCCGGAAGCGCGGCGAGGGAGAGGCCTATCCCCATAAGCGCGAAAGCGGCAAAACGCATTCTTTTCTCCTCTCCCGGATGACAGCTGCCGCGATTCTATGAGGGCATAGGCATAAATGCAAGGCACATGGACAAAATCGCCCTTGTTGGCTATCAAGAGGGCGCTTTCCACACATAAAGAGGTTACCCGATGAAATTGTCGCGCCGCGTCCGTGAAATCCTGAGCTGGTATGAAGGCGAAACGCCCGGCACCAAGGCTAATCTCGCCCGGATGCTGACGGCAGGCCGCCTCGGCAATACCGGCCATATGGTGATCCTGCCGGTCGATCAGGGTTTCGAGCATGGCCCGGCGCGCAGCTTTGCCATGAACCCCGAAGCCTACGACCCGCATTATCATTATCAGCTCGCCATCGATGCCGGATTGAGCGCGTATGCAGCGCCGTTAGGTTCGCTGGCCGCCGGAGCCGACACTTTTGCGGGCGCCATCCCCACCATCCTGAAAATGAACAGCGCCAACAGCCTGTCGCGCCAGAAAGAAAACGCCGATCAGGCCGTGACGGCGAGCGTTTGCGACGCGCTGCGCCTCGGCTGCGCGGCGATCGGCTTCACCATCTATCCGGGTTCGGATGCGATGTATAACCAGTATGAAGAATTCCGCGACTTATCGGCGGAAGCCAAGGCCAAGGGTTTGGCGGTCGTTCTCTGGTCCTATCCGCGCGGCGGCGAAGTCACCAAGGAGGGAGAACTCGCGGTCGATGTGATCGCCTATGGCGCGCATATGGCCGCCTTGCTCGGCGCCAACATCATCAAGGTGAAACTGCCTTCGGCCCATCTGGAACAAAAAGAAGCCAAGAAGGTTTATGAAGAGAAGAAGATTCCGATTGCAACGCAGGCCGAGCGCGTCAAGCACATTATGCAATGCTGTTTCAACAACAAGCGCATCGTCGTGTTTTCGGGCGGTGCCGCCAAGGGCGCCGACAGCGTTCTGGAAGATGCGCGCGCCATTCATGCGGGCGGCGGCAACGGCTCGATCATCGGCCGCAACTGCTTCCAGCGTCCGCGCGACGAAGCGATGAAGCTTCTCGATCAACTGGTCGAGATATATAAGGGGAAGTGAGAGGAAGATAGAGGAAGATAGAGATAGAGAGGGGCTGGAGGGACAACCGGCATGCCGCCTATCGGTTGTTTGCCAGATACCCTCCAGCCCCTTTCTATCCCTCCTTCTTCTCCAGCTTCAAAACACATAGGAGAGACCGCCATGTTCATCCAGACCGAGGAAACGCCGAATCCCGCCACGATGAAGTTCCTGCCCGGACGCGATGTCATGGGCCAGGGAACGCTTGAAGTCGTGTCGGAAGATGGCGCATCGCAATCGCCGCTGGCGCACAGCCTGTTCGGCATTGAGGGCGTGCGCGGCGTGTTTCTCGGCAAGGATTTCATCACCGTGACCAAGGATGAAGCCAAAAACTGGGCCACCATGAAACCACCGGTTTTGACAGCGATCATGGAGCATTTCAGTTCGGGCAAGCCTATGATTGCGGCAGGCGAAACCATTCTGGGCGAAGTCGCGGGCGACGGTGATCCTCTCAATGAGGGGCCGGTGGTCGCCAAAATCCGTGATCTGCTCGATCACAAAATCCGCCCTGCCGTGGCGCAGGATGGCGGCGACATCACCTTCGAAAGCTATGAAGACGGTATCGTCACGCTGAATCTCAAAGGCTCATGCGCCGGTTGCCCGAGTTCGGCGATGACGCTGAAAGCCGGGGTCGAAAGCATGCTGCGCCACCATATCCCCGAAATCCGCGAAGTGCGGCAAAGCCGCTAGTCCGCGATCGTCTTTTATCGAAGCGACGTGCGCTTCGATAAAAGACGTGAATCGCTGGACTAAGAAAATGGATAATATGCTGATACTCGCCATCGACAGCGCGGGTGCCGGTTGCGGCGTAGGCGTCTGGCGCGACGGCGTTGTTGTTGCGCGCGCACAGGAAGCGATGGAACGCGGGCAGGATGCGCGTCTGGTTCCGATGATTATCGGTGTGATGAAAGACGCTGGCGCCGAATTTCCCCAACTCGATAAAATCGCGGTCACGCGCGGCCCCGGCAGTTTTACAGGATTGCGCGTCGGGCTTGCCACAGCACGCGGCATCGGTCTTGCGGCCGGCAAGCAAGTGATCGGCATCGACCGTTTCGCGATTTACCGCGCCCTGCGTCCCAACGGCGATTTGCTGGCGGTGATCGATTCACGCCGCGCGGAAATGTTCTGCCGGTTTTTTGAAGGGAGTACGGCGCACGAACCGAGCCTGATGACGCAGGAACAAATCGGCGCGTTCAAAACCGCGCATCCGAACGCGCAAATCGCGGGGGACAAAGCCACGCCTGCGGATGATATTCTGGCGGCCTGTGCGCTGCTGGCCTCAACCGCCGATGCCATGCATCCCGATTATCTGCCGCGCCCGCTTTATTTGCGTGAGCCGGATGTGACCTTCGCCTCAGCTAAATCGCGGTAACGGCCGTGGAAATAGATCAAAGGCTCTTTGGCACCTGCGTTTTTGTGCAGCCCGATAACTTCGCCGACAAAAATCGTGTGGTCGCCGCCTTCATGCAAGGCATGCGGCTTGCACAGCACCCAGCCCAGCGTGCCGCGCAAAATCGGGCATTCCTTCTGCGGCGTGCCCCACATATTTTTGGGCGCGGGGTTATGATGCCGATCGGCGAAATGGCGGGAAACTTTTTCCTGCCCCGCCGATAAAATGTTAAACGCGAAATATTTGGCGCGTTTGAAATGCGGGTGCAAAAACGCCGATTTTTCGACGCAGAACAGCACCAGAGGCGGGTCGAGCGACAAAGACGTCAACGAATTGACGGTCAGCCCGAAGGAACCGATTTTTTCATTGCGGGCGGTGGCCACGGCGATGCCGGTGGCGAAATTGCCCATAACCTGCCGCAAACCGGCGCTATCGACTTTCTTTAACATGCCGCCAGAGAAACAGAATTCCCCCCGCCATTCAACGATTATCATTCGCATATGGCGCAAAAACTCGAGATTGGTTAGACTATGCGCATGATGAAAAACACAGTTAACGCCCGTATTGCCGCCGCCGCGCTGCATCTCGCCGCCACGCAGGGCTGGCAAGCCGTGACGCTGGCCAAAATCGGCAAGGCCGCGAAAACTTCGATGGAAGCGTTCAAAAACACCGCCGCCCTTGCACCCGTCATCGCCGAGGAAATCGACCGTGAAGCTTTCGCGGGCAAAGTTTCCGGCAACACCCATGACAAATTGTTCGAACTACTGATGGCGCGTTTCGACATTATGCAGAAACACCGCAAGGGCATTCTCAGCATGGCCGAAGCCGCGCGGCACGACCGCGCCCTTGGCTGCGCTTTGGCGCTCGCGACCGGCGACGGCATATACCGGCTGATCGAAGCTGCCCACATAGATACTCTCCCCGCGCCGCGTCCGTTTGTGGCGGCCACGCTGGGCCTCGTCTATGGCTGGGCCTTTCTGGCATGGCGGCGCGACGAAAGCCGCGATATGGCGAAAACAATGGCCGCCCTCGACCGCGGCTTGCGTTACGCCGATAAGGCCGCCGAATTCGCGACTAAATATAAGTCCAGCGATTCACGCTTTACGTCAAATCGTAAAACGCTTTGACGTAAAGCGATCGCGGACTAAACGGAACTTTTCACGCGCGACAAAGTAAGCACATGGATTTCTTTCGCGTCCGCAGCAAGCAGCACGCGCCCGCATTCCTCAACCGTAGCACCTGTCGTCAGCACATCATCGACCAGTAAAATCGCCTTGCCTGCAATCTCCGCGAAATGCCGCGGCATAATCGCAAATGCGCCCTTCACGTTTTCCTGACGCTCCTTGCGCTTGCGATGCGCCTGCGTCGGCGTGGCGCGGATGCGGCGCAGAATATCGGCACGGAACGGCTTGCCCGCCAAACGCGCCACCTGCTGCGCCAGCAAAGCCGACTGGTTATAACGGCGGCTGAACAAGCGCCAGCGATGCAAAGGTACCGGTATCAGCATATCGACCTGTGGCAAAATCTCGCCCGCCGCGCGGTGCATCCAGGCCGCAAGAGCGGGGGCCGCATGCGTGCGGTCGCCATGTTTGAAGCCCAGCACCAGCCCCCGGCTGTTATCGTCATAGAGCATGGCGGCGCGCGCGGTTTTATAATGCGGCGGTTCCACCAGACAATGCCCGCACAGCATGCCCGCCCCCACCGGAATATCGAAAGGCGCGCCGCAGCAGGCGCAGAAAGGCGGGGCGATAAAAGGCACCGATTTCCAGCAATCGGGGCAAAGCGTGGCGGCCCCACCGACAGGCTCATCGCATATCAGGCACAAAGGCGGCAGCAGCAGATCGAGAGCGCGCATGAGCATGTCTTATACTGACGCAGCCGGAATATGGGGGCAATTGCTTTCCGGCCCGGAACCGCCTATAAAAAAGGCCACCTATGCGGAGGAAAACATGACCGGTTTGAACGAAGAAGATCTGCGCAAGAACGTCAAAGACAAAGATACCTGGCTGCGTTTCGTTTATCTGGTGGTGTTCGGGGTGGCGTTCTACCTGTCCATCCTGTTGACCTTCGCCGCTTCGGTGTTCCAGTTCCTCGCCAAATTGTTCAGCGGTTCGGCCTTTGTCGGCCTCGCCGAATTCGGCGACAATCTCGCCCAGTATCAGGGACAGGTGACGCGTTACCTGACTTTCGCGTCGGACGAAAAACCGTTCCCGTTCGCGCCGTTCCCGGCTTCGGCGCAGCCGCCGACGACCTGAGTCCGGCTTTATTCAAAAGGATGTTGCGTGAAAAAATATTACCTCACGACGCCGATTTATTATGTCAATGACGCGCCGCATATCGGGCATGCCTACACCTCTCTCGCCTGCGACGTATTAGCGCGCTTCAAGCGCCTCGACGGTTTCGATGTGATGTTCCTGACCGGCACCGACGAGCACGGGCAGAAGGTCGCCAAATCGGCCGCCGCCGCCGGGATCGATCCGCAGACCTTCACCGACAAAGTCTCGCAGAATTTCCGTAATCTGGCGGCAACCCTTAAAATATCCAATGACGATTTTATCCGCACGACCGAGGAACGCCACAAGAAAGCCTGTCAGGCTTTGTGGAACGAACTCCTCAAACGCGGCGAAATATATCTCGATAAATATGCGGGCTGGTATGCCGTGCGCGACGAAGCCTATTACGGCGAAGACGAACTCAAGGACGGGCCCAACGGCAAAAAGATCGCGCCCAGCGGCGCGGAATGTGAATGGGTCGAGGAACCCAGCTATTTCTTCAAACTCTCGGCATGGGGCGACCGGCTGCTGAAATTCTACGACGACAATCCCGATTTCATTTTGCCGCACACGCGCCGCAACGAAGTGACCAGCTTCGTCAAATCGGGCATGCGCGATTTATCCGTGTCGCGCACCGCGATCACCTGGGGCGTGCCGGTTCCCAACGAGCCCAAGCATGTCATGTATGTGTGGCTCGACGCGCTGACCAATTATCTGACCGCCATCGGATACCCCGACACCAACGCCGGCAGTTTCAAAAAATATTGGCCCGCCGATCTGCATATGGTGGGCAAGGATATCCTGCGTTTTCATGCCGTCTATTGGCCCGCCTTCCTGATGGCGGCGGGGCTGGAAGTGCCGAAGCGCGTGTTCGCCCATGGCTGGTGGACCAATGAAGGCCAGAAAATTTCCAAATCTCTCGGCAACGTCATCGACCCGTATGAACTCATCACCACTTACGGCCTCGACCCGACGCGCTATTTCCTGATGCGCGAAGTACCGTTCGGCAATGACGGCGATTTCGCCCGCGACGCGATGATCCGCCGCATCAACAGCGACCTCGCCAACGGCATCGGCAATCTGGCGCAGCGTACCCTCTCGCAAATCGCCAAGAATTGCGGCGGCAAAGTCCCGACCCCCGGCGCGTTTACCGACACCGACAAAGCGTTGTTGAGCATGGCCGAGGCGCTTCTGCCCCAATTGCGCGCCCTTATGGATGTGCAGAGCTTCAGCAAATCGCTCGACGCGATCTGGAGCGTGATCGGCGAAGCCGACCGTTATGTCGATGAGCAGGCGCCATGGGCACTCAAGAAAACCGATATTGCCCGCATGGAAACGGTTCTCTATGTGCTGGCGGAAACGTTGCGCAATCTTGGTCTGTTCCTGCAGCCTTTCATGCCGGATTCGGCGAACGGCTTGCTCGATCAACTGGGTGTGGCCACAGATGACCGCACTTTCGCCAATGTCGGCACCGCGCATGCGCTCGAAGCAGGTGCGGCGCTGCCCGCACCGCAAGGCCTGTTCCCGCGTTACGTCGAACCAGCGGCTTGATTCTTTATTTTCGCGAGCGATTCACGTTCGGCGCCAAGACGCCGAACGATCGCGCGCGTGTTTATTTCTTCTCGTCGGCGGCAATCGTCATGCGCACGATCTTGGTGGGGTCGGTGACCGCGCCATTATCGAACTTGTCGCCCTTCTTGATTTCATCGACGAACTCCATGCCGGAAACCACCTGGCCCCAGACGGTATATTGCCCGTCGAGGAACGGCGCCGGGGCAAAGCAGATGAAGAACTGGCTGTCGGCGCTGTCCGGCGAAGAAGCGCGCGCCATCGACACGGTGCCGCGCACATGATGCGCGTCAGAAAATTCGGCTTTCAGTTTCTGGCCCGAACCGCCGGTGCCGTCGCCCTTGGGGTCGCCGGTCTGCGCCATGAATCCCGGAATGACACGGTGGAAAGTGAGCCCGTCATAGAAATGCTGGCGCACCAGTTCCTTGATGCGCGCGACATGGCCCGGCGCAAGGTCTGGGCGCAGTTCGATCACCACGCGACCGGCGGGCAGATCGAGATACAAAGTGTTCTGGGGATCGAGGGCGTCAGCCGCGTTGGCAGGCATGGAGAATACTCCGGACAAAAGGGTGAAGATAAGCGCAAACAGGCGAAGCGATTTGGGGAACGTCATGGGAGGGGCAGCCTTTGCAAATTCATCTGGGCCGAAAAGATGAATCGGAATATAAGCAGAAATAAGGGGTTAAACAACGATAAAACAGGTGGGGACAAAACAGGTGGGGACAAAACGGCGCGGCCTTATTCTCGACAGGGACGGCGTGATCAATATCGATCGCGGCTATGTCGGTTCGGTCACGCAATTCGACTTTATGCCCGGCCTCTTCCCCTTTCTGCGCGCCGCTGTCGATAAAGGCTATCTGCTGGCCGTCGCCACCAACCAGTCGGGCGTGGCGCGCGGCTTTTATAGCGAGCAGGATTATGAGGCCGTTACCGCGCATATGCTGGCCGAACTGCGGCGTGAGACTATCGATATTTCCCTGACGCTTGCCTGTTTCGCGCATCCCGAAGGCAAAATCGCCCCCTATGCCTTCGAGAGCTTCTGGCGCAAGCCCAATCCCGGCATGGTGCTGGAGGCGGTGCGACGGCTTGATCTCGAAGCCGGACGCTCGGCCTTTCTCGGCGACGCGCTACGCGATATGCAGGCGGCGCAGGGCGGCGGCATCGGAAACTGTTTGTGGCTGACGCAGGAAAAGACCGCGCCCAAGGGCGTGGCCCTTGTGCCTGATTTCACGGCGGCGCTCGAACGCCTGTAAATTTAGTCCATCTGGCGGAATTCGGCGGGGAATTGGATGCCCCCCGCGGAGTCGGTATTCATGCCGCCGACATTCCTGAGATAAATATGGAAACCGAGCGTGGTGCCGCTGTTGATATCGACGCGGTTGGTATCGTCATGCGAAGCGGCGACGCCAATGGCGAAACATTCATCGACATAGGTCAGGTTAATACCGGTGCTGCGCGGCCCCGGCTGCGGGCTGAAAGACTGTGTATGCGAGCCGCTAAGCGTCCAGTATTTGGCAAAAACTGAGGAAAAACCTATCGACGCCTGCTTGACCTGATCGAGCAACCCTGTCGCGCTATCGTTCTCATAGGCTTCGATATAGCGCACAAAAGGACGGAAATAAGAAGTGCCGATGGCGAGATAGGCATCCTGCCGCTGCGGCGAGAAATCATTCCGGGCGAGGCGGAACCCGTAATTGGCTTCCATCCATGTGGTGGGGGCGAAATCGATGCGACCGACATAATCGGAAGCATGGCCGTTGAGGCCCGATAAAGCCGGGAATTCGCTGTTAGCGGTAAAGTCATAGCTTTCCCCGGCGAACACATCGAGACGGCCGCCGTAATCGGTGGTGATGGCGTTACGCACCCCATAGGTGGCGCGGCTGCCGCCCTCAATCAAATCGCTGCCGGTAAAGCGGTTGGGCGAGAACAGATTGGTTTCGTCGAATTCGACGTCGAGACTGTCTTCGATCGGCTGCTTGGTGATAACGCGGGCATCGGGCGCGCCGGTGATAGCCACGATCGGCTCGATCAATTGCTGATAGCCGTCGCCGCTGCGGCCCATCGGATAGCGGAAGACGGCGTTGGCCTGGGCGAAAGGCCGGGTGAAAGCGGTGTGATCGTAAATAGTGCCGGAGCCGTCAACCGAGGGAATATTGTTGGCCCAGTAACTGTCGGTACGCATCAGCCCCGACAGTTGGGTGACAAGGCCGGTATCCGAAATCAGCTGTCGCTCCCAGCCGCCATTCAACGACAAACGCCGCGTGTTGGGCCCCTGTTGCGAAACCGTCTGGCCGGTATTATCGCGCGACGTAATAAGCGTATTGCCGTCGAACGACCAGCGTCCGCCCAAAGTCTGGCCGGGGTCGCCCAGCGCGCTGAAGGTCACCGAGGGCATGACAATCGGTTGCGCCGCGTTGGGGCCGGCGCGCATATCCTGGAAATAGTAAGAATTCACCGCCGTATAATCGCGGCCGCGGAAACCTTCGACATAAGCGCGGGTGGTGGTCTGGTCAGCGCCGGAAATATTGTAGCGATGCAGATAGCTTTTATCGGAAACCAGTTGCACGTCGCTGCCCGCGCGCCAGGTATCGTCGATATCGTAGAGGAAAGTGCCGAACAGATTGCCGCGCCATTGCTGGCCCTGATCGACGCCGTTATCGTCGATCAGATCGGCGCGCGTGAAGGAACCGCTGAGCAGAAGATTGCCGTTTTCGAAGCGCTGACGATATTGCGTGGCCAGCTGCGCCTTGTCGGTCTGACTGAAAGTCGGCGTGATCGTCATATCCTTGTCGGGTGCGATATCGACATAATAAGGCACCCGAAGCAAAGGACCGATATTGGGCGACAGGCCCGGCGAGGGCGACAGAAAGCCCTGCTGGCGTTTGACGGTAGGGTCGGGCGCCGAGATGTAAGGCGTGTATATCACCGGCACCCCGGCCAGATCGATCGTGCTGTTATGGTAATAAACTTCATGTTCAACATTGTCGTGCGTGATGCTGTCGGCCTTCAGCTGCCAGATCGGCGGATGATCCGGGTTTTTGGCGCAGACGTTACAGGCCGTGTACATGGCCTTGTCGGCGACGGTATAGCGGCCTTCGTAACGTTGCGCGGTGCGGGCAGCCATGCGCGAATTGTCGGGGAACAGGATGCCGATATTTTCGGCGAAGGCCTGATTCATGTCGCCGGTGATTTCTTCATGCTGGGCGAACTGCACTTCGCCGGTCGGCATCAGCAACGCGACATTGCCGTCGGCGACCATGACGCCGGTTCTTTGATTATAGATCACCTTATCGGCATGAAGGACGTAATCGCCGCGCACGATCTCGACCTTGCCGGTAGCGGTGACGATATTGGTGGCGCTGTCGGAATGCATCTGCCGCGCGGTGATCAAAGTCTCGCCGGTATGATCGGGGCTGGGGGCGGGCTGCGGCAGACCGAGTTCATCGCCGGTCAGAACAGTACTGACCGGATGCGGCATCGGCCCGACATAACCGATGGGCGGCGGCGTAGCAGGATTATCGGCATGCGGCACCGGGCCGACATAACCGATCGGCGGCGGATCGGCCCGGCATGGCGCAGCCAGCGGCGCCCATGCGAGGCAGGCGGCGCCCAAGGCGAAAGAAGCCGCGAATCGTTTGGAAAAAGAGGCGGGACCCATGCCTCAAGGATTGCCAGAGGCAGCGCGCCCCGGCAAGCCGGTTTATGCGCCTTTGACCACGGCGGGCGGGCGGCGAAGGAAAGCCGGCAAATCGCCATCGAAACGATCATTACCGCTTTCAGCGTTGTCGCGGACGGGTTTGGCGGGCGCTGAAGATTTATGTGGTGTGCGCAAGGTGGCCTGCGCTTCGTCGCGTTCGCGCACGGGGGCCGGTGCGGAATCTCGGGAGGCCGAACGCGGACGTTCATGCCGTCCGCCGGAAGAATGGCTACCTGCATTGCGACCGCCGCGGCGGTCGCGCGGATTGTCGCTGCGGTGGCGATGATGATTTTCTTCCTGCGGTTCGGGCAGGCCCTGAACGGTTTCGCGGTCGATTTTCTTTTTGATGAGATGCTCGATAGAGGCGACCTGCTTGGCGTCATCGGGCGTCACCAGCGTATAAGCCGCGCCCGAAAGCCCGGCGCGGCCGGTGCGGCCGATGCGATGCACGTAATCTTCGGCGTTGAAAGGCACGTCGAAATTGAACACATGGCTCACCGCGTCGATATCGAGGCCGCGCGCGGCAACGTCGCTGCATACCAGCAAAGAAATCTCACCCTTGCGGAATTTGTCGAGCGTTGCGGTGCGGTCGGATTGTTCCATATCGCCATGCAAAGCCCCGGCATTGAAGCCATGCTTGAGCAGCGATTTATGCAGCGAAGCGACATCGCGCTTGCGATTGCAGAAGAAGAAGGCGTTCTTGACGTCGTCCTTTTTAAGCAGATGGCGCAGCGTTTCGCGCTTGAGCCAGTCATTGTTCTGCGGCACGTCGATGAATTTCTGGGTGACATTCACCGCCGTGCTGGCAGGCGGCGAAACCGTAATCGTCTTGGGATTGCTGAGGAATCTGTCGGCCAGCTTGCGGATTTCGGGCGGCATCGTCGCCGAGAAAAACAAAGTCTGCTTCATCGGCGGCAGCAGGCCCGCGATTTTCTCGACATCGGGAATGAAGCCCATATCGAGCATGCGGTCGGCTTCGTCGATCACGAAAATCTTGATGTCGTTGAGCATGATCTTGCCGCGTTCGAACAGATCGAGCATGCGGCCCGGCGTGGCGATCAGAACATCGACGCCGCGATCGAGCAGGCGCAGTTGTTCATCCATCGTCTCGCCGCCGGTCAGCTTGGCCATCGAGAGTTTGTGGTATTTGCCGTAAATTTCGAAATTCTCGGCCACCTGCGCCGCGAGTTCGCGCGTCGGTTCGAGGATGAGCGAGCGCGGCATGCGCGCGCGGGCGCGGCCATTGCCCAGCATTTCCAGCATCGGCAGGACAAAGCCCGCCGTCTTGCCCGTGCCGGTTTGCGCGCAGGCCAGTACATCGCGCATCATCAGCACGTAGGGGATGGCTTGTTCCTGGATCGGTGTTGGGGTCGTATAACCGACATCCGCGATTGCCTTGAGGATGTCTTCGCTAAGCCCTAGATCGGCAAATGTGGTCACGTGTTAAACCTACTCATAATCTCGCCGCGCTGGGCTGCAAATCGAGCTTTTCCGATTTTTTGCTGCTCACGTATCCTTGTATACGCTGCGCGCAAAAAATCGAAAAATCTGATTTTCGCCACAGCACGCCAAGATTCTGAGCAGGTTTGGTCAACTCACTTGTTTCTTTTCAAGCGTGCTTGTAGCAGAAAGACAGCGCCAATTGCAAATAAACGCGTGACATGATGCCGAACCTGCCGCCCCTGCTGCTTCTGCCCGGATTGCTGTGCAATGCCGAGTTGTGGCAAAATCAGATTAACGCCTTGAAATCTATCGTTGATTGCAGGGTCGCCGATACCACCCGGCATGACAGTATCGCCGCAATTGCCGAAGACGTGCTGCGCGACGCGCCGCCCCGGTTCGCCCTCGCGGGCCTGTCGATGGGCGGTTATGTGGCGATGGAGATCATGCGCCGCGCGCCCGAACGGGTGACCAAACTGGCCTTACTCGACACATCGGCGCGGGCGGATACGCCGGAACAGAAAGAACGCCGCCGCCTGCTGCTGGCGATGGCGAGCCATGGGCAGTTCAAGGGCGTGACGCCGCGCCTGCTGCCTTTGTTGATCCATCCCAACCGGCTGCATGACGAAGCTTTGACCCATATCATCATGCATATGGCCGAGAAAGTCGGCCGCGACGCCTTTGCCAATCAGCAGACCGCGATCATGAATCGCAGCGACAGCCGAGACAGTCTCAAAAACATCGCCTGTCCCACTCTGGTCATAGGCGGGCGGCAGGATGTGCTGACGCCGCCGGAACTTGTCGAGGAAATCGCAGCAGGGATCAAAGGCGCGCATCTGGAAATCATCGAGGATTGCGGGCATCTTTCCGCCCTCGAACAGCCCCAGAAGGTTAATTCGTTGATGAAGGCGTGGCTCGACGCATAAATCTCGACCTTTCCCCAAAAACAGGTAAAATCCGTCCTCTTCCCTTCAAAGGACGGTTGCATGCCCATCATCAATAATTTCGCGCTGCGTTTCTGGCTTATCCTGCTGGCCGCGTTCATCGGGCTGTTCATCCTGTTCAAACCGGTTCTGATGCCGTTCCTGGCCGGTCTCGCGGTTGCCTACTTCCTCGAACCGGTCGTCAGCGCGCTGGAAAAACGCAAGGTGCCGCGCTGGGCGGGCGCTCTGATCGTACTGTCGGGCTTTTTGCTCGTCGTCGGGTTGATGATTTTGCTGGTGTGGCCGTTGGTCAACACGCAGGTCAGCGCGCTCCTCAACATCCTGCCCGATTACGCCACCCGAATCCGCGAGCATTACGTGCCGTGGGCGCAGGACTGGCTGGCGCGCTTCTCGCCCGACGATGTCGAAAAAATCCGCAACGCCGCAACACAAAGTGCTGGCGACGCGGCGGAATGGGTCAGCGGCACGGTCAAGAAAATCGTCAGCGGCGGATTTGCCTTCATCGACGCCGTGATGCTGTCGATCATCACGCCGGTCACCGCGTTCCATGTGTTGCGCGACTGGGGCAAACTGACCAAAGTCATCGACCAGCTTATCCCCCGCAATCATTACGCCGTGGTGCGCGAGCAGATGGCCGCCATCGACGAAACCCTTTCCGGGTTCGTGCGCGGGCAGGCGATTGTGTGCCTGATCCTCGGCACGGTTTACAGCCTTGGCCTCGCGGTCAACGGTTTGAAATATGGGGCCACCGTCGGCATCATCGCCGGTATCCTGACCATCATTCCTTATGTCGGCACCGTGTTCGGCTGGGTCACCGCCGTATTGCTGGCCGCCGTGCAGTTCGACGGCGACTGGTGGCGCATCGGCGGCGTGGTGGCGGTGTTCGCCATCGGCCATTTCTTCGAAGCCTATATCCTGACGCCGCGTTTTGTCGGGCACCGTGTCAATCTGCATCCGGTCTGGATTTTGTTCGCTTTGATCGCGGGCGTGAAATTGATGGGCTTTACCGGCGTTCTGATCGCCGTGCCGACCGCCGCCGTGGTAGGCGTCCTGATCCGCTTTGCGGTGCGCGAGTATAAAGACAGCTCGCTTTACAAATGATCAGGCAGATACCCCTCCCCCTGCCCCATGAAGCCGCCATGGGGGCGGATGATTATCTTGTGACGCCGAGTAACCGCGAAGCGGCAAGCTGGATCGACAAATGGCCGCATTGGCCCGCGCACGGCCTTGTAGTTTCGGGACTTTCGGGCAGCGGCAAGACGCATCTGTTGAATCTCTGGCTGGCGAAAAGCGGCGGGCGGCTGATTACCCTTCAGGAATTGCTGACGCAGGATGCAGCCACGCTTTGCGCGCGCAGCGCGAAAATCGCCATCGATAATATCGACGCTCTGGCGGGCAACGCCCCCGCCGAGGAAGCCCTGTTTCATCTTTACAATCACCTGAAATCCTCGCTCGGCTCTCTGCTCGTCACCCTGTCGCGGGGCGTCGGGCTTTCCGGATTCAGACTGCCCGATCTACGCTCGCGCCTGCTTACATTACCAGTCGCCTCGCTCGGCGCGCCCGACGATGATTTACTGGCAGCCCTTATCGTCAAGCAATTCCGCGACCGGCAGATCGATCTCGATGCCGGGGTAGTGACTTATCTGTTGCCGCGCATGCCGCGCGACGCCGCAGGCATTCGCGAGCTGGTCGAAAAACTCGATCAGGCGGGGCTCGCCGAAGGACGCAAGATCAGCGTCGCGCTGGCCAAAAAGGCTCTGGAGAGCGGCGATGCCTGACCAAACCGCGACAGACAGCGGTTTGCGAACATCGGATTTCGATTTCGACCTGCCGCAAACCCACATCGCCCAGCAGGCCGTAGAGCCGCGCGACGCCGCGCGTTTGCTGCGCGTGACGCCGACGGGGCTTGCCGATCATCATGTCTACGATCTGCCGGACCTCCTGCGCCCTGACGATTTTCTGGTGATGAATGATACGCGCGTCATCCCGGCACGTTTATACGGCATGCGCGACGCGGTGAAAGTCGAAGCTCTGCTGCATAAAAAACATGGGGCCCGGCAATGGCTGGCTTTCGCGCGGCCCGGCAAAAGATTGCGCATCGGCAACACAATCCACTTCGCGCCGGATTTTTCCGCCGAGATTGTGGAAAAGCATGAAGGCGGCGAAGTGCTGCTGCGTTTCAACGCGCCCGATGAGAATCTTCTCGCCCTTCTGCAAAAATACGGCGAACCGCCTTTGCCGCCTTACATCAAACGCGACCCCGGCGCCGCCAAAGCCGACAGCGCGCGCTATCAAACCGTTTACGCCGCGCGCGACGGCGCGGTGGCGGCCCCCACCGCCGGATTGCATTTCACGCCTGAACTTATCGACAAACTGAAATCAAAAGGCATCGGTTTTGCCAAAGTCACTTTGCATGTCGGTGCCGGAACCTTCCTGCCGGTGAAGGCCGATTATATCAAAGACCATAAGATGCATGCCGAATATGGCGAGATCGACGCCGCAACGGCAGCATCCATCAACGACGCCAAACGCGCGGGCCGCCGCATCATAGCTGTCGGCACCACCAGCCTGCGCGTTCTCGAAAGCGCCACCGACGAACACGGCACCGTGCATCCTTTCGCCAGCGACACCGCGATTTTCATCACGCCGGGTTATAAATTCCGCGCCGTCGATGCGCTGTTGACCAACTTCCATCTGCCGCAATCGACCTTGTTCATGCTGGTGGCGGCCTTTATGGGTCTTGAAATTATGCGAAGCGCCTATGCCCATGCTATCACCCACAATTATCGCTTTTATTCGTTCGGCGATGCTTCTCTCCTGGAAAGACAATGACCACATTCACTTTCGATATTTTCGGCACCGATAAAAAAGCCCGGCGCGGCCGCGTCACCACCGCGCATGGCACATTTGAAACGCCGTGTTTTATGGCGACCGCCACATCCGCGACCGTCAAGGGCATGTTCCCTGACGACGTGCGAGCGACCGGCGCGCAGCTGGCGATCTGCAATACCTATCATCTGATGCTGCGCCCCACAGCCGAGCGCGTCGCGCAACTTGGCGGCTTGCATAAATTCATGGACTGGCCCGGCCCTATCGTCACCGACTCCGGCGGCTTTCAGGTCATGTCTCTGTCGAAACTGCGCACGCTCAACGAAAACGGCGTGACGTTTCGCTCGCATCTCGACGGCACCGCGCATGAACTCACGCCCGAACGGTCGATGCAGATTCAGAACCTGCTCGACAGCGATATCACCATGTGTTTCGACGAATGCACGCCGCACCCCGCCACCCACGAACAGGCCGCGCAATCGATGCGCCTGTCGATGCGCTGGGCCGAACGTTGCAACAAGGCGTTCGTCCGCCGCGACGGTTATGCTTTGTTCGGCATCAATCAGGGAAGTACTTACCCCGACCTGCGGCTTGAATCCGCCGAAGCGCTCGCCCAGCTTGATATCGACGGCTACGGCATCGGCGGTCTTGCCGTCGGCGAAGGGCAGGAAGCGATGTTCGCGACGCTGGAATCCATCGTGCCGGCGTATAAAGCCGAAAAACCGCGTTATTTGATGGGCGTGGGGCGGCCCGACGATATCGTGGGCGCGGTCTTACGCGGTGTCGATATGTTCGATTGCGTGATGCCGACACGCTCTGGCCGCACCGGGCAGGGATTCACGCGGCGCGGTACATTGAACATCAAAAATGCCCGTCATCAGGATGATATGCGCCCGCTCGACGAAACCTGCGCCTGCCTTGCCTGCACGCGTTACAGCCGCGCCTATCTGCATCATCTGTTCCGGGGCGAAGAAATGCTGGGGCCGATGTTGCTTACTTTGCACAATGTGCAGTATTATCAGGATCTGATGCGCGGCCTTCGCGAGAGCATCGAATCCCACAAACTCGATGATTTCGCGGCCGCATTCCACGAAGGCCAGGCGCGGGGCGACATCGATCCAGTATCATGAGAAAATTTTTCTTCCTCCTCGCCGCGCTCGCGCTGCTCCCTTTCGCAGCGCAGGCCGAAGATACCGATAACGGCCCGCACGGACCGCTGCCGCGCTTTGCCTCCCTGCGCAGCGGCGAGGCCAATCTGCGCACCGGCCCCGGCACGCGCTATCCGATCGAATGGGTTTATACGCGGCGCAGCCTGCCGGTCGAGATCATCGCGGAATATGATGTGTGGCGGCGCGTGCGCGATCCCGAAGGCAATGAAGGGTGGTTCCATAAAACGGAATTGACCGCCAAACGTTCGGCATTGGTCAGCGGCGGGACGCAGGAATTGCGCGACGATGCCGATGATAAATCACCGGTGGTAGCGCATCTGGAACCGGGCGCGATGGGGCAAATCCTGTCCTGCAAACCCGACTGGTGCAAACTCAAATTCGAAGGCGTGAAGGGGTATTTGCGCAAAACCCAGTTCTGGGGCGCTTATCCCAATGAGACTTTCGATTAGGAAAGAGGGGAGAAGCGGGGATAGAAAGGGGGTGGAGGGACAACAGGCAGATTATCGTCTATCGGTTACCCCTCTAGTCCCTTTCTATCCCTAATCTTCTCCCCTCTTTTAATTTTGCGGCGCGTAAGAAGCGCAGAGGGCACCACCACCGGCAAGCGGCGTGCGGCCCGAACACGAAGTCGGCTCCCAGCCGCGTTGACGCATGCATTCCGAAACCACGAGGCTCGGCAGCTGCAGGCATTGGCCGTCGCTGTTCGGCGTCACGGTCACCCCTGTTTCGGCGAGGCGCTGTTTGTCGGGCTGATAGGCGACCATATCGTCATGCGTGGCATTGGCGGGGTACGATCCGCAATGGCATTGGCCGAGATCGAAGCCGAGTTTCTGCTGCAAAGCGTCGCCGCTCATCAACAGGTTGGGTTCGCTGATCGGGCGCCAGAATTGCGACACAGGGGCAGGCGCGCTTTGGCAAGCGGCCAATGACACACAGAGCAGCAAAGCGGACATCGAACGGCGCATGAAAATCTCCGGCTGAAACAAAATGCCCTTCATCATCGGCGATTTTGCGCCGCAAATCAATCCCTTATAGAAGGCCGAGGGTTTTAAAGCTGGTGACCTCGGCATGGCCGATAATGATGTGGTCATGCACGGTAATGCCCAGCGGTTTGCAGGCTTCGACGATGGCGCGGGTCATGGCGATATCGTCTTTGCTGGGGGTGGGGTCGCCGCTGGGATGATTATGGGCCAGCACCAACGCCCCCGCGCCGATATCGAGCGCCCGCTTGACCACTTCGCGCGGATAGACGGGCGTGTGGTCGATGGTGCCGCGCTGCTGCACTTCCTCGCCGATCAGGTGATTTTTGCGATCGAGGAACAGCAGGCGGAACTGCTCGACCGTTTCGTGCGCCATTGCCATGCGGCAATAATCGACGATGCGCTGCCAGTTATTCAACAACGCGCCGCCGACGATGGCTTTCTTCTGCGCGCGCAAAGCAATCGCGCCGGTGATGATAAGGGTCGAGGCCGCACCTTCGCTCAGCCCGGCCTGAACCAGCCGTTCCGGCGAGGCATTGACAAGCGCCCACAGACTCTTGAACTCGGCCAGCAGTTTTTTGGCCAGCGGTTTGACATCGCGGCGGGGAATTGCGCTGAACAGCAGCAATTCGATCAGCTCGTAATCCTGCAGCGCGTCCGGCCCGGCGCGCAGCAGCCTTTCGCGCAATCGCTGGCGATGCCCGTGATAATGGGGGGTATCTTCTTCGTCCGATGCGGCGACGATGGCAGGCATGCCCTTTTATACCAGCCCGTCGCCACGCCTCAAAGCGCAAAGGTGTCTGAAGGCAAGCCTCACAATAAAGCCGTCATTCCGCAAAATTTTCTTGCGACGCGCTTGCGTGGCGAAAGAAAATTTGTGCGGAATCCAGTTCCCCTTGCGGCACAGACATTATTTGCGGCGAAGCCAACTGGATTCCGGACAAAACCGCATTTTCGCAAATCGCTTGAGGCGATTTCCGAAAAAGCAGTTTTTCCGGAATGACGGCATTTTTTGATGCAATCTCTTCCTGTCTCCTGGACCTAAGCCGGCAATCCACTCAGCCGCTTATTGGCAAGCAGCAGCATGGCGAGATCGGCATTGCCCGCCGCGCGCCCTTCGGCCAGAAGCGCGTCGTAGGGTTCCAGCTTGGCGGCGTTGCGCTCTTCCCATTCCGCCATATCCTTCTGTTTGCCCTTGGTCTTTTTGGCGGCAAGCTGCGCCGTCAGGCGGCGGTGATGTTCGGCCAACTCGTCAAGCGCGGCACCGGCGGCTTCGCGCTGCCACGGCGTCTGCGCCGCACCCAGATGCGCGAGCCAGCCTATCCCCAGCCGTTTTTCGAGCCCGAAATACAAAGCGGCCAAATCGCCCATGCCCATCCCGGTTTTGACCGCGAGCGCCACCAGGTCGAGCGCCCCCGCTATCACCGGGAACACGGCGACGCGGCGCGCGATATCGGCGGGCACGCCCTGCGCGCGCCAGTCGGCTTCGGCATGATGCGCGCCGATGGCGGTCAGGATGGTGGCGTTCTGGCCCAGCCATTCGCCGAGTTGTTCCAGCCTTTTGTGATTTACGGCAATGGATGCTGAAAGATTTTGCAGATTTTGAGGTTCCGCCAGCAAACGTTCCATGGCTCCGGCCAGCGCGGTCTTGACCGTAACCATCATGCGTGTCTGCGTCGCCGCCTTGACCTTGTTGTCGAGCGCGTCGATCCCGGCCCAGATTCCGGGCAGATCGAACGAGGCGCGGGCCAGAAGATAGGCGCGCACGATGAGATCGGGCGCGGCCCCTGTGCGTTCGCCCAGCATAAGGACGGTCTGCGGGCCGGTATGGTTGACGATGTCGTTGGTGACGACGGTGGCGACGATTTCGCGTTTCAACTGATGCTGCGCGATGTCACGGGCATAGTTTTTGCGCAAAGCCTGCGGGAAATAGGAAGCGAGATCTTCCTGCAAGGCGGGATCATCGGGCAGATCGCTGTCGATCAGTTTCTGGAATAGCCACAATTTGGTATAGGCCAGCAGCACCGCGAGTTCGGGGCGCGTCAGGCCTTTGCCGACTTTCTGCCGGGAGGATATTTCGGCGTCGTCGGGCAGAAATTCCACGCCGCGATTGAGCAGGCCGGTTTTTTCCAGCAGTTGAATGCAGCGCACATGGGCGGGCAGAAGATCGGACGCCCGCGCCTCGGCCACAGATAAAGCCTCGGTCTGCAGATAATTGTCGCGCAGGACGAGATGGCCAACTTCTTCCGTCATGCTGGCCAGCAATTTGTTGCGCGCTTCGATGGTGAGGGCCTTTTTATCAACCGCCTTGCGCAACAGAATCTTGATATTCACTTCGTGATCGGACGTATCGACCCCGGCGGAATTATCGATGGCGTCGGTATTGAGGTGACCGCCATTCTTGGCATATTCGACGCGGCCATGTTGCGTCATCGCAAGATTGGCGCCTTCGCCTACAACTTTGGCGCGCAACTCAGCCCCGCTGATGCGCACGGCGTCGTTGGCGCGGTCGCCGGCATCATCATGCGACTCGTCGGTCGCCTTCACATAGGTGCCGATGCCGCCGAAATACATCAATTCGACATCGGCCTTCAGCATCGCCTGCATCAATTCGGCGGGTGCCAATGTTTCAGCATTGATGCCGTAAGCCTTTTTCATTTCGGGCGAAATCTTGATCGATTTTTCGCCGCGCGCGAAAACACCGCCGCCTTTCGAGATCAGCTTGCGGTCGTAATCGTTCCAGCTACTGCGTGTCAGATTGTACAAACGGCGGCGCTCGGCGAAACTTTTCGCAGCGTCGGGCGCGGGGTCGCAGAAAATATGGCGGTGATCGAACGCGCCAAGCAGAAGGGTGTGCTTCGACAGCAGCATGCCATTGCCGAACACGTCGCCCGACATATCGCCGACGCCGATGCAGGTGAAATCGACATTCTGTATGTCTTTGCCCAACTCGCGGAAATGGCGTTTGACCGCCTCCCACGCGCCGCGCGCCGTAATGCCCATTTCCTTGTGGTCATAACCAGCCGACCCACCCGACGCGAAAGCATCGTCGAGCCAGAAACCATAAGATTGCGAAATCGCATTGGCGGTATCGGAAAATTTCGCGGTGCCTTTGTCGGCGGCCACCACCAGATAGGGGTCGTCACCGTCATGCCGCACGACCTGCGGCGGCGGGACAATGCGCCCGTTTTTGCTGTTATCGGTGATGTCGAACAGGCCCGCCATCATCACCTTGTAACAGGCGATGCCTTCGGCGGCGAATTTCTCCGGCTCCGGTGACGGATTCTTGACGATGAAGCCGCCTTTGGAACCGACCGGCACGATGACCGAATTCTTGACCATCTGGGCCTTCATCAAGCCCAGAATTTCGTTGCGGAAATCGTCGCGGCGATCCGACCAGCGAATGCCGCCGCGCGCGACCTTGCCGCCGCGCAAATGCACGGCTTCGGTCATCATGCTGTAGACGAAAATTTCGACCAGGGGTTTGGGCAGCGGCATGAAATCGACCGCGCGGCTGTCGAACTTGATCGACAAGTAATTCTTGCCCCGGCCCGCTTCGTCCGTTTGGAAATAATTGGTGCGCAGGGAGGATTGCACCAGATTCAGATAACGGCGAATGATGCGATCATCTTCGAGCGCATCGATTTTGGCGAGCGCCCCGGCGATCACATTTTCCAGCGCGCGCATTTCGGCGGCACGGTCGCCCTTCAATTCCGGATTATGCCGCGCATAGAACAGGGCATAAAGCTGCTGCGCCACCTGCGGATGCGTTTTCATCACCGCGGCAATCATCTCATGGCTGTAGGGGATGCGCAGCTGGCGCAGATAGCGCGCGAGCGCGCGCAGCACCACAATGCCGCTCCACCCCATGCCGATGCGCAGGGTCAAGGCGTTGAAGGAATCACTTTCGACTTCGCCAGCCACGATTTTGGCGAGGGCTTCCTCGAACGCGATCTTGACATGATCGAACGCGACCAGCGAAGGCTGGGCGGAACGGCCGACAAATTCGTGGATATAGATCGGCGCGCTTTCGTCCTTAAAAGTAATTTCGTAAGGCCCGCCCATATAATCGATCTTGAGGCCCATATTTTCGATCAGCGGCAAGGTTTCCGAAAGCGACAGCGGCTTGCCGGGCTGGAATAGTTTCAGGCGCAAACGCCCGTCGCCGATATCGAACAGATCGGCGATGAAATGCGGATGCTGGCGCACGCGTTCCAGATTGCGGATATCGGTGACGGCGCGCGGCGGCGGCACGGTTTCGCAATAAGTTTCCGGGAACGCCTCGCCATAGCGGCGCAGCAGCACCAAAGCCGAAGCTTCGCCATAGGCTTCCACCAGACTGTCGCGCAGGCGGCCTGCCCAGGTGCGGCATAATTCGCGCAAGGCGCTTTCCAGCTGCGCGGAATCGGGGCGCGGGCTGTCGGGGCTGAGGCTGATGGTCACGAAAGCGCGCGCGAGGCGGCTGTCGTCGATGCGCACATTCCAGGGCTGGGCCTTGCCCTGATAGGCGACTTCGAGGAAATCCTGAATGCGGGAACGCAGCTTGGAATCGTAACGGTCGCGCGGTACGTAAACGAGGCAGGTCACATAACGGCCGAACGGATCCTGCCGCACGAACAAGGCGACGCGGGCGCGTTCCTGCAATTGCAGGATGCCGCGCGCATTGGCGTAGAGATCTTCTTCGCTGATCTGAAACAGTTCGTCATGCGGATAGGTATTGAGGATGTGCATGAGATGGCGGCCATCGTGGCTCTTGGGCGCGAAGCCCATGCGCGCCACCACATCGCCGATCTTGCGGCGCATGAAGGGAATATCGCGCGGCGTCTGGGCATAGGTTTTCGAGGTGAACAATCCGACGAACAATTTTTCGCTGACGACGGCGCCCTCGGCGCTGAAACGGCGCACGAACACGGCATCCATCGGGATCGCGCGATGCACGCGGGTAATCGCGTTGGTCTTGGTGACGAACAGCACATGATGCTGGCGCACATATTTGCGCAAGGCCGGATTCTTGCGTTTGTCGAAATCGCGCAACCCGCCGAACATGCGGGCTTCGTCGTCACGCAGAATGCCGAGGCCCTGCCCCGGCACCACGCGGATCGAGGTGACATCGTCGCCCGACTGCTTCAGATCGATTTCGCGGTAGCCGAGAAAGGTGAAATTATCCTCGCTGAGCCAGCGCAGAAAAGCGCGCACTTCGTCGATATCCTCGGCGGCGTCCTTGTGATGCGAGGAGGCGGTGATCTGGTCGCTGACTTCCTGCATTCGAGAGCGCATGCGCGGCCAGTCTTCGACGGCAATGCGCACGTCGCGCAAAGTGGCGCGCACTTCTTCCTCGATTTCCTTAAGCTGAGCCGGCTCCAGCGAATGATCGATCTGGATATGCATGAAGGATTCAGCCGGCGCGTCCTCAGGTTTGGCGGGCGGCGAGGAAAGCGCATGCCCGGCCCCGTCGCGGTTGATGCGCAGAACGGGATGAATGACCATATGCACGGCAAGGCCGCGGCGCTGCAAAACCCCGGTGACGCTGTCGACCAGAAACGGCATATCGTCATTGATGATTTCGATGACCGTGTGATCGACCGTCCAGCCGTCGCGTTCGGGCGACGGGTTGAAGACACGCAATTTGACTTCGCCGCGTTTGCGCGAGGAGGCCAGCGCCCAGATCGACGAGGCGATGCGCGCGCGTTCCTGCGCGGTGAACAAAGCGAGGTCGGCGGGCAGAAGATGTTCGTAAAAAGCGGCGACGAAATTGGCGGGTGCGGGCGTGAAGGGCACGGATTCTTTTTTGCCCGAAGCAGACGATGAAGATGGGGCGGGGGACGCGGGACGCGGCATGCGATACTCTCCTGGCCGGGAATCATTCGAGACGCGAAGGGGAATTATGCGCCCGAAAAATGTAAATTTTCGTGAAGAACCTGCGGCAAGCTAGTCTCGCTACCGACTCGGGTCAACAAAATGACTATGTGCAGCGCACCAGAAGCCGGGTCGGCACAAACGATACCCTTTACAGGTAGCCTCAAATCAGACCGGCGAGTTTTTTCTGCGGGCGCGGGCCATAATGGCCGATCACTTCCGCCGCCGCGATCGCGCCGATGCGCGCCGCTTCGGGCAAACTCACGTTTCGCGTGAGTCCGTACAAAAATCCGGCGGCATACAGATCGCCCGCCCCTGTGGTATCGATCACGGACGGCGCCGGATGCACGGGCGTTTCATGCGTGGCGGCGCCGGCGACGATCACGGCGCCTTTGACGCCGCGCGTCACCACGGCGATATCGGTATGGGCGCGCACGGCTTCGATGGCGGCGCTTAAATCCTGCGTCTTATAAAGTGTCAGCAATTCGTGTTCGTTGGCGAAGAGAATATCGACTTCGCCGCTGACCAGCTCGAGAAAAGCCTCGTGGTGCCGCTGCACGCAGAAAGTGTCGGAAAGCGTGAGCGATAATTTGCGCCCGGCATCATGCGCGATTTTTGCGGCCTTGCGGAAGGCGGCCTGCGCCGGTTCGCGATCGAACAGATAGCCTTCAAGATAGGTAATGGCTGAAGCGCGCACAATCTCGGCATCGACATCTTCGGGCCCGAACATCGAGGCGGCGCCAAGAAACGTATTCATGCTGCGCTGCGCGTCGGGCGTGACGATGACGAGGCAGCGCCCGGTGGAAAGATCGGGCGAGGTCGCGCAGGTGAAACGGATATTCTGCGCCTTAAGATCATGGGTGAAAATATCGCCGAATTCGTCGCGTCCGACCTTGCCCATGAAAGCCGACCGCCCGCCCAGCGAGGTAAATCCCGCCAGCGTATTGGCCGCCGAACCGCCCGACTGCATTTCCGCCGCCGCGCCCGCGTTTTCATAAAGCTGCGCCGAACGTTCGGCATCGACCAAAGTCATGGCCCCTTTGACGACATCGTTGGCCGCCAGAAACGCATCGTCGGCGGGAATAAGAATATCGACCATGGCGTTGCCAATGGCGCAGAGATCGTAAAGGGGTTCGGACATGAAAAACCTGAGGACCAGAGGCAGCTTTATTTTTCTGTTAGCAACCGTGATTCGCGAGAACAATCAAGCCCTGCATAAAAAATCATTCCCTTGCCAGAGACGTTAAAGATGTGTTAACGATTGGGCACCCGTTTCCCAAAGTTTCCCTATTTTATTCCGGAGGAGCAACGAATGTTCGGCCCCAACAAAAACAGCAAGAGCGAGACCCCTGAAGTGACCGTGGCCACGGAAGAAAGCTCCGCGCCGCAGATGACCAATCTGGCGCCGCGCGTCGCGACTCCGGCCGCAGCCGGCCGCCGCCTTCCCGACCCCAGCAGCCGCCGCGCTTCCTCGACCGGCGATTCAGGCCGCAAGCTTATCGTCGGCGACGGTCTCTCGCTCTCGGGCGAAATCACCTCCTGCGACATCCTTGTGGTCGCCGGCAAGGTCGAAGCCAAGCTCACCGACGGCAAGCTGCTTGAAATCAATGAATCGGGCCAGTTCCGCGGCAGCGTCGAAATCGAAAACGCCGACATCGCCGGCCGTTATGACGGCCAGCTCGTTGTGCATGGCCGCCTGACCGTACGTTCAACCGGCCGCATCAGCGGCATGGTCAAGTATGGCGAACTCGAAGTCAATGCGGGTGGCCAGATCATCGGCGAATTGCAGGTCACGGGCGGCGGCGCAGGCGCGCAGGCTCCGGGCACCGGCGGATTCAAGAGCGCGTCGAAATTCACCTCGCTGCTCGACGAAGACGACAGCGCCTCGATCTCGGACGAACAGCGCAAGAGCGCTTAAGTCCGGCTGCGGAAGTTTCCGCATACGAAACGAAAAGACCGCGATGCGAATCGCGGTCTTTTTTTTGCGCCCACGCGCCGCTAAGGCAATGACTCGGCAATAAAACAGATGCCGCGCCCAGCTCAACCTTCCCGTGTATGTGCGCCGCAAAAAGGGCGTGACAAAACATGAAGAATGCGATACTTATTAATTAACCTTAATTGACGTCCCCGTTCGATAGTTTTTGCGCAACTTACATCCATTCCCTCAGGAGGCATGATGTCGAAGCCGTTCACCAATCCCTTCTTCGAAGCCGATATGTCGAAGCTGTTTGATATGTCGAAGTTCGATATGTCGAAAATGACCGGCGATTTCCGCATGCCCCAGATGAATATGGAATCGATGATGACGGCGCAGCGCCGCAACATCGAGTCTTTCAGCGCCCTGCAACAGGCTGCCAGTCAGAGCTTCCAGGCCCTGTGGCAACGTCAGGCTGAAATGGTCCGCCAGGCGATGGAAGAAACGTCGCAAATGATGAGCAGCATCATGAGCTGCCCCACGCCTGAAGAAAAAATGATCAAGCAAGCGGAAGTCAGCAAGGTCGCGATGGAAAAATGCCTCGCCAATGTGCGCGACATCACCGAGACCATTTCCAAGTGCAACAGCCAGGCGATGGAAGCTGTCAGCAACCGTATGAATGAAAGCCTGGATGAGTTGCGTGGCATCATCAGCAGCAGCCGCGCAGCCTAAGCTTTCGCGGGCGCCTGCTTTCCTCAAAATTATCCTGCTTGGCGCAATGATTTGCTGCGCCCTGTCGCTTGCCGCCTGCGGCAAGAAGCCGCCGCATGTCGATCTGCCGGAAGACGCGGCAGGCGACGATTCCGGCAAAGGCAATGGCTTCCCGCATATTTACCCCAACCCGGAATATAATAAATGACCGCATTTACCTATCGCGACGGCGTGTTGTGCGCCGATTCCGTTTCGCTGGCCGACATCGCCGCCAAAGTTGGCACACCCTTCTATGTCTATTCGGAAACGCGGCTGCGCGAAAATTTCCGCGAATTCCATTCGCATCTCGCCGATCTTAATCCCCTCATCTGCTTTGCGGTCAAAGCCAACCCCAATGTGGCCGTGATTAAAATCCTCGCCGATTGCGGGGCTGGCGCCGATATCACTTCAGCGGGCGAACTGGAACGCGCGGTCAAAGCGGGCATCCCCCCGCAAAAAATCATTTTTTCAGGCGTAGGCAAAACCCGCGACGAAATCGCGATCGCGCTCAAGCTCGGCATTTTTCAGCTCAACGCTGAATCGATTCCCGAAATGCGCATCATCAGCGAAGTGGCGGCGTCCCTCAATCTGCGCGCGCCGCTTACCCTGCGCGTCAACCCCAATGTCGCGGCGCATACGCATTTCAAGCTGGCGACAGGGGAAATGGGCACCAAATTCGGTATCGACTCGGCCCAGCTCGACGAAGCGATGGAGCTGACCCGCACCCTGCCCGCGCTCGATCTCAAAGGCTTTCAGGTCCATGTCGGCACGCATTTGTTCGATTACGGCGATTTCCGCGAAGCCTATACCAAGCTTGCCGACATGGTGCGTTTCTGGCGTGGCAAAGGTTTCGCTTTGACGCGCCTTGATCTCGGTGGCGGCGTCGGCATTCCCTATGACGGACGCACGCAGGCGCCGTTCAGCGAATATGCGCAGATCGTCCACGAAACCGTGGGCAAGCTGGGCTGCGAGTTGGCGTTTGAGCCGGGCCGCCGTCTGGTCGGGGATGCGGGCGCTCTGGTTTCGCGCGTGGTTTACGATAAACGCGGCGTCAGCAAACGCTTCCTTATTCTAGATGCGGGCATGAACGACCTGATCCGCCCGGCTATGTATGAAGCGCGCCATTCCATCGTCCCGGTGCGCGAAGGGCCGGTCACCGGCTATCACAACAGCGAGCCGGAACCCGCCGATGTCGTCGGCCCGGTCTGCGAAACATCCGATTTATTCGGTGAAAATTATCTGCTGCCCGGCGTCGGACAGGGCGATCTGGTCGCTATCCTGCAAGGGGGGGCATATGGCGCGGCGATGTCGTCAAATTATAACGGACGCGCCCTTGTTCCGGAGGTTCTGACATCGGGCGACAAGTTCCGCACCATCCGCCGCCGCATTACCGTAACCGAGCAGATCGGCTGGGAAGAGTAATGGTGTTTACGGATGGCGCGGCGCATCGCGCAAGGGCAGCGTGGTCGGCAACCCTCGTTCCAAACGGACAGGTTCGATCCCGTGGAAGTCCAAATAGCGCTCGAAAGCATTAATCCAGACCAGCTTATCGCCCGAGAAACAGCCGAGCAACCGCATTTGGGTTTCCGCCAGTCCCGTTCCCGAGAAAGAAAAGATATGGTCGCCATTGTGAAATTGGTGCGTGGCCGCGCATTGGCTGAAATCGAGATTCTGGCAAAATTGTATTTTGAGCGTAAAATCAAGCGCCGCAAAAACAAATTCCGGAAAATTACGCGCATAGCCCGCAATTGCGGCGATGTTGTAAAGTTCCATTTGATCCTGATCGAAAACCAAATATGCCTGACTTGTTTTTTGCATAATTTTCTAAAAAATCCGCTTTTTGTCTGTATTTGCTCGGGCTATGAAGCCCGGTTATTGTATTCTATGCTGCCCAACAGGCAAAAACTTTCTTTAATTGGTTAACAATGCCCGCAACACGCAGAAAAACCGCCAATCCCGAAGCCGAATGGTTCGGTTTCCGCCGCATTAAGCCCGAAGATAAAACCGGTCTGGTGCGCAATGTCTTCGCTTCGGTGGCAGGCAACTACGATTTGATGAACGACCTGATGTCGGGCGGGCTGCACCGTTTGTGGAAAGACACCCTGGTGCGCCGCATGAATCCCAAGCCCGGCCAGAAACTCCTCGACGTCGCGGGCGGCACAGGCGACATCGCGCTGCGCTGCCACCGCCGCACGCATGGCGAGGCCGACATCACGGTTTGCGACATCAATCCCGCGATGCTGGAACAGGGCAAAGCCAAAGCCCTCGATCACGGCATCATGCAGGGACTGACCTGGGTCACCGGCAACGCCGAGGAGCTGCCCTTCCCCGACCGCAGCTTCGACACCTACTCCATCGCCTTCGGCCTGCGCAATGTCACGCGCATCGATGCGGCGTTACGCGAAGCGGCACGGGTGCTGAAACCCGGCGGGCGGTTTTTCTGCATGGAATTTAGCCCCGGCGTCACGCCCGCGCTCAAACCCTTCTATGACGCCTATTGTCTGAATGTGCTGCCGGTGCTCGGGCAATTCGTGGCCAAGGACCGTGACAGCTATCAATATCTGGCCGAAAGCATCCTGAAATTCCCGCCGCAGGAGCCATTGGCCAAACGCATGGAACAAGCCGGTTTAAGCCGCGCGAAATGGACAGACCTGACCGGCGGTATCGCCGTCATTCACGAAGGCTGGCGGCTTTAAGAACACAACGCAATTTTTGATTATTAATTTGAGGGACTATGGATCTATTGGACGAAATCGAACTCAAACGGCAAGAAGCCATCGCCATTGCCGAGAAGCATTCCCTGCAGGAATCCTTATGCCGTCTCGCCGAAGAAGGCACGCCGCCGATGCTGCGGAAATTCTTCGATCTCCATCGTGGCAAAATCGATGTCAATCGCACGGGCAATAAATATTATATCCCGCTCTATTTCACGGTAACGCCCGAAAAACTGAGGCGCGGCAAAATCGGCTGCGGCAATTTCAAGGTCCTGCTTGATGAAGGCGCCGACCCGCGCAGAGATTATTGCGCGAATTATCCCACCCACACGGTCATCAGCTACGTCAACAGCCTGCGAGACGGGCCTGAAGAAGGAGAACCCCTGCTTCAGGCGATTGCCTATATCCGCACATGCATTATCGAGAAATACCCGGATGCAGAGGGCGTGAAGCCGATACCGCGGGCGGTAGAGCCGCCGCCCTGCGAAATCACCCCTATCGCCAGCGTCACGGGGGCCCGCCCGCACAGACCTCTGACAGCACCCGGAGGGCGGGTGGTGGCTTTCCGGCCGGTGGCGGGCGCTCATCCGAGGGGATAAATTCTGGCTTTTCCCTGTAAAAACAGGGATTCGGCCAATAAGCCCTTGCTTTCCCCCCTGCCAGCCGCTATCAAACCGCCTTCGCGAGCCGTTGTGCCCTGGCATGCCCGGCCGCCTAACTGTTAACCTAAGGATATGAAATGCCCAAACTCAAGACCCATAGCGGGGCCAAAAAGCGTTTTCGCGTGACCGGCAACGGTAAAGTGAAATCGGGCGCCTCGCACCGCCGCCACTTCATGCGCCGCCGTTCGCAGGACATGAAGCGCACCGCCCGCCAAGGCTTGATCCTGTTCAAGACCGACGGCGACAATATCATCAAGCATTATCTGCGTAACGCGTAAGGGAGCGGAACATGGCACGAGTTAAACGTGGCGTCACGACGCATGCGCGTCATCAGGAAATGGTCAAGCTGGGCAAAGGCTATCGCGGCCGCGCCAGCACCAACTTCCGCATCGCCGTCGAAAAAGTCGAAAAGGCCCTGCGCTATGCCTATCGCGATCGCCGCGCCAAGGCGAGCGAGTTCCGCGCTTTGTGGATTCAACGCATCAATGCCGGCGTGCGCGAGCACGGCCTGACCTATGCGCGTTTCATCCACGGGCTGAAAATCGCGGGTATCGAGCTGGATCGTAAATCGCTGGCTGAACTGGCCGCGACCGAACCGGCGGCTTTCAAGTCGCTGGTCGATACGGCCTCCTCGGCTTTAAAGAAATAAGCCGAAGTTTTCTAAAACGCGCTTTCCGGGAAACCGGGAAGCGCGTTTTTCTTTTCAGGCCGCCGCATTGACCACGCTAAGGGCGCGCCGCACCTTCACCCGCATCACCACATGCGCAGCGCCCCTGATGGCCTTGCGCCAGAAGGTCGATAGACGGATGCCGCAGGCGCGAAACACCATCGCCACCACGCGTTCGAGATTCTCGGGCCGATAAAGCGGAAAAGCCCGCACCATATAGGCCGAGCTATAAGCAGGCCGGTCGTAAAGCGCACCCGCCGGAGCATTGGCGGAGAAATAGGCGAAGGCCAGCTCGTCATCCTCGGATTCCTGCATGCGGCCCAGCCCTATCTTCAATCGCTGCCAGCGGCTGAGCCCTTCCTGCGCGGCGTAACGCTGCAGATAGCCATGGAACAATTTGTAATGCCGCAATTCATCGGCGGCGATGTTGCGGCACAGGGCCTTCAATACCGGTTCATCGGCGGCGTCGCCGAGCGCGGTGTAATAAGAACTGGTGCCCGTCTCGACAATGCAGCGGGCGATCAGCTCGCCGGTCCGCGACCCGCGAATGGAAGTCGCGGCATCGACATTGATCGCGTAGCCAGCTTTGTAGCGTTCAAAAGCCGCCTCGAAATTAAAATCGGGATCGGCGCGGCGCGCCCATGCCCCCAGCGCCGCGCCATGGCGCGTTTCCTCAGTCGCCCATTGGCGGGCTGCGGCCCGGAACTGGGCATCGGCGGGGAAAACATTGGCGAGATAGGTGGCATAATCATGGGCGTTATATTCGACCAGAGCCGCCGCTTTGACGATTTTAAGCAAATCGGGCGAAACGCGGGCGGCGTCGAACCGGTTCCAGGGCAGATCGGCGATTTCCCATTGCGTGCTGTTTTTCATTTTTCTCCCTCTTGTGACGAGGGCGATTATGGAGTCGGGATTCCGGCAAAAAAGGGGCGGGAAAGGCTTTCTACCGATATATTTTGCATGAACGACCGCAAATGATAAAGTGCCCGTAAGCACGCAGCCCTAAAGGATAGACAGAGCACAAATGGCCGAAGCCGCAGCAAATCTTAACCCGTCGGACGATCTCGCCACCCTTCGCAGCGAAACCGCCCTTACCGTTACTGCGGCGGCGGATCTGGCGGCGCTCGATGAAATCCGCGTCGGCATCCTCGGCAAAAAAGGCCGCCTCACCGAGATGATGAAAAGTTTGGGCGCTCTGGCCCCCGAAGCGCGCAAGGAACGCGGTGCGGCGCTCAATGTTCTGAAGGATGAAATGACGGCGCTTATCGATGCGCGGCAGAAAATTTTGTCGGCAGCGGCGATGCAGGACAAGCTCGCGCGCGAAAGCATCGATGTGACTTTGGCCGCGCGTCCGGCCAGCGAAGGCCGCGTGCACCCGATTTCGCAAACCATCGATGAGATCGTGACGATTTTCGCCAGCATGGGTTTCGCGGTCGCCAAGGGGCCGGATATCGAAAGCGAATATTATAATTTCGAGGCGCTCAACATCCCCTCGTCGCACCCGGCGCGCGATATGCAGGCGACGTTCTTTCTGCCCGGAACCGACCCCAAATATAAAACCGTTCTGCGGACGCAGACTTCGCCGGTGCAGATCCGCACCATGATGGGGCAGAAACCGCCCATCCGTGTGATTGCGCCCGGCCGCACCTATCGCGTCGATTACGACCAGACCCATACGCCGATGTTCCATCAGGTCGAGGGCCTCGTCATCGACGAAAAATCGCATATGGGGCATCTGAAAGGCTGTTTGCTCGATTTCCTGCGCGCGTTTTTCGGCATCGCCGATCTGCCGATCCGTTTCCGCCCGTCCTACTTTCCCTTCACCGAACCGAGCGCCGAAGTCGATATCGGCTGCTCGCGCAAGAACGGCGAGATCAAACTCGGCAATCACGGCGACTGGCTGGAAATTCTGGGCAGCGGCATGGTGCATCCCAATGTGCTGCGCAATTGCGGCATCGACCCCGATCACTATCAGGGCTTCGCGTTTGGTATGGGCATCGAGCGCCTCGCGATGCTGAAATACGGCATTCCCGATCTGCGCACTTTCTTCGAGGCCGATCTGCGCTGGCTGAAACATTACGGCTTCCTGCCGCTCGACATCCCCAATCCGGCATTGAAGGCTTAAGGCCATGAAGGTTTCTACCCTTGTCAATCACGACCGGCCCGCTTCTCTGGAGGGCCATGATTTCCTGACCTTCATCAAGGAAGACCGCTCCTGCGTTTCCTTCGGTAGTGGCGGCGGCGATTACTGGATCAGCACGCCTCGTTTGAGCGCCCGCTTCCGCGATTGCGGTTCGGGCGGCGGCAAATCGCCTGAAACCTTCATGGCTCTGATGTCTCTCGCCAGAACCTTTGAAACCGGCGCCAATGAACCTGATTGCCCGCTGCCCTTGCATCACGATTTTTCCATCGACCGCATCGAAGACGACTCGGGTATTGTCGTCACCCTGTCGCTAAACGCGCGCAATGGTTACAGCATCACGCTCGAGCGTCCCGTTCAAGGCCCGGATGGATTTGATGTTCCCTGTAGGGAAAGTTTTTTTGTTGCCGCGCAGGATTGCCCGCCCCTCTTTTTCACGGCCTTATCGCGCATCGCCTACGCAATGCTTGACGACAATAATATGACCTTCGGCAACGCAAACTCTCTTCAGTCGCATCGTTCGGATGTGGACTGGTTCCCGCTTTCACCTCTCAAGCGCGAATTCCGGCTTTTATCATTGGGCTAACTCAAATGAAATTCACCTTCTCCTGGCTCAAAGAGCATCTCGACACACCGGCCTCGCTCAACGAAATATGCGACAGGCTGACCGCCATCGGCCTTGAAGTCGAAAGCGTCGAAGACCCCGGCCAAAAACTCGCGCCCTTCATCGTCGCGCAGGTGCTCGACGCCACGCAGCATCCCAATGCCGACCGTCTGCGCGTCTGCACCGTCGATACCGGCAAGGAAAAATTACAAGTCGTGTGCGGCGCGCCCAATGCCCGCGCCGGAATCAAAGTCGTTTTGGCGCGCCCCGGCGACGTCATGCCCGACAGCGGCGAAGCCCTGAAAAAAGGCACCATTCGCGGCGTTGAATCGCAGGGCATGCTGTGCGCAGTCGATGAACTCGGCATCGGTGGCGAGCATGACGGCATTCTGGAACTGGGCGCGGATGCGCCCGTGGGCGGCAGCTTTGCCGCCTATGCCGGTTACAACGACCCCATCATCGAAATCAACCTGACGCCCAACCGGCCCGATTGCGCGGGCGTTCTCGGCATCGCCCGCGATCTGGCGGCCACCGGCATCGGCCAGATAAAACCCATCGACACCGCGCCCGTCAAAGGCAGCGAACCCAGCCGCATCAAAGTGGCGCTGGACGGCAGCGACAATTGCCCGATATTCGTGGGGCGTTTGATCCGCAATATCAAAAACGGCCCCAGCCCCGACTGGATGCAGCAGAAACTGCGCGCCATCGGCCTGCGCCCCATATCGGCGCTGGTCGATATCAGCAATTACCTGACTTTCGATTGCGACCGGCCTTTGCATGTGTTCGATGCGAAGAAACTCAAAGGCAATCTGTGGGTGCGCGCGGCCAAAGGCGGCGAGAAATTCGCAGGCCTGAACGGCAAGGAATACACCCTCGAAGCAGGCATGACGGCGATTGGCGACGACACCGGCGTGGTCAGCCTCGCCGGCATCATGGGCGGTTCGACCACTTCCTGCGACGAAAACACGACCGAAGTGTTCATCGAAGCCGCCTTGTTCGACCCCGTGCGCACGGCGATGACCGGGCGCGCATTGCAGATCACATCCGACGCGCGTTACCGGTTCGAACGCGGCGTCGATCCCGCTTTCACCATTTCCGGCATGGAAATCGCCACGAGACTGGTGACGGAATTGTGCGGCACTTCTTCGACAATCGTGAGTACCCTTGAAATATCCGGCAAGCCGCCCGCGGGCCGCGCCGCGATCAAACTCGATATGGGCGCATGCCTGAAACGCACCGGCGTGAATGTCGATGTCGCGGAGCAGGAAAGAATTCTGGCCTCGCTCGGTTTCGTCGCTACCAAATCCGGCACCGCGTTCGATGTCACGCCGCCGACCTGGCGCCCCGATATCGAAGGTGGCGCCGATCTGGTCGAGGAAATTATCCGCATCAAGGGTTTCGATCATCTGCCGGTGACTTCGTTGGAACGCCCCAGCGCCGTAACCCAATCAGCCATCGATATTCAGGATGCCCGCGCCAATGCCGCGCGCCGCGCGCTGGCTGCGCAGGGATTGATGGAAGCCGTCACCTGGTCTTTCATGCCGTCATCTATTGCCGATCAATTCGGCGGCACGACGCAAGAAATGCGCCTGACCAACCCGATCAGCAGCGATCTCGACGTCATGCGCCCGACTATTCTGGGCAACCTGATCATGGCGGCCAAACGCAATGCCGACCGTGGATTTGAAGACGCCGCTTTGTTTGAAATCGGCCCCGTGTTCAAGAACTATTCACCCGAAGGCCAAACGATTATCGCCACCGGGTTGCGCGCCGGGCACACGCCGCGCCATTGGGCAGCCCCCACCCGCGCGGTCGATGCGTTTGATGCCAAGGGTGATGCGATTGCCGCACTCGCTGCGGCCGGAGCGCCGACATCCTCATTGCAAGTCACGACCGATGCGCCCGCTTGGTATCATCCGGGCCGTTCGGGCGCTCTGCGGCTTGGCCCTGCTCTGCTGGCCTATTTCGGTGAAATTCATCCGAGCGTTTTGGCAGCCTGCGATGCCGCCGGGCCGATGGCCGGGTTTGAAATTTTCATCGCCAGCATTCCGGCTTCGCGCAGCAGCAGCACAGCTAAACCGCTGTTGAAACTGGAGAGCCTGCAATCCGTATCGCGCGATTTCGCCTTTGTCGTCGAACGCGATGTCACCGCCGCCAAATTATTGAAAGCGGTCAAGGATGCCGACAAAAACCTGATCCGCGACGTGTCGGTATTCGATGTTTATGAGGGCGACAAAATCGAGGCGGGCAAAAAATCAATCGCCGTCAGCGTCACGCTGCAACCCGCCGACAAAACGCTGACCGACGCGGAAATCGACGCGATTGCCGCCAAGATTACGGCCTCGGTCGCCAAGGCAACCAACGCAATCTTGCGTGCCTAAATCACCCGCAAAAGAAAAGGGGCGGTTTCCACCGCCCCTTTTTATTATCCGGCTTCCGCCTGCTTAGCCTTCGATCTGCTTCGACATGCGCTTGCGCATATTCGGATCGAGATAACGCTTGCGAAGGCGAATGCTCTTCGGCGTTATTTCCACCAGCTCATCATCCGAAATATAGGCAATCGCCTTTTCGAGCGGCATGATGATCGGCGGCGTCAACCGCACGGCTTCATCTTTCGAGGTGGTGCGGATGTTGGTCAGCTTCTTGCCTTCCAGCACATTGACATCGAGATCGTTGCTCTTGGCATGTTCGCCGATAATCATGCCTTCATAGACCTTGGCGCCCGGCACGATCATCATTGGGCCGCGATCTTCCAGCTTCCACATGGCATAGGTGACGGCTTCGCCGGCGCCATTGGAAATCAGCACGCCGGTGCGGCGCGCCGCAATCGGGCCCTTGTAAGGCGCGTAAGAATGGAACAGGCGGTTCATCATGCCTGTGCCGCGCGTGTCGGAAAGGAATTCGCTGTAATAACCGATCAGGCCGCGCGACGGGGCGAGGAACGTCAACCGCACCTTGCCGCCGCCCGAAGGGCGCATATCGGTCATTTCCGCCTTGCGTTCCGACATTTTGTTGACGACGGTGCCGGAGTAAGGCTCATCGACGTCGATCACGACTTCTTCGATCGGTTCCTGACGCTGGCCATCGACGGTCTGATACAACACGCGCGGGCGGCTGATCGACAATTCGAAGCCTTCGCGGCGCATGGTCTCGATCAGAATGCCCAGCTGCAATTCGCCACGGCCCGAAACTTCGAACGCGTCGCGATCCTGCGACTCGGCGATACGAATGGCGACATTGCCTTCGACTTCGCGCATCAAACGGTCGCGAATGACGCGGCTCGTCACCTTGTCGCCTTCGGTGCCCGCCAGCGGCGAGTCGTTGACGGCGAAAGTCATGGCGATGGTAGGCGGATCGACGGGGCGCGCATGCAAGGCTTCGACCACGGCGATATCGCTTAAAGTATCGGCAACGGTGGCCTTGCTCAACCCGGCGATGGCGACGATATCGCCCGCCTGCGCCTCATCGACCGGCACGCGTTCCAGGCCGCGGAACGCCAGAATCTTGGTAATGCGGCCTTGTTCGATCAGTTTGCCGGTATGATCCATCGCCTTGACAGGCATGTTGGTCTTGACGGTGCCGGTCTGCACGCGGCCGGTCAGCAGGCGGCCGAGATAGGGGTTGGCTTCAAGAATGGTGACCAGCAAAGTGAAAGGTGAATCGGGATCGACCTTCGGCGCCGGAACATGGCGGATGATAAGGTCGAACAGCGGGCCGAGATCCTTGGGCTCGTCGCCCATTTTCTCGACCGCCCAGCCGTTGCGGCCCGAGGCAAACAAAGTGGGAAAATCGAGTTGTTCTTCCGAGGCATCGAGCGCCGCGAACAGATCGAAAATTTCGTCATGAACCTGATGCGCGCGGGCATCGGAACGATCGACCTTGTTGATGATGACCATCGGCTTGAGGCCAATCGCCAGAGCCTTCGACACCACGAATTTGGTCTGCGGCAGCGGGCCTTCGGCGGCATCGACCAGCAGAACGACGCCATCGACCATCGACAGAATACGCTCAACCTCGCCGCCGAAATCGGCGTGTCCGGGCGTATCGACGATATTGATGCGCATATCCCCATGCATGATCGAGGTGCATTTCGCGAGAATGGTAATGCCGCGTTCGCGTTCCAGATCGTTGCTGTCCATGGCGCGTTCGGCCACCTGCTGATTGTCGCGGAAGGTGCCGGACTGTTTCAGCATCTGATCGACGAGGGTGGTCTTGCCATGGTCAACGTGGGCGATGATGGCGATATTGCGAAGCTTCATAATCTCTCAATGGGTTCGGGTTCGGGCTTTTCATGAGCCCAGCGATTCACGCCCGTCACTCGCTGCGGCCTTGCAAAAACGAGAATTTTCCTGAGGCGAGCGAGTGACAAACGATCGCGGACTAGGGGGTAGGGGTTTCTACCGCTTTCGTCAATCTTTATCGCGTTTCTCAGGCGATATAAGCGCGGATTCCGCTGATAATCGCCCATCCGGCGAGGGCCGCCAGCATTACCGCCGTGGCGCGGTTAAGGCTAACGATGCGGCTTTCGGTGAAATGGCAGCGAAACAGGCCAACGCCCGCCGACAGCAGGAACCACCAGGCCACCGATCCCGCGAAAATACCGGCCACCAGCAGATCGGCCTCCAGCTTCTCGGTAATATCGCCGAAAGTCGCGACAACGGCCAAAGTTCCGAATAACGTCAAGGGGTTAGTCAATGTAATGATAAGGCCGCTGATGCAGGCCCGCAAAGTTTTCCAGACCAGTTTCTCCTGTGCGATATTCAGAACTTTTTCAATAATTTCAATTGGTTGTGGCGGTTTCGGGCGATCATGCCAGGTATGCCAGGCGGTGAATAACACGATCCCTCCGCCGATCAGCCGGATCGAGGCATGGTAATGATGGATGAATTCGAGGATCGCGCTGATGCCCATCACCGCCACCCAGGCGAAAATCGTATCGGCAATGGCGGCGCCGATGCCGGTAGCAAACCCCGTCAGCACGCCCTTCTGCAAAGTACGGCGGATACAAAGCAGCCCAACAGGCCCGACGGGAGCGGCGATGACCAGCCCGAGCACCACGCCGCGATAAAAAACGCCGACTTCTTCCAGCATTACGCCGTCCCCATATGTCCTGCCCCAGTTATGGCAAAGCCGATACGCTTAGGCAACCCGGCAACGCCGCGCGCCTCTTAACCCGCTTTTCATTTTTACGCGCTGGGATGGCAGGCACAAATCATGGCGTTGCATGCTCCGCATATAGGTTCCGCCGGTCTTTCCGGCATTCTGCTGGCGGCGACATCGTTCGCCTTCGCGACGGGATGCGACACAATTCTGAAACTGCTGGCGGCGGGGCATCCCGGTTATCAGCTGCTGGCGATGAATGGGCTGTTCGCGCTGATCCCGATTTTCGTGCGCGCTTATCTGACCGGCGGGCCGTCTTCTCTCGCCACGCCACGGCCCCTGCTACATGCGATACGCGGTACAATGGGGGCGTTGTCGGCGCTGGCGGCGATCTTTGCTTATTCGCGCCTGTCGCTGACCGGATTTTACGCGATCGTTTTCGCGGGACCGTTGCTGGTCACTTTGTTATCGGCGCTGGCGCTGCATGAACATGTCGATCGCGCGCGCTGGATCGCCATCGGCGCCGGGTTCGTGGGCATTCTGGTCGTCATCAATCCGTTCCAGCCTATGCATGCGGGCGCGACGATGGGAAGCCTGATGATAGGGCGGCTGGCCGCCTTCGCCAGCGTTTTCTGTTACGCGGTTTCCGTCATCATGGTGCGCCGCATGCGCAGCGGCGATAACAGTATGACGTTTTCCTTTTTCGGTTATATCGTTTCCATCGCCATGGGGCTGCTGCTGTGGTTGCTGTTCGATACGCCCGATCTCAGTTTCGGCGATATCGCACATCTGTTCTGCTCCGGCATTCTTGGCGGCATCGGCAGCCTGTGCCTGATGGAAGCCTATCACCGCGCGCCCATCGCGATGGTGGCGCCGTTTCAATACACCCAGATTTTCTGGGGCGCGCTGGCCAGCTATGCGCTGTGGAACATACCGCCGGGTTCATCCCTGATTGCAGGCGCTTCCATCGTCGCCGCGAGCGGATTGTTCATCATCTATCGCGATATGCGCGGCAAAACCGTTTAGACGGCGGGCAGGTCGATGCCGCTTTTCTCAAGCTGATCGGCCAGCTGCGCCTTCAGCCGCATCAGGCCGGCTTCATTCTGCGCCTCGCAGCGCGCGACCAGAACCGCCTGCGTGTTCGAAGCGCGCAAGAGCCACCAGCCGTCATCCGTCAGCACGCGCACGCCGTCGGTATCGTTGACCTTGGCGTTCGCTTTCTGCAACCGCGCTTTCACATCTTCGACAATCTTGAATTTGCGCGCTTCATCGACGGCGAAACGCAGTTCCGGCGTGGCGACGGTCTGTTTCAGGCTGTCGCGCCATTCGGCCAGCGATTTTCCCGACGCGCTGAGCAGCGAGATCAGCCGCACCGCGGAATAAATGGCGTCGTCGAAACCGTAATATTTGTCGGCGAAGAAAACATGGCCCGACATTTCGCCCGCCAAAGGCGAATTGGTTTCGGCCATTTTCACCTTGATAAGCGAATGACCGGTCTTGCCCATGATCGGCTTGCCGCCCAGTTCGGCGATTTTGTCGAACAGTACCTGCGAGGCTTTCACATCGGCGATAATCGCGGCGCCCGGATGCGTCTTCAAAACTTCATGCGCATAGATCGCCAGCAACTGATCGCCCGCGACGATGCGGCCCTTGCCATCGACGGCGCCGATGCGGTCGGCGTCGCCGTCGAACGCGATACCGAGATCGGCGCCGACTTCCGCGACTTTCTTCTGCAGATCGATAAGATTATGCGGTTCGGTCGGGTCGGGATGATGGTTGGGGAAACGCCCATCGATATCGGCGAATAACAGCGTATGCACGCCAGGCAGTTTCGCGGTCAGGCTTTGCACGATTTCGCCTGCCGCGCCATTGCCGCAGTCCCACACGACATTGAGCGGCTTGTCCCCGGCGTAATCCTGCAGCATGCGCGCGACATAGGCTGCGCGTATATCGACAACAGCGACGGAACCCGCGCCTATCACAAAATCGTCCGCAGCAGCCATGGCGGCAAGCTTCTTGATGGCATCGCCATAAATCGGGCCGCCGCCGGTCAGATTCTTGGCGAGCAACATTTTGAAACCGTTCTGATCGGCGGGGTTATGCGAGCCGGTGACCATGATCCCGGCATCGGCCTTGGTATGGAAGGTGGCGAAATAGAGCATAGGCGTGGGGCCGAGGCCGATACGTTCGACCGCAGCGCCGGTCGAGACCAGCCCTTCGATCAAAGCCAGTTCAAAAGCCGGCGAATGGGTGCGCCCATCATAACCGACCACGACCCGTTTACCGCCCGCGCGCGCCACCATGGTGCCGTAGGCCTTGCCGAGCGCGAGGGCGTCTTCGGTATGCAGCGTCTGCCCGACGATGCCACGGATGTCATATTCGCGAATGATGGTGGGGTTGAACGTATGGGGCATGTTTTTAACCTTATTTTTGTGCCGTCTTTTCATATAAAGCCTGGCGGCGGATTTGCAATCTCTTATGAAGGAATTGCGTCTTTTTAGCGCCACAAACACTTTATAGTTTGTCCTCGTACCCCTAAATATCGTAAGAAGTTCATTATGAGCGCACCCATCGCCAACCTGCCCGCCCTCCGCGGCGAGGGCAATCTTACCGTCTATCTCCGCGAGATCCGCAAATTCCCGATGCTGGATGCGGACGAAGAATTCATGCTGGCCAAATCATGGGCCGAGCACGGCGATTTACAGGCCGCGCACAAGCTCGTTACCAGCCATCTGCGCCTCGTCGCCAAGATCGCGATGGGCTATCGCGGCTACGGCCTTCCCCTCGCCGACCTGATCGCCGAAGGCAATATCGGCATGATGCAGGCGGTCAAGAAATTCGACCCCGATCGCGGGTTCCGTCTGTCCACTTACGCGATGTGGTGGATACGCGCGGCGATACAGGAATATATTCTGCATTCCTGGTCATTGGTCAAAATCGGCACCACCGCCGCGCAGAAAAAACTGTTCTTCAATCTGCGCCGCCTTAAGGGCGAAATGAAAGCGATCGAAGACGGCGATCTGTCGAAAGAACAGGTTCAGGAAATCTCCGACCGTTTGAACGTGCCCGAAGAAGACGTGGTCAATATGAACCGGCGCATGGCGGGCGGGGATCAGTCGCTCAACGCGCCGGTCAACCGCGATGGCGAAGGCGACAGCGAATGGCAGGACTGGCTGGTCGATAAAAGCGAAGGCGCCGATGTGCGCCTCGGCGAGCGCGAAGAACTCAATGGCCGCCAGCGTTTATTGGCCAAGGCGATGGAAGGTTTGCAGCCGCGCGAACGCGATATCATCGTCGCGCGCCGCCTGTCGGAAAACCCCGCCACGCTCGAAGATCTTTCGCAGAAACTCGGCGTCAGCCGCGAGCGCGTGCGCCAGATCGAAGTGCGCGCTTTCGAAAAACTGCAGCAGAACATGAAAATCGCCGCCGAGCGCGAAGGCCTCCTGCCCGCGACATAAGGTTTGAGATGGAAAAAGAACGGTTAGCGGCCTTCAGCGACGGCGTCATTGCCGTCATCATCACCATTATGGTGCTGGAACTGAAACCACCGCAGGGTTCCGATTTCGCGGCGCTGCGCGCGATGGCCCCGAGTTTTCTCAATTACGTTCTCAGTTTCATCTATGTCGCGATTTACTGGAACAATCACCATCATATGCTGAGCACGGCGCGGCGCGTCAACGGCGCGGTGCTGTGGGCCAATATGCATCTGCTGTTCTGGCTGGCCCTTATCCCTTTGACGACGGAATGGGTGCGACAAAGTTTCGCCGAACTGCCGACCGCGATCTATGGCGCGGTACTTCTGTTCTGCGCTCTGGCTTATTATCTCCTTCAAACCATCATCATCCACACCGAAGGAACCCGCTCGGTTCTCGCCAAAGCGGTCGGAAGCGATATCAAAGGTAAAATGTCGCCGGTTCTTTATGCGCTGGGGATCGGCTTATCTTTCTGGTCGCCGCTAACGGCTAATTTTGTTTATGCTTTTGTCGCGTTGATGTGGCTGGTGCCCGACCGCCGCATCGAAAAAGTTACTGGCTGATTTCGCGTTCCAGCGCCTTGATGAGCTTGCGCATATCGGCGGGAAGTTTCGATGTGAATTTGCGCAATTTGCCGGTGCGCGGATGGATGAACTGCAAAGCGGTGGCATGCAGCGCCTGACGCGGAAATTTCTGCGCCGCCACACCCGTTTTGCCGCGCCGCGAACCGCCGTAAGTCGCATCACCAACAACAGGATATTTGATATGCGCCAGATGCACGCGGATTTGATGCGTGCGCCCCGTCGCCAGTTTGCATTCCACCACAGCGGCCGACCCCAGATCCTCGATCACCTTGTAATGTGTCAGGGCGTAACGGCCCTTGGCCGTCACCGCCATTTTCTTTCTGTCTTTTACACTCCGGCCAATCGAGGCTTCGATGCTGCCGCTGGGCGGCGCCGGGACGCCCCATACCACGGCGTTATAAGTACGGCTTAGACTTCTGTCGGCGAATTGTTTGGTCAGCGCCTGATGCGCGACATCGTTTTTCGCCACCACCATCAAACCGCTGGTATCCTTGTCGAGCCGGTGCACGATGCCGGGGCGCGCCACGCCGCCGATGCCGGACAAAGTCGCGCCGCAATGCGCCAGAAGGGCATTGACCAAAGTACTGTCGCGATTGCCGGGGGCGGGATGCACCACCATGCCGGCGGGCTTGTCGATCACAATGACATCGTCATCTTCATAAACGATGTTCAGATCGATTTCCTGCGCCTCGGGCTCGGCCTTTTCGGGGGGAGGCAGGGTCAGCGTATAGACATCGCCTTCCTTGGCTTTATGGCTGGCGCTGGCGAGCGGCGTATTGTCGAGCGTGACCTGTCCTTCACTCAGCAAAGCCTGCAGACGCGCGCGCGACAGGCCAGGTTCCTGCAGAGCCGCCAATGTCGAAAGAGCTTTGTCCAGCCTGTGCCCGGCGAGGTCAGGCGTGATGACGAGCCTGAGGAGGCGCGCGCCCTCTATGCTCATTGGGGCGCGGAGGATGGCTGATCGAGCCGGTATTGCTGGGCGAATTGCCCGGCCATTTTCTCAAGCACATCGTCGGTCGCGGGGGCATGCTGCGACTGGCTGCTGGACACCATGCTTTGCTGGCGCCAGTAAACGATGGTGACGCCGCGCAAAGTGGGAACCGGCGGCACCACGACATTGGCGCGGTTTTCGGCGGCCAGAGTCACCCATGAAATGCAGTCGAGATTATCCCCGGCATGCGAGGCGATCTGCGGCATCAGTTCGATGCGCGCGACGCCGAGCGAAAGCGGCTTGGCTTCGGCCACGGGAATGGCGGGAACGCCGCTGCCGGTCAAAGCCTTGGCCATTACGCGGGATACTTCTTCGCGGGTCAGGCCGCAGGCATCGGACGCCTTGGGGTCGGTGAAACGCGCATAATCGACGATCACTTCGCGCACGCCGAACATTTCGGGCGCGGCGCCCTGCGCGAAAGCCGGAGAAGCGAGAAGAGAAAGAGCGAGAGGAAGAAGAGCCGCGTTTTTCATCTTGTCCCTATCTTTCTTCCCTGAACCCTGCCTTCTTATTCCCGCTCATCCCGCTGGGTGCGTTCTTTGCGTTCGTGGCGTTCCTGCGCTTCGACCGTCAATGTCGCGATCGGGCGCGCTTCGAGACGTTTGACGCCGATCGGGTCGCCGGTTTCTTCGCAATAGCCGTATTCGTTGCGTTCGATGCGTTCCAGCGCTTCGTCGATCTTGCTGATCAATTTGCGCTGGCGGTCGCGGGTGCGCAGTTCGAGTGCGACTTCGGTTTCCGCCGAGGCGCGGTCGGCGATATCGGGTTCCTGCATGCCGCCTTCGTCCTGCAGATCATGCAGGGTGACATCGGCTTCATGAACGATGTCGGTTTTCCATTGCTGGAGCTTCTTGCGGAAATGCTCGAGCATCACCGGATTCATGTAAGCTTCTTTTTCGGTCGGCTTGTAGTTCGGCGGAACGGTGACGGATACCATGGCAAAAACTCCTTAACTTTCGAGCAAGGGAAGATAGGGGATGGGTGCGGCGGCGTCAACGCGCGTATTTTTATGTTTTTACCAATGTATTCAGTTAGTTGCCGCCGGTCACCGCGCGCCGCACGCTATCGAGGGTGAAGAGCATGACCGCACCCGACTCCGTGGCCGCAAACAGGGCGTCGCCTGCGGCGTTCCAGACAAGGCCGGTAATCGCCTGTTTTTCTCCGCTGACCGGCGGCGCGATCATCACTTCCATGCGGCCATCGATGGGGGCCAGCACGATCATGCCGTCGCCGTAACCGGCGGCGACCATTTCATCCTTGGGGTGCGGGGCGACGAACGACACCATGCGCGCATCCTGCCCGCCCAGAGTCAGCGGCGGCTTGCCCCACGGTCCGCCGCCCGAAAACGGCCAGCAGATGATCTGTTCCGCGCCGCTGGTCGCCAGATATTTGCCGCGCACGGTGAAGCCCATCGAGCGCACCTTGGCGGCATAACCCTGCATCCGCATTTCCTTGCTGTCGGCCAACTGCCAGCCATGCAGCGCATTTTCCTGCAAGCTGGTCAGAATATTCTTGCCGTCGGGACTCCAGACCAGATCGAGATGCGAGCCTTTCCATGTCAACGTAGCCGGTTCGGCATGTTTGGAATTCATCCACCACAAAGTCACGCCGTTATAATGGCTGGCGGCAAGTCTTTTCCCATTGGGGCTGAAACACAGATCGCCGACATTACTTGGCACCGTCAGAGGTTCGGCGAATTTCGGTTTGCCCTCTTCATCAAGCACATAGATTTTCTTGCCGACATTATAAGCGCGGTATTTGCCGTCGCTCGACGAGGCGACGTGATCGATCCATTGGTTCTTATGCGCCGCCAGCAAAGTCGGCGCATCGACAGCGGGTTCGACGATCACAACCTTGCCGTCGTCGCCGCCCGATAAAAAACCCTGCCCGTCGGCATCGGGTTTCAACGACAGGGAAATGCCGTCATGCAGGGCAATGGTTTTCGGTTCGGTAGCGCTGTCATTGGCGGGAAACAATTTCGCCGTGCCGTCGGCCAGCGCCGCCAGCACAAAATCCCCGTTATGATTGACGCAAAGCGACAGCGCGGGCGCATCGAATTTCCAGCGGCGATGAATGGCGTCGGTCATGATTTACGCGGCACAGAGCGCGAAACCTTTGCGCAGCCCCTCTTCATCCAGCTGCCGTCCGATAAAAACCATGCGGCTGAGGCGTTTTTCATCCGCTTTCCAGGGCGCAAGATTGGTGCCGTCCATCATCATATGCACGCCCTGCACCACGAGGCGGCTGTCGCTGCCCGCGATATCGAGGATGCCTTTGTAACGCAGGAGATCCTGCCCCTTATTGGCGCGTAAATCGGAAATCCACGCATCGAATTTCACCGGATCGAGCGGTTTCTGCGATGTGAGCGACAGGCTCGTAATCCCGCTGGCGCTGACATGATCTTCATGCGCGTGGTCGTGGTCATGGTGATGATCGTGGCCGCAATCATGCCCGCAATGTTCGCCATGTTCATGGTGATGGTCGTGATCGTGATGATGATCGTGGCTATGAGCTGGTTTGAGAAAATCCGGTTCGCGCTTCAAAATTTCGTTGAGATCGAAACTGCCAAGACCGAGAATTTCCTTCAGGGGCGCCGCCGATTTCGTGGTGCGGATAATCTTGGCAAAGCGATTGATGGCGCGAATGGAGGCCTCAACCTGTTTCAGCTCCGCCTCACTCACCAGATCGACCTTGTTGAGCAAGATCACATCGGCGAAGGCAATCTGTTCTTCGGCCTCTTTCGAATCCTTCAGCCGCAAAGGCAGATGCTTGGCATCGACAACAGTCACGATACTATCCAGCTTGGTCTTGGCTGCGATATCTTCATCGGCAAAGAAAGTCTGCGCGACCGGGCCGGGGTCGGCCAGGCCCGTCGTCTCGATCAATATCCCGTCGAACCCGCCCGCGCGTTTCAGCAACCCTTCGATGACGCGGATCAAATCGCCGCGCACGGTGCAGCAGATGCAGCCATTGTTCATTTCGAACACTTCTTCATCCGCGCCCACGACCAACGCGCCGTCGATCCCCTCCTCGCCATATTCGTTGACGATCACGGCGTATTTCTTGCCATGCGGTTCGGACAAAATGCGGTTCAGAAGCGTGGTTTTGCCTGCGCCCAGATAGCCGGTCAGCACAGTTACGGGGATTTGCGACATAAGCACCTCATTGGTTAATGCCTTTATTCGCAAACATAGGTTGGTATTTCAATAGCTTATTTCAAGCCTGAAAATAATGTTGGCATTGATTGCGGATACGAAAAGATGTTTAATCCCGACTGAAACGAGCCTTGGAGAGTGCAATGCAGCAAACAGCCGACGCCCTTTGGGAAGTGACCGAACCGGAAATTTTCGGCCTCGACCATTATCTGAGCAGCGCCAACGCGCCGGATGTCGAAGAAGATGTGCGTCTGTGCATCAAGAGCGGCTCGCGCATGATGGTTCTCGATTGCAGCGTTCTATCCTATATGACCGGCGCTGGCGCCCGCGCAATTCTGAACATCGCCCGCACCATGCGCGATGCCGGCGGCAATCTGTTCGTCAAAGGGCTGAAAGGCCAGCCACGCGACATTTTCTCCGCCTGCGGTCTTGACCTCATCGTTCCCTCGGCCGACAATCTGGAAAATGTTTCGGCTCTTTCGGCTTAATCTCCACGCCTGAAGCAGCCTTATTCACCCGACGCATCTTTCTTGCGTCATTCCCGCGAAGGCGGGAATCCCATTTGTTTTTATCTCCCGGAAAATTCTATGTCCTCCGTCACCGTCGCCGTCACCCGCCTGCCTCACGCCACAGACCTTGCCCTCCCCGCCTACGCTACTGAACATGCCGCAGGCATGGACCTCGTCGCCGCGATAACCAACGACATCACCTTACAACCCGGCCAGCGCACGCTCGTCCCTACCGGCCTGCAAATCGCGCTCCCCGAAGGCTACGAAGCGCAAATCCGTCCGCGTTCCGGCCTTGCCCTGAAAAACGGCATTACGGTTCTGAACAGCCCCGGCACCATCGACGCGGATTATCGCGGCGAAGTGCAGATCATCCTCGCCAATCTCGGCACCGAAGCTTTCACCATCACGCGCGGCACCCGCATCGCGCAGATGATCGTGGCCGCTTACAGCCGCGTTTCGTGGCAGGAAACGGCGGAACTTTCTGCCACCGCACGCGGCGCGGGCGGCTTCGGCTCCACCGGCACCAAGTCCTGACACTTTAGAATTACCCGTGCCGCGTCATTCCCGCGCAGACGGGGGAATCCAGAGCCACGAGAACGAAAGCCTGCCCTGCTTGGCCCTGGATTCCCCCGTCTGCGCGGGAATGACGCTTGCGGATGATGCAGTTCGCACCTTCGAGGTCAGCTCTTGTCAAACAGCTGCGCCAATTGCTCGGTCATAACAGGCGCCAACTGTTCCATATCGGTAATCGTCACCGCGCGCCGATAATACCGCGTCACATCATGCCCGATGCCAATGGCGGTCAATTCCACATCCGAATGATTTTCGATCCAGCCGATGACCGACCGCAAATGCTGTTCCAGATAATTGCCGGGATTGACCGACAAAGTTGAATCATCGACCGGCGCGCCGTCGGAAATCACCATCAAAATTTTCCGCTGTTCCGGCCGCGCCAGCAACCGCTGATAGGCCCATAGCAAAGCCTCGCCATCGATATTTTCTTTCAGTAACCCTTCGCGCAGCATCAGCCCAAGATTTTTCCGCGCGTGCCGCCACGGTTGATCGGCACTCTTGTAAATAATGTGGCGCAGATCATTCAGCCGCCCCGGCAGATGCGGCTTGCCCGCTTTCAGCCACGCATCGCGGCTCAACCCACCCTTCCAGGCCCGCGTGGTGAACCCCAAAATCTCGGCCTTCACCCCGCAGCGTTCCAGCGTGCGGGCCAGAATATCGGCGCTGATGGCGGCCAGAGTTATAGGCCGCCCGCGCATCGACCCCGAATTATCGAGCAGCAAGGTCACCACCGTATCGCGGAAATCCATTGGCTTTTCGCGCTTGTAGGACAAAGCATGCGTCGGCGACACAATCACCCGCGCCAGCCGCGCTGCATCCAGCAACCCTTCTTCGAGATCGAATTCCCAATGCCGCGTCTGCTGCGCCATCAAGCGCCGCTGCAACCGGTTAGCCAGACGCACCACGAGAGACTGCACCGCGCCCACCTGCCGGTCGAGCATCAGGCGCAGCCGCGCCAATTCATCAGCATGGCATAAATCCGAAGCCACCACGGTTTCGTCGAACTGCGTCGTGAAAGCGCGATATGTCGTAGGTGGCGCTTCGGTGAATTCATCTTCGCTGGCGCCGGCATTTTCCACCGGCGTATCGCCTTCTTCGCTCACCGCATCGGCATCGGGCGCCTGCTCGCCGATTTTCTCACCTTGTTCGGTATTGTCGTCTTCGCCTTCGTCGCCAGCGCCTTCTGTTTCCTGTTTCTGCGCCTGCTGTTCTTCATCGGCACCCGGCTCGCTTGGCGGCGACGCTTTATCCTCGGCCTCGTCCTGTTTGTTCTCGCCGGTGATATCCTTGTCGAGAGCGGTGATGAAGCGCAAAGCCTCGGCGGCATAGGCTTTCTGATCGCCCAGCGCTTTTTCCAATCGCGCCCAATGATCGCCCGCACGGGTCTCGACAAAAGGCCGCCACATCGCCACCACCCGCGCAGCATCGGGCGGCAAATCGCGGCCGGTAAATTTCTCCCAAGCCAAGAGCCGTAAAGCCTGCGCCAGCGGATTATCTTTCTGCCCCGGCGTGGCGAACAAATTCCCGCGGCGACTTTCTTCATCCATCAAAGCCGATAAATTTCGCGCCACCCCTGCCATGTCGCGCGATCCCAAAGATTCCACCCGCGCCTGTTCCAGAGCATCGAACGCGGCATGGGCTTCGTCAGCCGCCGGGGTTCTGCGGGCATGCAGCCGCCAGTTATGGTGCCGCAGCCGCAAGGCGGCCGCATCGGCATTGCCGCGCGCATAGGCGCGGTCGGCCTCGTTCATCTTGGCGGGCGGTTCGGGAATGGTGACGCGGGTATCGCCGGTCTGCACCGGGGCCACGGCGAAACCGACTTCGAGCTCAGCCCGATGCCCGATCGCCTTGACGGCAACGGCGGTAGCGCGCTTAAAATCGTCGAGAGATAAAGTCGGCATAAGATTGTCCTAAAGCATTTTTCAGCCTTATGAAATTGAAAATTCTTGCTGAAAAATGCTCTTTTATGTATTTGGTCCAGCGATTCACGCCCTATACAAAAAACACGAGCGTTTTTGTATAGGACGATCGCGGACCGTTCTTGACACTTGGTTCAATGGTCCTATGTATAAGCCCGCCCTTCCCGCCATCCCCCGAAAGGACATCCCCATGCTCGACGCCATCGGATACGCCGCCCTCAAAGCCAAGGCCCCCCTCGCCCCTTTTTCCTTTGAACGCCGCGACCCACGCGAACATGACGTCGTCATCGACATCAAATTCGCGGGCATCTGCCATTCCGACATCCATCAGGCGCGCGACGAATGGGGCGGCTCGCAATTCCCGATGGTTCCCGGCCACGAAATCGCCGGTATCGTTTCCAAAATCGGCAGCAAAGTCACCAAATACAAAGTCGGCGATAAAGTCGGCGTCGGCTGCTTCGTCGATTCCTGCCGCAAATGCACATATTGCAACGATGGTCTGCAGCAATTCTGCGTCGAAGGCATGACCGGCACCTATAACAGCGTTGAGCGCGACGGCAAGACCCCGACGCAGGGCGGTTATTCGAACGTCATCGTCGTCGATGAGAATTACGTCCTGCGCATGCCGGATAATCTGCCGCTCGACGCCGCAGCGCCTTTGCTGTGCGCGGGCATCACCCTCTATTCGCCGCTCAAGCATTGGAAGGCGGGCCCCGGCAAGAAGGTCGCCATCCTCGGCATGGGCGGGCTCGGCCATATGGGCGTCAAGCTGGCGCATGCTCTCGGTGCAGATGTCACCGTGCTGAGCCATTCGCACAAAAAGGAAGCCGACGCCAAGCGCATGGGCGCCGATCATTTCTATGCGACCGCTGATGAAGGCACTTTTCAGAAACTGGCCAACACATTCGACCTTATCATCTGCACGGTGTCGCAGGATATCGACTGGAACCAGTATCTGACTCTGGTCAAGGTCGATGGATCGATGGTTCTGGTGGGAGTGCCGGAAAAGCCGGTTCCAGTCGGCGCATTCTCGATGATTATGGGGCGCCGCAGCCTCGCGGGCTCGCTCATCGGCGGCATTCCGGAAACGCAGGAAATGCTCGATTTCTGCGGCAAGCACAATATCGTCTGCGATATCGAGAAAATCAGCGCCGACAAGATTAACGAAGCCTATGAACGCGTCGTGAAGAGCGATGTGCGTTACCGTTTCGTGATCGACGCCGCGACTTTTAAGAAGGCGAGCTAAGAGCGAGAAGAAGAAGGGGCTAGAGAAAAAGTAACCAATTGATGTTATTATCCTCCAGCCCCGTTTTTTCTCTAGCCCCTCCTTCTCATGTGCGGTCTGGCCGGATGGATCGATCTTAAAGCCAACAATGCGGAACCCGCCGCGTTGACGCGCATGACCGACGCGCTGGCGCATCGCGGGCCGGACGGCAACGGCGCGTTCCACGCCACCACACGCGACGGCGGTTATGCTATCGCTCTCGGCCACCGCCGCCTCGCCATCATCGACCCCAAAGGCGGCGTGCAGCCGATGTATTCGACCGATGGGCAAATCGCTCTGGTCTTCAACGGCGAGATTTACAATTTTCAGGCTTTGCGCGACGAGCTGCGCGCGCAGGGGTTCGTTTTCTCGACCAATTCCGATACCGAAGTTTTGCTGAATGCGTGGCGCGCCTGGGGCGTCGATTGCCTGCGCCGCTTGCGCGGCATGTTCAGCTTCGCGCTGTGGGATGCGGGGCGCGAAATCCTGTTCCTCGCCCGCGACCGGTTCGGCAAAAAGCCGATGTTCTTCCACCGTAACGGCGCGCGCCTGCTGTTCGCGTCCGAACTCAAAGCCATTCTTGCTTACGGCGTCGTGGCGAAACAGGACAAACAATCGGCGCTCGATTATCTGCAATATCGTTATGTGCCGGGGCCGCATACGATGTTCGAAGGCATCGAGAAATTGCAGCCCGGCCGTTACGCCCTGTGGCAAAATGGCAGAATTACGGAAGGCGCCTTTGCCACGCCCAGCGACGGCGATGCGCCGCCTGCCCTGCCCGCCTCCGCTTACGAAAACCCGGTGCAGGCCTTCACGCAAATCCTCGACGACAGCGTGCGTTTGCGCATGATTTCCGATGTGCCGTTCGGCGCGTTTCTGTCAGGCGGTCTCGACAGTTCTTCCATCGTCGCGCTCATGAGCCGCCACAGCAATTTGCCGATCAACACATTTTCAGTCGGGTTCAAGGAAACGGCCTTCGACGAAACCGAATATGCGCAGACAATCGCCACGCAATTCAAAACCAATCATCACGAATGGCGGATGGAAGCCGACGATGTCATCAAATTGCTGCCCGAAGCGATAGGTTTCCGCGATGCGCCCGTTGCCGAACCAACCGATGTCGCCGTGATGGTGTTGGCGCGTGTCGCGGCGCAAAGCGTCAAAATGGTTTTGACCGGCGAAGGCTCCGACGAAATTCTGGCGGGATATCCGAAACATAAATACGAACCGCTGGCGGCCCTCTATCAAAAACTGGTGCCGCCCTTCATCCACGATCATCTGGTCGAACCTCTGGTCGACGCGTTACCCACGAAATTCTATCGTTACCGCACATTGGTTCATGCCTTCGGCCTGCGCGATGAGCGCGAACGTTTCCCGCGCTGGTTCGGCGCACTCAGCCTCAAAGAACGCGATACTTTGGTAACGCCCGGCATCACCCCGCGCAGCATCAGCGATTTCGCCTTCGCGCCCAACACCGAAATCTCCGCCCTGCGCCGCTGCCAGTATTTCGACCAGACTTCATGGCTGCCCGACAATCTTCTCGAACGCGGCGACCGCATGACCATGGAGGCCAGCATCGAAGCGCGCATGCCCTTTATGGATCACGAGCTGGCGGCGTTCATGTCAGGATTGCCCGACAATATGCGCATCCATAACGGCGTGCAAAAATGGCTTCTACGCGAAGCGATGCGCGACATATTGCCCGCCGAAATCCTGCACCGGCGCAAAATCGGTTTCCGCGTGCCGGTCAGCCTGTGGTTCCGCACGACGCTCAAAGATTACGTCCACGAAAACTTACTAGGCCCCAACTCCCGCACCCGCGATTTCTACCGCCGCGACGCGCTTCAACGCATCCTCGACCAGCACGCAACCGGCCGCGTCAATCACGAAAAACTGATCTGGGCCTTGCTGAGTTTCGAATTGTTCCAGCAGAAATACGGCCTGACATTTTAGCCCTGCCGGTGCCGCGTCATTCCCGTGCAGGCGGGAATCCAGAGCCATAAGAACGAAGGGTTGCCCTGCTTAACCCTGGATTCCCGCCTACGCGGGAATGACGCGGAGAGGTTAGCCCTTATCTGCCGCGAACAGTTTCATCTTCTTTCACATCGCTCGGTTTCGGCGCGGGATTGGCGTGGAAATCGAAAGTCAGCTTGTCACCGTCCGCATCCATCCCCACCGTCACCGCCCCGCCTTTTTGCAGCGCGCCGAACAGCAATTCTTCCGCCAAAGGCTTCTTGACCTTCTCCTGAATCACGCGGCCCAGAGGACGCGCGCCATACAAAGGATCATACCCCTTCTTGCCGAGCCAGGCGCGAGCTTCGGGTTTCAGTTCAATCGTCACGCCGCGTTCGCCGAGCTGGCCTTCCAGTTGCAGAATGAATTTCTCGACCACGCGTTCGATGGTGTCCTGCGACAAGGCATTGAACGGAATGATCGCATCGAGCCGGTTGCGGAATTCGGGCGTGAAGGTTTTTTCAATCGCCTCTTTATCCTCACCGGTGCGGGCCACGCGCTCGAACCCAATCGCCGGTTTCGCCAAGTCAGACGCGCCCGCATTGGTCGTCATAATCAAAATCACATTGCGGAAATTGACGACCTTGCCGTTATGGTCGGTCAGTTTGCCGTGATCCATCACCTGCAAAAGCAGCGCGTACAAATCCGGATGCGCCTTCTCGATTTCGTCGAGCAGCAGCACGCAATGCGGTTGCTGATCGACGGCATCGGTGAGGAGCCCGCCCTGATCGAAGCCGACATAGCCTGGAGGCGCGCCGATCAAGCGCGACAGGCTGTGTTTTTCCATATATTCCGACATATCGAAGCGTTTCAGCTCGACGCCGAGCGAGGCGGCCATCTGCTTCGCCACTTCGGTCTTGCCGACGCCCGTGGGGCCGGAAAACAGATAGCAGCCGATGGGTTTTTCGGGTTCGCGCAAACCGGCGCGCGCCAGCTTGATCGCGGCCACAACCGCGCCAATGGCGTCATCCTGTCCATAGACAAGCGTTTTCAAATCGCGTTCGAGATTACGCAAAGTTTCGCGGTCATCCGCACCGATGGATTTCGCCGGAACGCGCGCGAGTTTCGCGACAATGGCTTCGATTTCTTCGACACCAATCGTGGTCTTGCGTTTGTCGGGCGGCAGCAGCATCTGCGACGCGCCCGCTTCGTCGATCACGTCAATCGCCTTGTCCGGCAATTTGCGGTCATTGATATAACGCACCGACAATTCCACCGCTGAGCGAATAGCTTCGTCGGTAAAGCGCAATTTGTGATGTTCTTCGTAAACCGATTTCAGACCGGCGAGGATTTTCACCGCATCTTCGACCGACGGTTCATTGACATCGATCTTCTGGAATCGGCGCACCAGAGCGCGGTCTTTCTCAAAATAATTGCGATATTCTTTATAGGTGGTCGAACCGATACAGCGCAGCGAGCCGTTACCCAAAGCGGGTTTCAGCAAATTCGACGCATCCATAGAACCGGATGAGGTCGCACCTGCGCCGATCACGGTATGAATTTCGTCGATGAACAACACCGCGTGCGGAATCGCCTTGAGTTCCTTCAGAACCAGTTTCAGACGTTCTTCGAAATCGCCGCGATAACGCGTTCCCGCCAATAGCAATCCCATATCGAGCGAGAAGATCGTCGCGGGCCGCAAAGCCTCGGGCACCTCGCCGCGCACGATGCGCCGCGCCAGCCCTTCGGCAATGGCGGTCTTGCCCACGCCGGGATCGCCGACATAAAGCGGATTATTTTTCTGACGGCGGCACAGAACCTGAATCGTGCGGTCAACTTCTTCGGCTCGGCCCATCAGGGGATCGATGCCGCCTTCCTGCGCTTTCGCATTCAGATTGGTGCAATAACTTTCCAGCGCCGAGGGATGTTTGCGGCCTTCTTCGCTACCGCCTTCTTCCGCATCTTCGCGTTCCGCTTCGGCCTGTTCGCCGCCTTCGGTTTTAGTGATGCCGTGCGAAATGTAATTCACGGCGTCGAAGCGCGTCATATTCTGCCCCTGCAGGAAAAACACCGCATGGCTTTCGCGTTCGGAGAATAAGGAAACCAGAACATTCGCGCCGGTTACTTCCTCGCGGCCCGCAGACTGCACATGAATAACCGCGCGTTGCAGCACGCGCTGGAATCCGGCGGTAGGCTTGGCATCTTCATCATAACTATCGACCACCAGACCGGTCAGTTCATTATCCAGATGCTTGATAAGATCGGCGCGCAGATGCCCGAGATCGACATTGCAGGCGCGCATAACCGCAACGGCATCGCTGTCGTCGGTCAGAGCCAGAAGCAGATGTTCCAGCGTCGCATATTCATGGCGGCGTTGATTGGCGAGCGCAAGCGCGCGGTGCAAAGTGCGTTCAAGATTGCGTGAAAGCATGTTTTTGCCTTTCGGTTAGTTCTATCATAGAAATGGGGAGTCGGGGAAGATAAACAAGAGGAAGAACGGGGAAGAAGAAGGGGCTGGAGACAGGCCCTATCTTGCCCTATCTTGCCCTATCTTTCCCTAGTCTTCCCCCGTCTTTCTTTTGCCCCCTCTTCCTATGCTCATCCTCGGTCTTGAAACAAGCTGCGACGATACCGGCGCAGGCATCATCGATGAGACGCGGAATATCCGCGCCAACATCGTTGCGTCGCAACTGACCGACCACCTGCCCTATGGCGGCGTGGTGCCGGAAATCGCGGCGCGCGCGCATCTCGATATGATAGATGATGTCATTCATCGCGCCCTTCAAGAAGCGGGCGCGACATTCGCCGATCTTTCCGGCATCGCGGCCACCACCGGCCCCGGTTTGATCGGCGGCGTGATGGTGGGCGCAATGATGGGCAAATCGATTGCTGCCGTGCGCGGACTGCCTTTCATCGCGGTCAATCATCTGGAAGCCCACGCGCTGACCCCGCGCCTGACCGACAATGTGGCCTTCCCTTATCTGCTGCTGCTGGCGTCGGGCGGGCATTGCCAATTGTTACTGGTGCGCGGCGTCGGCGATTACAAATTGCTGGGCCGCACCATCGATGATGCGGTGGGCGAATGTTTCGATAAATGCGCGAAATTGCTGGGGCTTGGTTACCCCGGCGGGCCGCTTATCGAACAGGCTGCGCAAAACGGCAACCCCAAAGCCTTCGACCTGCCGCGCCCGATGATGGGCCGCGCGGGCTGCGACTTTTCCTTCTCCGGCCTCAAAACCGCCGTGCGAACAATGGCCGCCGGTCAGGAATTAACGCCCAGCTTCGTCGCCGATATGGCCGCCAGCCTCCAAGCCGCGATAGCCGACAGCATTGCCGACCGCGCGCAGCATGCCTTCGCTATGCTGGAAGAACCCGTGACTGCTTTTGTCGCGGCAGGTGGCGTCGCGGCCAATCAAACCTTGCGCGCGCGCCTGACCCAGATCGCGGCGCGCAATAATGTGGGGTTTGCCGCCCCTCCCCCCAAACTCTGCACCGATAACGGCGTGATGGTGGCGTGGGCCGGACTTGAAAGACTACGCCTCGGCCTGACAGACGGGTTCGATACCCCTGCCCGCCCGCGCTGGCCTCTGGAAAAGATTCAGGCGGCCTGAACCGCAGCCGTTTCGGTCAAAAGCCGGTAAATCGCACCGGCATCCTTGGCGCGGCGGATCTGTTCGCACAATTTAGCGTCGCGCAGCAAACGCGAAACCGTGGCGAGGGCATGCAGATGATCAGCCCCGGCGCTTTCCGGCGCCAATAACAGAAACACCAGATCGACCGGCTTGTCGTCGATCGCATCGAACCCGACCGGCTGCGCCAGACGGGCAAAGAAACCGGAAACCTTGTCGAGACCGGCGACGCGGCCATGGGGAATGGCAATACCCTGCCCCACGCCGGTGGTGCCGAGCCTTTCGCGTTCCCACAACACATCGAACACGGCCTGGGCATCGGCGCCGATATTCTTGGCGGCGGCTTCGGAAATCTGCAGCAGCACGTCTTTTTTGGACGCGGCTTCGAGCGAGGCGGCGACGGCCTTGGCCGGCAGCAAATCACGCATGTTAAAACTTTGCGACATGGGGGGTTCCTACCTGGGGGGTTCCTATCTGGCCTTGGCTAAACGCGCCGCGGCGGCGTTTTCGGCAGGATCGACCCAGCCGATATTGCCGTCGGTACGGCGGTAAATCATGTTCAGCCCGCCATGGCCGCGATTGCGGAACATGAGCGCGGGCAGATCCCCGAGATCGAGGCGCATGACGGCCTCGCTGACGGTCAGCGTTTCGACCGGCGTGGTCATTTCGGCGACCACGGCGGGGTTGTCGTTAACTTCTTCTTCGCGGCCATGATCGTCGCCATGCAGAACGAAAGCGTTGGCGATCTGGGCTTCGGCTTCGCCACGGCTTTCGTGGTGATGATGCTTGATCTTGTTCTTGTAGCGGCGCAAACGGCCCGACAGGCGGGTCAGCGCAGCGTCGAAAGCGGGATAAGGCTCGTTGGCCGAGGCCTTGCTCTGCAAAACCATGCCGCGACCAGCATGAACGGTGATATCGGCGCAGAACAAATGAGCTTCGCGCGAAAAAGCCACCTGGGCGTCGAGATCGTCGACCTGCTCAGCGAAATATTTGCCGACGGTTTCGTCGAGATGGGTTTCGACATGGCTGCGTAACGCGTCGCCAACATCGATTTGCTTGCCTTTAACGGAAAGTTTCATGAAACGGCTCATCTGTGAGTTAAATCGAAGTGGGCCAGCGGCCCTGTTTTGCAGGGAAATCTCTCGCATCCGCCTTGCGGAAGCATTGCCCGAGCTATGCTAGCGCGAACAAGGTGCGGAGGATAGGAAGAAGTTACCGCAAGTGTCAAGGCGGGTGCGCGGCCTCGCCCCGGGCGTAAAGCGCGGTCAATTCGCTTTCGCTAAATATATAGTTTTTATTACAGAATTCGCAGGTCACGGTGGTGACACCGTTTTCCGCCAGCTCCTCAACTTCGGCCTGCGGCAGGGCGCGCAGCATGCTTTCGACCCGCGTTTGCGAGCAGCGGCATTGGTGGCGCAATTTATGCGCGTCATAAACCCGCACGCCCTCTTCATGGAACAAACGGAACAGCAAGGCATCGGCGGTCAGTCCGGCATCGGTCAGTTCGCCCGGCGTGCAGGTGCCCATCACGATCATGGCCCGCGTCCAGTCTTCGGCATCGGGCGTGCTGGTTTCGACATTGATGCCGCCTTCGCGCGGCATCTTCTGCAGCAACAGGCACCCTGCCCGCCAATGGCCCTGCGCATCGCGCGAAGCCGCCGCCATAATGCCGGTCGGCACCTGTTCCGACTGTTTGAAATAATGCTGCACCGCTTCGGCCAGACTTTCGCCTTCCAGCGCGACGATGCCCTGATAACGGTCATCGGCGCCCGCCAGCGCACAGGTAAAAGCCAGATAGCCCTTGCCCAGCAGATTGCCCCCGGCGCCAAGCCGGTCTTTATCGAACTGCGCATAAGCGCGAACGGCGCCGTCATTGGTAACGTCGGCGACCAGCAGGCGCACGGGCCCGTCGCCCTTGGCCTGCAAAGTGAAAACGCCTTCATATTTCAGCGACGCCGCGAGAGAGGCGGCGATAACCGTGGCCTCGGCCAGCAAAGCGGCGACCGGATCGGGGTAGGCGTGCTGATGCAGGATGAGGTCGAGCGCATCGCCAAGGCGCACCAGACGGCCGCGCAAATGCGAAGATTCAAGCTGAAACGGCAAAGCAAGGTCGTCGGTCGGGTCAAGCATTGAGAAATTATACCAAATAAATCATGGAGATAAACTTAAATGTAAGGGCTTATGAATTCGTTACAACGGCGCAACGAAAAAATATATATTTTGGAACGAACAGAGAACATTACGTTGACTTGGCAAGCCTGTTTTGTCTAGTTTGACCGGGCCTAGAGTAGAGGAGGCGGCGCGCGGACCTCCCGCAGCCGCCTTGGGCGTTGGTCGCCGGAGCATAACGCTCCGGCCCCGATGCTCCCTCTGGCAATCCCTCGTCGAGAATCACAACGAGTTTGTGGTCGTCATCCCGGCGCAAGCCGGGATCCAGTCCCGAAGCGTTCACAGGCCGGCGCTTTTGGTACTTGTAGTACTGGATCCCGGCTTGCGCCGGGATGACGCGGCGCTGCGATAACAAACGCCTCTCAAATATTTTCTTTTCCTTGATATTTTTCGGTTAAACTTCCCAACATGAAACCCGCGCCCTTCTCGCCCCGCACCATCTTCATCGCCACGCTTACTTTTCTCGTCACCCTCAGCGTTATCGGCTGGGGGCTGTGGTCGTTTGCGGCGGTGCAATATCGCCATGTCATCGACGGCTGGATCACCGAGGGCAGGGCGGCCGGTTATCAGATCAGTTACGACGACCGCACTTTGTTCGGCTTCCCGCGCCATATCACGATGCGCTTCGTCAATCTGCGCTGGAAGAACGCCGACGGCATTGCTTTCCGCGCCGACGATATGGACCTGGCGGTTACGCCGTGGAACTGGCGGCAATTCACGGCCAAGTTCAAACATAATGTGTCGGTGACGGCGCCGCTCGATACCGAGGGCCATGCCTTGCTGGTTTCCTGCGACGCGGGGCAGGCGCATGTGCTGCTCGACCAGGAGGGTTTCTGGAAATCGGCGCATCTCGCGCTCGACAAGGCGCAGGTCGGCCTTGCGCCCAGTTATCTGTTCACCGCCGATGAGCTGCATGCGGCGGTCGAAAAGCCCCTGATACCGCCCAAAGACCATAGCGAATCCGGCCTCAGCCTCGAAGGCGACGCCGAGGACATCACCTTGCCTGAGGCGATGCCGACGCCGTTCGGCAAGCATGCCGATACAATTTCGGCGTCGATGCGCGTGATGGGAGCGGTGCCCGATGTGCGCAAGCGCGCCGATGTCGATGCCTGGAACAAAGCGAGCGGCGTAGTCGAATTCGACGATCTGTCAATCCATTGGGGCAAGCTCGACATTGTTTCGAAAGGCACGCTGGGTTTCGACGACGATCTGCAGCCCGAAGGCGCGTTCGCGGGGCAGGTGGCCGATCCCAAGGACACGATGCAGACCCTGATCGATCAGGGATTCATCGCCATGCATGATCAGGACATGCTGAAAGCGGTGATGGAAATGTTCGCCAAGCCCCCGGCGGGCAAAGACGCGAAAGCCGCCGCCATGCAATTGCCGATCACGGTGCAATTGGGCGGATTGTTCCTCGGCCCGATCCGCATCTTCACCTTCCCGGAAATCGACTGGCCGGTCGAACCGCCTGCGGCGACAGCGGCTCCTGCTACACCAACACCACCGCCTGCCACTTAAGAACGGCACTCTCCCCAAGAGCGTCATTCCCGCCTGCGCGGGAATGACGTGCTAGCGTGGGTAGGGCGGCCCTCAATTATCCGTTATTTTTTCTTCAAGCCGACGCGCAGCGGCGAAGAAGGCTTTCTTGGCCTCGCCGGAAAAAGGATTTTCGCGTTCGATGGCGCGGAATAATTCTTCGGAATCGTAGCGCACCATTTCCACCGCTTGCTGCATCAATTCATAAGTGCGGGTGGGAAAGCGCATCTCGGGCAGATCGAGCGCCACGATAATCTTGGCCAGCATATGGGTGAGGCCCTGCACATAGGCGGCTTCGCGGTCATGCTCCTCGGGCGATACCAGAGTCACGCGCAGTCCGAGTTTTTCGGCGCAGAATTGCGCGACGCAGGAGGATCGCCCGCCGCGTCCTTCGCAAACCGCGATATTCAAACCGGCAATGCCGTTTTTGCCGCTTTGCGGGCCGAACAAAGGATGGGTGCCGACCACGGCAACGCCAGCCGGTAAAATTTCCAGCATCGCCCCCATCGGTTTGATTTTCACCGAGCAGACATCTATCACCAGAGCATCGGCGCGGAGCAGGGGGGCGATGGCGGTTAAAACATCGCGGAATTTCTGCACCGGCACGGCGGGCATGACGATAGCGCAGGAGGCCGCGTCTTTAAGAGTACCCACGCGCGCGCCGACGGATTTCGCAAGTTCTGCGCTATCGGCATGCGCATCATGCAGCACGAGATCAAAATACGGCACCAGATGCCTGGCCGCCAAAGATCCGAACGCACCGGTGCCGATGATGCCGAGGGACTCTTTACGCATCGACTTACCGGCGGCCGCTCTTCAAAGGCACGGCATAGCCGCCCAAGGGGGCGAGATGCTGCAACCGGCTGCCCAGCATGGCGCGCAGACGCGCGAGGCGGGTATCGTTGCGGCCGACATAGCCTTCGGTTTCGACCAGATAAACGGTCGGCGCGGAGCCGCCGCGGCCGCCGCTTTGCGCGATCATCTGCCGCACTTTATAGCCGGCCTTGCCGAGCAGGCGCTTCATCTCGCCTTCGGGCACATGCACGCATTGCAAGGCCAGGAAACTGTGATCGTCGCCCGTCAGTTCGGGATAAAGCTTGCCGACGACAAGCCCGCCCGGCATCGAGTTGCGGGCATTACTGCGGCCCGCTTTCAGATTTTCGAACGGCACGATTGCGAAAACCGTCAGGGTATTTTTCTTGTCCGCCGCCAGCAAAGTCCACCACGCGTCTTTATCCTTGGCGTCGGGCAGGGGCACCACGGCAACCGTCGCCTTGTCCGCCTGCACGGCCTTAATCGCGGCGCTGGCCGAAGGCACTTCCATCAAAGGCGTGAAGGCGCCGTAAAAATCGCGCGACAGATCCCACAGATCGGGCCCTTTCGGCGGCACGGTGACGGCGACCTTGAGGCCCGGGCCTTCCATCAGCGTGAAATCGGAAATCATCTCGCGCCACAGGCGCACCACGAAACCTTCGGGCAGTTTGCCCTGCGGGCGGCCCACAAGCGCGCGCAGCATCTGCGCCTCGCGCCCCGGGCGGATATAGATATGCTGCTTGCCTTTAAGCTTCTTGACCTGATCGATGATCTCGGCCCGTTCGCGCAGCAGATCATGCAGAACCATATCGATGCGGTCGATCTGGGCGCGGTAATCGGCCAGGGCTTGCTTGTCCGGGTTGACGGCGGCGGTCTTCATCGACATGGGGCAGCCCTTATTTTTAAGAGGTCTCTTTCGGCCAGACTAGGCCAAAAACCCGCAAAAGTCCAAATTTTATCGGATGTTTTCGACGATGCGGCCCGCCGGGGCAGGCCGTTGTGGCACCAGGGGCAGGGGCAGCACCAGCCGGTGGCGGGCGGCATTCTTAACGCCGATGGGGGCGTAAAGCTGCTTGCTGGCCTCGAGCATCAGCACGCCGCCAAAGCCGGGGAACAAGGAGGCGGCGTATTTTTCGACCTTTCCGGCAAAACTGAACCGCGCCAGAGAAGGCGGCATATAGAGGGCATGGCGCACGCGCTCGACCAGAAAACCCTGCTGATGCAAGGCCGATTTGATCTGGCCGGGCGAAAAAGGCTGGCCCGAACCGAAAGGCGTGCGGTCGCTATGCGCCCAAAAACCGCGCCGGTTGGGCACCAGCGCCAGAAAGCGCGCGCCGCTACGCATCACCCGCCAGATTTCGCGCAGCATGGGGCCGGTTTCGGCAACACCTTCCAAAGCGTGCAAGGCGATGACCCGATCGATGCTGGCATCGGGCAAAGGCAGGTTTTCCGGATCGACGAGGCAGGAAATATTGGGGCCTTCGCGCGGCCAGTAAGAAACGCCCTGCGCCGCGGGCATAAAGGCGTAGCAGGCCAAAGCTTCCGCCGCCAGCGCCCGCAGCAAAGGCGCGCCATAGCCCAGCACCAAGACCCGTTCGCCCGCCAGGGAGGGCCACATTTCGGCGATCCGGGCGCGCAGCACATCGCGCGCTGCCAGCCCCGCCGGGGTTTGATAGAAATCGCGCAGTTCGACGATATCGGTGAACATAAGGAGAAGAGGCAAGAGAGGGAAAAGAAAGGAGAGGGAAAAGAAAGAGGGGGCAAGAGGGCAAGAGAAGGTGGGAAAAACAGGCATCGGCCAGTTATGCTTGAACCTCCTCGTCCCTTGTCTCCAGCCCCTTCTTCTTAACCCTCTCTTAGCACAAATCAGCGACAGTTTCACGAATGTCATTCATCGTCGAACTCCTGCCCGCTTTTGCGGACAATTATATCTTTCTGGTCAGCGACCGCGATCTCGGCCTCGCTATGGTGGTCGATCCGGGAGATGGCGAGGTCGTCGTCCGCGCGCTCAAAGCCCGCGATTTGCACCTGTCGCTGATCCTCAACACGCATCATCATACCGATCACACCGGCGGCAATGATCTGCTCCAGCGCGAATATGGCGCGCCCGTGATCGGCCCGGCCAAGGAAAAAAGCCGCATCGCCGGCATGTCACGCGCGGTGGGGCATGGCGATATCGTGACCTTCTCGACATTGCGCGGCGAAGTTCTGGCCACGGGCGGGCATACCGCCGGGCATATTTCCTATTATTTCCCGCAGCTCAAGGCCTTGTTCTGCGGCGATGTGCTGTTCTCGCTCGGCTGCGGCAAATTATTCGAAGGCACGCCTGCGGAGATGTGGGAGTCGCTCAAACTGCTGCGCGCGCTGCCCGACGATACGCAAGTTTACGCCGCGCATGAATATAGCGAGGCCAACGCCAAATTCGCGCTGGCCATCGACAAAGGCAACGAGGCGTTGAAAGCCCGCGCCGCCGAAATCACCGCCTTGCGCAAGGCGGGCAAGCCGACCATTCCGGCATTGCTCGGCAACGAGAAAATCTGCAATCCGTTTCTGCGCGCCGACAGCACCGAATTGCGCAACTCTCTTATCAAAGGCGGCATCGGCGCGGCAGATGCCGACGCCGCCGCCTTGTTCGGCCTGATGCGTTCGGCCAAAGACCGTTTCGGCGGTCAGAAGTTATAAAACCCGTTGCAGCATCGACAGGCGCACGATGCGCGCCACTTCCGGCCACGCGCAGAGATTTTCCACTTCGGCGAGATCGGCCCAGCGCACGGCAATCGCGTCATCGGCGGCCTTGGCCTCGCCTTCGAACCATTCGGCGGCGACTTCGACAATCGTGTAATGAAAATCGATGTCGCCTTTGGCGTTTTTCGTAATGCTGTCGAGCGCGGTTATCACGCCGAGCGGCGCGATTTCGACCCCGGTTTCCTCGCGCACTTCGCGCACCGCCGCCTGCATGATGGTTTCGCCCCGTTCCTGCTTGCCGCCGGGCAAGCCCCAATGCCCCGCCCCGGGCGCATTTTTGCGTTTCACCAGCAGCACTTTATCTTCGCGCCAGACAACGATACCAATGCCGACAAGAGGCCGTTCGGGCAGGGGCGTAACCATGTTTTGTAATTTCCTTGACAAAATCGGGCGCTTTGAATTTATATAGCACGGTTAGTGGCCGCCTAAGAATTAGTTAGGAGGCGGCCCGCGGGATTTGACAGGATAGCTTGCTACCGCGTTACCAATAGCTAAAGCGTCACAGAGCTTCTGCACTGTGATCCCTGGTGGGTGATCGCGTGTGCCGAGGCTCTTTTGATTCCAGCCCCTCCACATTCTCCGATCTTCCCGCGCTGCATCTCGCAGCTCTAGGGCTTTTACCGTTCCGCCTTTTTAAAGGGACGGCAGACGGCCCATCGCATGATGGGCCATAAAAGGGGGTTGAAGTGGCAACAATACATTGGACAAGAGAAAATTTGGATTCGGAAGATCGCAAATGGGCTGACGGGGTGAATGCCCTGCATGCCGCACATATTCCCTTCGACCCATTGTCCCGAGAACACCGGATAGGTTTCGCGGAAGTTATCCTTAGCGGATCCGCCAAGGAAGTTCTGAACGAAATCACCGGTAACGGCACATCGAAAAACCCAGTAGTGCGCGCCATCGTCGATAACAAGCTCGGCGGCGCTCTGCTTGGCGAAAAAGACGATGTTCTAAAGATCGCCGCACCGACGCGTGAACAGCTTGAACATGCGGTTGCCGTTCTGGCTAAAACGCCACAGGTTACAAGCGCTCTGATTCTCGGATCATAGGTCGAGTTCATGCCCGTCATCATCGCCAGCGAAGAGATCCACCCATTCCTGCCGTCGCTGGCGAGCGGGGCGGCCATCGAACGCGAACGCGCGGCAAAGCAGGATATCCGCCCGATGGAATTCGTCATCCTGAATTTGATGGCAGACAAGGTAGCCACCGAGCGGCAACTGGCGCTGTGGCTGGGCAACACCACTTTACAGGTACGCCTGACTTTCGCCGCCACCGACAGTTACGTGCAGGGCATCGCCAACGGGCGCGACAGCAAAAACACTCCCGTCGAACATATCCGCAAATTCTACAAGGCGTGGAGCGACATCAGGCACCGTAAATTCGATGGCCTCATCGTTACCGGCGTCAACGCGCTGCAGCCGCGCGTCAGCGACGAAGCGATCTGGGGCGAGGTGACGCAAATTCTCGACTGGTCCACCACCAATGTGCTGTCGTCTTTGTTCCTGTGCTGGGGCGCGCAGGCGGCGTTGAAACATTTCCACGATGTCGAAAGCATCAAGGGCGACCAGAAAATCTTCGGCCTGTTCGATCATCAGGGCCTGGCCGATAAAGCCGGGCTGCTGTTCGGGTTCCCGGATGTTTTCCCGGTGCCGGTTTCGCGCTGGCGCACGCCCGACCCCGTGGCCCTTGCCGCCCATCCGGAAATCGAGCATGTCGCCATCTCGGACGAGGGGGGAACCAATATCCTCGCCGAAACCGCGCCTTACGACGAAGGTCTGTTTTATCCGAAACGGCTATATGTCCTCAATCACCCGGAATATGAGGCCGGCACGCTGAAGGGCGAATATATGCGCGACAGCGCGGCGAATCCGGCCACGCCCCTGCCGCGTCACTATTTCCCCGGCGACGACCCGGCCCGCGAACCGCTGAACAGCTGGCGGCACACGGCGCATCTTTATACCAACTGGGTCAAAAGCATTTACGAAGCGACGCCCTATGATCTGGACGAAGTTCCGCGTCCTTTCCGGGCTAGTTCTTTGTCTTTGCAGGCAAAAGCAATCGCCAGTTGAAATCGGAGCAGGTCAGGCACATATTAGCCCTGTCAATTTAACAGGCGAGGTTCCCATGACCGATCCCTTCTTCCGTTCCGGCTCAACCGTTTCAGGCGGCCTCGACCGCGTCACTTTCGACGCCGGTCTGCGCGGCCATATGCAGCGCGTGTTCGCTTATATGGGCGGCGGGCTCGCTATGACAGGCGCGCTGGCCTGGGTGGTGGCGCATACCGCCCTCGCGCAAATCATTTACGGCACGCCGCTGCAATATGTGGTGATGTTCGCGCCGCTGGTTTTCGTGCTTGTGATGCAGTTCCGCATGCAGAGCCTCAGCCTCGGCACGCTGCAGATTTTGTTCTGGGCCTTCTGCGGCACTATGGGCCTGTCGCTGGGCAGCATCTTCCTTGTTTACACCGACACCAGCGTGGCGCGGGCTTTCTTCGCCACCGCCGCCGATTTCGGGGCGATGGCGCTGTATGGTTACGCCACCAAGCGCGATCTGACCGGCATGGGCGCGTTTATGATGATGGGTCTGCTGGGCATCCTGATCGCCTCTATCGTCAATATTTTCCTGATGTCGTCGATGATGCAATGGGTGGTGTCGATCATGAGCATCCTGATCTTCACCGGCCTGACCGCCTATGACACGCAGCGCATCAAGCAAAGCTATGCCGAAAGCTATGGCTCCGACGCCAACAATAAAATGGCGGTGTTCGGCGCGCTCAGCCTCTATCTCGACTTCATCAATATCTTTATGAGCCTACTGCGCCTGACCGGCGACCGCCGCTAAAAGAGTACGCGACGAATAAAACCGGGTTGCAGAAATGCAGCCCGGTTTTCTCTTTTTTATATTTAAGTCCAGCGATTCACGTTCTTTAATGAAGCGCAAGCGCTTCATTAAAGAACGATCGCGGACTATGGCGCGGGCGGCTTGAGAACCTGATCGGCGGGGAGAGGCACGCCTTCCGGCATCGCGCCGGGAGCAGAGGCCGCACCCGCGAGCGGCGTGGACAAAGCCGTATTGCCATGTGCATTGACGTAAAGACTGAAACCGACCACACCGGCAAAAACCACCAGCGCCACAAGGGCCAATCCGATAATAGCCTTCACGACGCCCGACATTCCGGCATTGCGGCGCGCGAGAGTTTTCTCCACTTTGGCGAAAGCTTCCTCGGCATCCTCGCGCGCGACGAAATGCACGACTGGGTAAAAATCGCCCTTGGGCGTAGTGATGCCCAGTTCCCATTCGCCTTCGTCGCCCTGCAGCGCCAACGTGAAACTGTGATTGCGTTCGAGGTCGAAGCGCCAGATCAGCGGCGGGTTGGCGCCATGAAACCCGACCATCAGCATGTCGCCGTTGCATTTGGCTTCGGTTTTTTTATTCATGACGACCTCTGGGGAAATTTTATGGAAGGACTTCAGGCTTTGGCGTCGCCTTCGCGCGGCGGAATGACGATAGCGGGACGATCAGGGTCGCTGAGATAAGTGTGCAGCGTGATATAGGCGGTGTCGATACGGGGGATCGGCAAAGGTTTGGCCGCGGCCTGTTCGGCCATGAAGTGGGCCATGGCGCCGGCGCCTTCGGTATGGAACGAACGCCGCCCGAGATTATTCAACGGATACCATAAAGAGCGGTCTTCGGCGCGTACCCATACGAACTGGCCGGGGGCCAACACGCCGCCCTGCGCCCGCGCCCAGCGCAGCACGCCGAGCAGCGCCGTGGTGCGCCACGCAAATTGATCGGCGATTTTCAGGGCTTTGCCGCCCAGCTCGGGATCCGCGATGATCTTGTCGATCTCGGACGCCAGTTCGGATTCCATTTTGAACCCTTTGTCCGGCGACCAGGCCAGCGCGAGGCGGCCCAGCATCGCATCGCTTTCCTCGCGCTTCTGCGCGCCCTTCAGGGCAAAGGCCGCGAACAAAGCGCGGATATGCGGCGGCGCGCCGGTTATACCGGTCCAGCGCGGGCCGAGCTGCTGAATGAAAGCGCGGCGCACGGCATCGCGGTTGGGAATACGGTTGACGACGGGGATGCGGTGATAGGCGATCCATTCTTCGGGCGCCAAGGCTTCGGCGAAGATCGGCAATTTGTCGGGAACTTCGCCGCCCAGAATGCGCCCTTGTTTCGACGGGTTGAATTTGACGATCGGCGAAATCACCGGCCACATTTTGGCCTGCGCCTCGATGAAAGATTCGAGCGTGTGCCGCGTCATGAATTTATTGCGCGGCGAGAACAGCAGGACATAAAGCCCGATCACCGCCAGTATCGCCGCCATCGGCCAGCGATAATAAGGCGTGGTCAGCGTACCGAGCGCGACATAGGAAGTGCCGGTCAACCCGTAATATTTCACGCGCTCTTCGACCGGTTGCATCTGCAGGTAATGCGGGCCGAAACATTGGTTCGACAGACCGATCACGTCTCCCGTCGGCATCGTATCATAGGGGCGCGCATAGCGCAGCCAGTCGAGGCAGGCCTGATAGTGGCCGCCGGTGATAAGATTGATGATCCAGATTTCGCCGAAACGCGTCCAGCGTAGAAAGTGATCGAGAATATTGGCGCCGAGGAAATGCCACATCAGCCAGGAGAACCCGCCGATCATGATGATCAGCACGGCCAGCAGAATAGTCGGTTCGCCCTGATTGTTCTGACTCATAAGATTTTAACGTCCGCGTTTAATGTGACGGCCGGATTTTGCACGAAAATCGTTAATTCCGCAATAAAATCAGGAAGAGAAGAGAGGGGGAAGGCGAGAGGAGAAAGAATGAGGGGAGAAAAGGGAGAGATGGGCCGCCCGTGCCGCTCTTCCCTCTCTCTTTTCTTCTCTCTCTCTTTTCTTCTCTCTCTCTTTTCTTCTCTCTCTCTTTATCTTCTCCCTCTCATTCTCTGCTTCCTACGCCCGCAACTTCTTAATGATATCGTCGAGTTGGTCAAGATCGGTGTAATACAGCGTTAACGTGCCTTCCTTGCCCTTGGTGGTAATTTTCACGCGCAGGCCGATGACCTTTTCCAGTTCTTTTTCCAGGGCGATAACATCGGCGTTATCCCCGGCATTGGCCTTCTTTTTGTGAATTTCGGGGTTGTCCTGATCGCGCTTGGCGAGGGTTTCCGCCTGCCGCACATTGAGACCCTTGCGGATAATTTCCTGCGCAATGGCATAAGGGTTGCGGGTGGGGACAAGGGCGCGGGCATGGCCCGAGGTCAGCTTGCCCTGCGCGATAAGATCCCGCACTTCGGACGGCAGGGTCAGCAGGCGCAGAATGTTGGTGATATGCGGGCGGCTTTTGCCGACGATTTTGCCGAGCGCATCCTGCGTATGGCCGAATTCCTCGATCAGGCGTTTATACCCTTCGGCTTCTTCGAGCGGCGATAAATCTTCGCGCTGCACATTTTCGATGATGCCGAATTCAAGCGCTTCGCGGTCGGTCAATTCGCGGATAAGAACCGGCACATCATGCAGCCCGGCCAGTTGCGCGGCGCGCCAGCGGCGTTCGCCGGCGATGATTTCGTATGAATTCGTGGCGCCGGGCAAAGCGCGCACCAACAGGGGTTCAAGAATGCCGCGTTCGCGGATCGAGCCCGCAAGTTCCTGCAAAGCTTCTTCGTCGAAATGGCGGCGCGGCTGGAAAACACCCGATTTAAGCCAGTTTACCGGCATTTTTTGCAACGAGCCGGTTTTGGCCGACATATCCATCGCGGGGCGCGTGGCGGGCTGGTACGAGGCGTCGGCATCGCCGAACAAGGCGGACAGGCCGCGACCGAGAGGCGAAGGTTTTTGCGTGGGGCTGCTCATGGCGTTTTCCTTTTTTAGAATGATTCTAAATTTGAATTTCGGGCGCGGGCGTCGGCGTAATCTCGTGCCCGCCGAATTCGCGTTTCAAAACTTCGCTGGCCAATTGCATGTAGGCGCGCGAGCCGATGCATTTCAGGTCATAGAGAAGAACCGGCTTGCCGTGCGAGGGCGCTTCGGACACGCGCACATTGCGGGGAATGACAGTCTCGTAAACCTTGTCGCCAAAATAAGCGCGAACATCGCTCGCCACCGCGTCGGACAAACTGTTGCGCTTGTCATACATGGTGAGAATAACGCCCTGAATTTCGAGATCGGGATTGAAGCGCGCGCGCACCGCCTCGACGGTCTGCAACAGGCTGCTGACGCCTTCAAGCGCGTAAAACTCAGGCTGCAGCGGAATCATAATGGAGTGTGAGGCTACCAGCGCGTTCAAAGTAATGAGATTGAGCGAAGGCGGGCAGTCGATAAAGATAACGTCGTAATCTTTCAAACTGCGGTCGAGCGCATCTTTCATGCGATATTCGCGGCGTTCGGTGGTGACCAGCTGAATTTCCGCCCCCGCTAAATCCGCAGATGACGTAATCACCGAAAGATTGGGGATAATGGTCTGAACGGCGACATCTTCGACCGACATGCCGTCGAACATTAATTCATAAGCACCCTGCCCGCGTTCGGAACGCGAGACGCCGAAGCCGGTGGAGGCATTGCCCTGCGGATCGGCATCGACCACCAGCACGCGGCGGCCAACGGCGGCCAGCGCAGTTGCCAGATTCACGGTGGTAGTGGTTTTGCCGACTCCGCCTTTTTGATTGACGACGGCGATGATTTTACAGGGCACGGGCGTACTTCTTTAAAGTTAGCGCCGCGTCTTATACCGAAGGCTGGAAAGAACCAAAATGCTTCCGGTATCGTCGCTGCGGCTGGTATGGGTGTCTGCCGCGAATGTCCAATATTTCCGGGCCTGTGTCAATTCTTCGGCTGCGTTCTGGCCCTTAGGGAAGATGCAGATACTGTCTTTGTGGGTCAGATAATTGGCATAGACCAATAAATCGGGCAGGGCCTTAAGGGCGCGGGCGGTAATCACATCGGCCTTCAAATCGCGGATATCTTCGATGCGTTTGCGATGAATCGTGACCGGCAGATGCAGCTCATCGACCACGGATTGCAGAAAATCGGCCTTTTTATTGGTGGCCTCGATGGAATGGACATGCAGCGGCTTTTTGAGGTCCTGCGCCATAATCGCCAGAACAAGGCCGGGAAATCCGGCCCCGGCGCCCATATCGGCGAGGGTGAGGGCGGTATCGGGAATATACGCCATTAGTTGTGCGCTGTCGGTGAAATGCCGCAACCAGATGTGGGGAAGCGTGCTTTTCGCCACCAGATTGAATTTTTCGTTCCATGTAATCAACAAGTCTTTATAGGTATTTAGCCTGTGGATAGTTTCATGGGGAACGACAAACAGCTGTCGGAAAGCACTTTCTTCGCTATCACCCATCACAAAGCCCCGTCATTAGCTGTTTTTCTGCTTTTCGCTTTATCGATTTTTATATAACGCAGCAGCGCGACCAGAGCGGCAGGCGTCATGCCGGGAATGCGGGCGGCAGCCCCGAGAGTTTCGGGCCGTATCTGGCGCAATTTCTGGCGAATTTCAGCCGACAGGCTGCCAATCGCATCGACATCGAGATCGGCGGGCAAAGCCAGTCTTTCTTCCTTGCGGAAGGCCCGAATATCGCTGTCCTGTCGGTCGATATAACCGGCATATTTGCCGTCTATTTCCAGCTGCTCGGCGATTTCTGGGGCTATCGCGCCCAGTTCGGGCCAGCAGATAGCGGCCAATACGCCCAAATCGATATCGGGATAGGAAATCAGGTCGAGGGCGCTGCGTACAACCCCATCGGCATTGATTTTGAGGCCCTGCGCCGTGAGTTTGTTGGGCGAGGCCTTGAGATTGCCCAGCAGCGCGCGGGCCGCGTCCAGCGCCTCCATTTTGGCGGCAAACGCTGTCTGGCGTTCGGAACCGATACAACCGATATCGAGGCCCAGCTGGGTCAGGCGCTGATCGGCATTATCGGCGCGCATGGTCAGGCGATATTCGGCGCGCGAGGTGAACATGCGGTAAGGCTCGTTGGTGCCGCGTGTAATCAGATCATCGATCATCACGCCGATATAAGCCTGCGAACGGTCAAGCGTGAAAGCTAGCTTGCCAGCGGTCTTTAAAGCGGCATTCAGCCCGGCCATAAGCCCCTGCGCCGCCGCTTCTTCATAACCGGTGGTGCCGTTGATCTGGCCCGCGAAATAAAGGCCAGAAACACGCTTGGTTTCAAGGGTGGCACGCAATTCGCGCGGGTCGCAGAAATCATATTCAATCGCGTAGCCATAGCGAATAACGCGCACATCCTTGAGGCCGCCAATCGAACGGATAAACCCATCCTGCACATCGATGGGCAACGACGTCGAAATCCCATTGGGATAGACGGTATCGTCGTCGAGGCCTTCCGGCTCAAGAAATATCTGGTGGCGTTCTTTATCGGCAAAACGCACGACTTTATCTTCAACCGAAGGGCAGTAACGCGGCCCGGTACCGCTGATCTGGCCGGAATACATGGGTGCGCGATGCAGATTGGCGCGGATGATCTCGTGCGTTTCGGCGGTGGTGTAAGTGATGCCGCAGGAAATCTGCCGGTTGGGCAGGAATTTGGTCAAAGTCGAGAAAGCCTCGGGCTTTTCGTCGCCCGCCTGCATTTCAAGGCTGGTCCAGTCGATGGTTTTGCCGTCAAGCCGGGCAGGGGTGCCGGTTTTCAAACGGCCCAGCGGAAAGCCCAGCCGTTCAAGGGCGACACTTAATGCACGCGAAGGCGGTTCGCCCACGCGACCCGCCGGGGTCTGCTGTTCGCCCTGATGGATAAGGCCGCGCAGGAATGTGCCGGTCGTAATAACAACAGCGCGCGCGTGAATCATTTTACCGCTGCCGGTGACAACGCCCGCGATATGTCCATTCTCATCGGTGAGAATATCTTCGGCAGAGGCGCCCAGAATATCCAGATTCGCCTGATTTTGCAGGGTTTCCTGCATCGCCTGACGATACAGCTTGCGGTCGGCCTGGGCGCGCGGGCCGCGCACGGCGGGGCCTTTGCTGCGATTGAGAACACGGAATTGAATCCCGCCCGCATCGGCAACGCGGCCCATCACGCCGTCAAGCGCGTCGATCTCGCGCACCAGATGGCCCTTGCCCAGCCCGCCGATGGCGGGGTTGCAGGACATCTCGCCGATGGTTTCGATTTTGTGGGTCAGCAGCAATGTCGATGCGCCCAGACGCGCCGATGCCGCCGCCGCTTCGCAGCCCGCATGACCCCCGCCAATGACGATGACATCATAGTTTCTCATATCCTTTTGGTAACGGAATTTCGCCGCAAAATCAAAAGCTTTCATGTTGTTTCGATGAGTTAATAATATCCTTAGGCTTTTTCGGTAAACTAAAATTAAGCGTTCCATGCGGAGCGCGGGGCTTTTTGAAAGACCGGCGAAGGGAGCAGAATGGCAAAGCTTCTCACACTTGGCGATTTGCAAAAGCACTTCGAACAAGCGCGCGAGAAATTGTCGCTCGACCGTCAGGAAATTCTCGCGGCCTCGCCCTTGCCTGAAAATTTCAATCGCGATGAATATGGCTTTGCCTATATGCGCGCCGAACGTCTCGGCATGGAAGTCATCACTTACAGTCTGAAAGAAATCGCGTGGCTGCCGATGCAGCTCGATCCGCAATCGGAAATTCTGTCCGACAATCGCGCGCCGATGACCAAATGGCTGTCGAGCGGCGGCAATGCCCAGCCCGACGGCAGCATGTTCGGCAACGACTTCATTCACGCCCTCACCCGCAAAGCGCTTGCCGACGGATGGGAAAGCGCCGGGTTCCGCGCGCTGGCCTTGCGCGTCGGCGAATTGTTCCATGATCTGTCGTGCCTGATCGGCCTGATTTATTACGGCGTGTGGATGTCGGAAAACGGTATCGAAGGTTTGCCGGTCAGCGATCCCAAGGATCTCGAACGCACCGCGCAGGAAATCGCCACCCTCACGCGCTCGCCCGAAGTGGCGCAGTTGCTGCGCAGACGGAAAGCCCTGGAAACAGAACGCGCCGAAGAAGCCCGGCCCCGGAAAAAAGGCAAACCCATTCTGCGCGTCATCGAGAATACCGACTTCACGCCTGAACCTCTCGGTTATTAACCAACAAAAAAGAAGCGTGCGGCGCGCCTTTAAACCGCTGCGAATTGTGTTACACTAACAAGCCATCCTAACTTCAGATTTTTATGACGACGAAACCGATCCCCCCAGCCGGAGCGCGTCGCCGCCGCAATCCCGCCCGACCCGACCGCCGCAAGCTTCTTGCAGGCACGGGCGCGCCGCCCGATTTTCGCGCTCTGATCGACGGCGCGGTGCAGGGCGTCCTCATCCACCGCAATTTCAAGCCGCTTTACGCCAACGACGCCTTCGCCCTGCTGTTCGGCTTCAAGAACGCGCGCGAGATTATGGAGCTTCCTTTGCTGCGCAGCCTCGTGCCCGACGATGTGTGGCCGCGCCTCGAAACCGAATATGACGATATGATGCGCGGCGCGAAAGACTCGGTGATCGGCCGCGCGCGCGGGTTGCGCAAGGACGGACATGAAATCTGGGTCGCGGTGACGATGCGCGTGGTCGATTGGGGCGGCGAGGCCGCCATGATGCTGACCGCCTTCGATGTCACGCGGCAGGTCGAAGTCGAACATGATCTTCTGAAAAACGAGCAGAGGCTGCGCGCGGTTCTCGAAATCCTGCCTTACCCGATTTATATCGCGCGGCGCGCGGACGGGCAGATTCTGTTCGTCAACCGCAAGAGCTGCCTCCTGTTTCAGGAAAGCGCGGGGCAGTTGCTGCGCAGCCGCTCGACCGGGTTTTATATCGAGCAGAAGGATTACGACAGCATCAAGGCGCTGCTCGACAAGGTCGCCGACATTCGCGACATCGAAGTGCGGATGAAAACCGGGCAGGGCCGCGTTTTCACGGCGGAATTGGCGGCGATCACCCTCGATTACGGCGGCGCGCCGGCGGTTCTGGTGGCACTCAACGATATTTCGCAGCGGAAGGAGATGGAGGCCGAATTGTTCCGTCAGGCTTCGACGGATTCCCTGACGGGTATCAGCAACCGCCGTTATTTCCAGAATCAGGCCGAGCAGGAATTGCGCCGCGCCCGCCGTTTCGCGCGCGAGATGGCGGTGATGATGATCGATATCGATCATTTCAAGAAGATCAACGATACCCACGGGCATGCGGTGGGCGACGCCGCCATTCAGGGCGTGGTCAAACGGGCTCTCGAAAGCCTGCGGCAGTCCGATTCCATCGGCCGCATCGGCGGCGAGGAATTCGCGGTGCTGCTACCCGAAACCGGGCTTGCCGCCGCCTTTGACGTCGCCGAACGTTTGCGCGCCCATATGCAGGGGAAACCTATTATCGCCGAGCGCGTGGTCATTCCCTGCACCGTCAGCATCGGCGTGGCGCAATTGTCGGCGCAGGATGGCGGTATCGAGGATTTGCTGCACCGCGCCGATCTGGCCCTCTACACCGCCAAGAAATGCGGCCGCAACCGGGTCGAGATGGCCGCGCCGCCAGAACGTGAAGAGAAAGAAAAAGTCTAAACGGGTTCTTCCGCGCCATAAAATTTCTCGCCGATGGCGATGTTGGGGCGGCCCGTTTCGCGGCGGTGTTTGTTGGTGTCGCGGAGGCTGTAGATGCAGCCGCAATATTCCTGCTGGTAAAAATTCTCGCGTTTCGAGATTTCGATCATGCGGTTCGACCCGCCATTTTTGCGCCAGTTATAATCCCAATACTCCATGCCGGGATAACGCGCCGCCGCGCGCCTGCCGCAATCATTGATCTGTTCCATGTTTTTCCAGCGCGAAATGCCGAGGCATGAGGTGAACAGGCTGAAGCCGTTTTCATGGCCGTAAAGCGCCGTGCGCTCGAACCGCATATCGAAACATTGGGTGCAGCGCGCGCCGCGTTCCGGTTCCCATTCCAGACCTTTGACACGTTCGAACCAGTTGTCGGTATCGTAATCGGCATCGATAAAGGGGATGTTCAGTTTTTCGGCGAAGCGGATATTTTCATCCTTGCGCAGGTCGTACTCCTGGCGCGGATGAATGTTCGGATTATAGAAATAGATTGTGAGGTCGAGGCCCGAGGCCTGCATCGCTTCGATCACTTCGCCCGAACAGGGCGCGCAGCAGGAGTGGAGCAGGACTTTCGCCTGCTCCCCCGGCACCGGCAAAGCCATGCGCGCCGTCATGTTTATTCCTTATCCGGCGAGTTGGTCGAGCCCGATGAAGCGCTGCGGCGCGCGATGGTGGCGCGCTGGACTGTGGGGGCTGCGCCGCCACCACCGCCGCCTTCGTTGCCGGCGCCGTTCGAGCCCATGCTGTCGAAGAAGTCGGCATTGGTCTTCGAGTATTTGAGCTTGTCGAGCAAAAATTCCATCGCATCGGTGACGCCCATCGGCAACAGCACGCGGCGCAGGACCCACATTTTCGACATTGTGGCTTTGTCGACAAGGAGTTCTTCCTTGCGGGTGCCCGATTTGGTGATGTCGATGGCGGGGAAGGTGCGACGGTCGCTGAGTTTGCGATCGAGGATGATTTCCGAATTGCCGGTGCCTTTGAATTCTTCAAAGATCACTTCGTCCATGCGGCTGCCGGTATCGATCAAAGCCGTCGCGATGATGGTCAGCGAACCGCCTTCTTCGATATTGCGCGCCGCGCCGAAGAAGCGTTTCGGGCGTTGCAGCGCATTGGCATCGACGCCGCCGGTCAAGACCTTGCCCGATGAGGGGACGACGGTGTTGTAGGCGCGGGCGAGGCGGGTGATTGAATCGAGCAGAATGACCACGTCGCGTTTATGTTCGACCAGACGTTTGGCTTTTTCGATGACCATTTCCGCGACCTGCACATGGCGCGTCGCGGGTTCGTCGAAGGTCGAGCTGATAACTTCGCCTTTGACCGAGCGGGCCATGTCGGTGACTTCTTCGGGGCGCTCATCGATCAGAAGGACGATCAGGTAGACTTCGGGATGATTGATGGAAATCGCATGGGCGATATTCTGCATCATCACGGTCTTGCCGGTGCGCGGCGGGGCGACGATCAAGCCGCGCTGACCCTTGCCGAGCGGGCAGACCAGATCGATGATACGCGAGGTATATTCTTTCTTGGTCGGATCGGGCGTTTCAAGTTTGAGATGTTTGGTCGGGTACAAAGCCGTCAGATTGTCGAAACCGATGCGGTGACGGGCTTTTTCCGGATCTTCGAAATTGATCTGGCTGACCTTGAGAAGCGCGAAATAACGTTCGCCTTCCTTGGGCGAGCGGATTTCGCCTTCGACCGTATCGCCGGTGCGGAGATTGAATTTGCGAACCTGCGAGGGCGAAACATAAATATCGTCGGGGCCGGGCAGGTAATTGGCTTCGGGCGAACGCAGGAAACCGAAACCGTCGGGCAGGACTTCGAGAACGCCGTCGCCGGTAATGGTCTGATCGGCCTGTTCGCCGACAATTTTGAGGATGGCAAACAGCATATCCTGCTTGCGCATGGCGCTGGCGCCTTCGATGCCGAATTTTTCGGCCATGCCGAGGAGTTCAGCCGGCGTCTTGGCTTTCAGTTCGCGTAAATTAGTCGATGTCATAGGAACCTTCGTGCTTGGGAAAATAATGGGGCGCTGATTGTCCGCTTATTGCGGAATTGGCTCGCCTGTGGGGATGGGATTCCGGCGGTTGAAATCGTGGCGATTGTCCAAAAAAATCGCGCCGGAACTGCATCTCTCTTAAACAAATCGACGGCGGAAGTCAAGAAATCATTCTGCCATCGATATTAACCATACTTGTGCCTAAGGATTCAAAAGTTGAAGCCCGCTGTCACAATGCTGGGTTTCGCTGGCGGTTTCCCGGTGGCGGCCGGTTTCGCGCTGGCGGGTGCTGTCCGGGTTTGCGCCACGGCGGTGGACGCGCCCTCCGGTGGAGCATCCGGGAAAATCTGCGCCGACAGCGTTTGTGCATCCGCGCTGTTAAAGCTTTTGCTCTCCAGCGCCTTCAACAAAGAAGCGGGAACCTGAGATGCGGCAGCCGCCGACTGATTGGCCGATGGCGCTACGCTCGCCTGCGCGGATGCCGCTTTCAATCCCGTCAAAGCCGCGCGCCGGGTTGGCTGGCCCGAAATCTCGATCGGGTTTTGCGGCTGCATCACCGATTGCGGCGGCGTGCCGGCTGCCGCTGCTGCCGGCACGGGCTTGGGCGTTTGGCCAAGTTGCTCGGAAAGGTAAGAGACCTCGATGGGGCGCGGATTAACGTCTACGTGCGGCGTCACGTTGTGGGGCAGCATCACATTACCGGCCATGTCGGACGGCACGAGCGTTCCGTCGGGCCTTACGGTTTCAACCTGGACTTTTTGAGCGCCCGGCGCGGCGGGCGCGGTCTGCTGTGCCACGGCCTGGGTGGCCGTAGCGTTCGTCGCGCCATTAAAGGCCATGCTGGTTTCAACGGGCGGTTTAAACGAAGCGCCGCCGGCAACGGGCGGGCTCAGAAATTCAGGCAGACTGGCAAGCGTCGTCGCCGACGTTTTAAGTGCGGTATTTTGTTCGGCGGCAAGGATCGGCGAGGTTTGCGCGCCGGTCAGGGTAACTGCGGGTTTATCCTGCGGGCTAATCGCCGCCGCCGCATGCCCGGCAGCTGGCGTCGAAGGCAAATCCGGCAAGGCGGCGATTTCGACCGGCGTTATTTTAAGCGCGTCGATAGTTGCGGCGGAAAGATGGGCGGGCGCGTCGGTGGAAAGATTGGCGCCCGGATTCTGGTGTGTCTGCGCATAAGCGCGCCAAGCGGCTTGGGTTTTGGGGCCGAATTCGCCGTCAATATCGGCGCCCTTGAAGCCCAGAACCTGCTGCATTTTTTTGACGAGGGCGGAATCGTCGTTGCCGAGCGGTTCATGCTTGCCGAGAATATTGTCGAGATAATTGTTGAGCGCCTGTCCGGTTTTTGAATCCTTGGCAAAGGGCGAGCCTTTTTCGGTGATGAGTCCATCAACGGCAAGCGGCCCGGTATTGGGGTCGTCGGCGATGCGCACGGCATTCAGCATGCCTTGCGTCTGTCTAGCCAGTCCGGCATCCATAACAAGGCCGCCGGTTTGGTGAGGGGTAATGGCCATAAGCAAATTCCTTTAAAGAACAGGCTTAGGATATCCGCTTAGGGTAAAAACATCGTTTATTGTGTATCAGGCTGAAATAATTCGGTTATTTCAGGCCCAGGGCTGCGCCACCGCCATGATGACGATAACGATCATCAGCAGGGTCGGGACTTCGTTAAGCACGCGGTAGAATTTGTCCGAATGGATGTTGCGGTCTTGGGCGAAAGCACGGCGGTAACGCGCCAGCATCGCATGGACGATCTGCATGCCGACAAGCATGGCGAGTTTGACGTGAAAAAAGGGCTCGTGCAGCAGCTGCGTATTAAGCGTCACCATCCAGATGCCGAAAACATAACTGGCGATCATGGCCGGGTTGATGATGAAACGCAGCAACCGGCGTTCCATGATTTTCAACGTTTCGGAAAGTTCGGAACCGGGTTTGGCGCCCGCGTGATAAACATACAGGCGCGGCAGATAGAGCATGCCCGCCATCCAGCTGATGACGGCGATGACATGCAGAGCCTTGATGTAGTTGTAAGACATGGAATTATCCGCCAACGCAGGGACAGCACTCTGTCCGCGGGGAGCAAAGTCGCGCACGTTCGCCGGAAAGGCAAGCTGTTTTCTCGGCTTCTGCTTGCCGCACGAGCTGCACGAGACCGGCGATAAAATCGGGCGAGGAGCCGACCGCGGGAACGAAGAAAAAAGCCGGGACGCCGGATTCTTTGGCGAGATGGCGATACTCGATATTGATTTCGACCAGAGTTTCGGAATGATCGGAAACGAAGGCTATGGGAACGATCACCAGCGGCCTGGCCTCCGCGCCCGCCCGGCGCACTTCGTCGTCGGTGGCGGGTTTGATCCATGCCAGCGGACCGACGCGGCTTTGGTAACAGAGAACGCTGTCGAGATTGTCGATACCGAGTTCGGCGCGCAAAGCCGCCACCGTCATTGCGCATTGCGCGGGATAGGGGTCGCCGGCCGCAACGATTTTTTCCGGCAATCCATGCGCGGAAAAAAGAATGCGCGGCGTCCCGTGCTGCGCGGCTTTGACATACGCGGTTCTGGTCGTAGCTGCCAAAGCGCGGATGAAGCCGCCTTCGCGCGGATAGCAGCAGACGGTTTTGGCGGAGATGGAATCGAGGCCGTTTTTTTGCGCCGCGCGCGCCCAGTCTTTAAAGCTGGAGGCGGTGGTGGTGGTTGAAAATTGCGGATAAAGCGGCAGCAGAATAATTTCGTCCGGCGCAAAATCTTTGACCTGACGCGCGGTTTCATCGGCGAAAGGGTGCCAGTAACGCATGGCGATAAAGCTTTTATAGATATGATGCGGATCGGCATTGAGCATGCTGTCGAGATTGCGCGCCTGCGCCGCCGTGTTGGGCAAAATGGGCGATCCGCCGCCCATCTGCGCATAGATGGCGCGAGCAATCGGCGCGCGGCGGCGGGAAATAAGCGCGGCGATCAGAAAGCGCAACGGCTGCGGCACCCGGATAATGGCCGCGTCGTTGAAAAGGTTGAACAGAAAAGGCCGCACCGCTTTTGGCGTGTCGGGGCCGCCGAGATTGAACAAAACGACAGCGGTTTTCTTCATGGCCTGAATTCGCGGATATAGGCGACAAGTTGCGCGACATGCTCGGGCGGTGTCTGCGGCACCACGCCATGACCGAGATTGAAAATATGCAAAGGGCCGAAAGTGCGAAGAATGGTCGCTGCGGCATCGAGCATGGCGGCGCCCCCCTGAACCAGAAGATCGGGGCTCAGGTTGCCCTGCAACGGCTTGACCGACTGCAGCGCGCGTTTGGCGTAAGCCAGATCGACGCTTTGATCAATGCCAAGCGCATCGATACCGGTTTGTTTGATGTAAGGTTCATAGCCATCCGCCGCCTCGCGTGGAAAACCGATGATAGGGATATGCGGATATTTTTTCTTGAGACGCGAAATTAGAATACGCGTGGGGTTGATAACGTAATGGGTGAAGGCTTCGCCGGACAGAAGCCCCGCCCAGCTATCGAAAATCTGCAAGGCTTCGGCCCCGGCCTCGATCTGCGCTGACAGATACTGTTCGCTAGCATCGATAAGGATAGCGATCAGCCGTTCGAGGAATTCCGGATTTTCATAAACGCATTTTTTGGTGGCGGCAAAATTGCTGTGGCTGTTGCCGTCGATCATGTAGCAGGCCACCGTCCAGGGCGCGCCACAGAAGCCGATAAGCGTCGTTGAGGGCGAGAGCTGGCCCGCGACCTGCCGAATGGTTTGCATCACCGGAGCGACGCTGGCGGGGTCGTAGAATAGGGCTTCAAGATCGAGCATGCTGGAAACGGGTTGCAGAGCCGGGCCTTCGCCTTCCCTGAATTGCAGATCGACGCCAAGCGCCATCGGCACCAGAAGAATATCGGCGAACAAAATGGCCGCATCCATGTCGAAACGGCGAATAGGCTGTAGCGTAATCTCGGTAGCGAGATCCGGCGTTAAGCACATGTTAAGGAAATTTTTAGATTTGGCGCGTAACTCTCGATATTCGGGAAGGTAACGACCCGCCTGCCGCATCAGCCATACCGGAACGCGTTCAGGAATCTGTCCGCCGAGAACATCAAGGATAGGTTTACGAGACTTGTTCACGCGCCCTCTTCTCTTCTTATATTTAGATTAATAGGTAGTGGAAGGTAGTTGGTATGCGGGAAAATGGGGATTAAATATAGGGGCTAATTGTACAAGGATCATCCACGTCCTCTTCACGAATGTTACCGGGAAATTAATTTGCATAATTGTTGGTAAGTCTTTTTTAATCTCTTGTTAACCCGCTGTCTAATAACCCTGTGGATTGTGGGGATGAATGAGACGCTTTCTATCCCCGCTTTTCACAGAGACGTGTTTTGATTTATCCCGCTGTTGGCGAAGGCGGGAGAAAATAAGGAGACACGGCTATGGAAATTGGCGAGGCTGGCGGAAGAGTCTGTTATCCCCAGCTTTAGATTTTCATACGGGTCGCGCATCATGACGTTCCATCTGCATCTTGTTTCGGATTCCACCGGCGAAACCATCGGCGCTTTGACCCGTGCCTGCCTCGTGCAGTTTGAGGATATTGATTTAAAAGAACATAACTGGAATCTGGTCAACAGCGCGCGGCGCATGAAAAACGTGCTGGCCGGAATCGAAGAGCATAAAGGGCTGGTGCTTTATACGTTCGTCGATGAGGAATTGCGCGCCCAGCTCGAAGAATTCTGCCGCGAACGCACGATCCCCTGCGTTTCCGTGCTGCGCCCGGTGCTGGCGGGTATGGCGGCCTATTTCGGCAAGAATCCCAGCCATATGCCGGGCAGGCAGCATGTGCTCGACGCCGATTATTTCGCCCGCATCGATGCGATGGATTTCGCGATGGCGCAGGATGACGGACATGGCATCGACCGGTTGCAGCAGGCGGATGTAGTGGTCTTGGGCGTTTCGCGCACCTCGAAAACGCCGACCTGCATCTATCTCGCCAATCGCGGGGTGCGCGCTGCGAACATTCCGCTCATCCCCGGCCATGCGCCGCCTTCTTATGTTTCGGATTTGAAGAAACCTCTGGTGGTGGGGCTGACCAAGGATGCCGACAGTCTGGTCGCCATTCGTCGCAGCCGCTTGCATCTGCTCAGCGAAGACCGCAACACCGATTATGTCGATCCGGAAAAAGTGCGGGCTGAAGTGCAGGAAGCGCGGCGCTTTTTCGCGCGCATCAGCTGCCCGGTCATCGATGTGTCGCGGCGTTCGATCGAGGAAACGGCGGCGGAGATCCTTATGCTGCTGGCCGATCACAAAATCGAAATGGTTACGGCTGCCGGCCTTTAATAAGGTCATCGACCACGGAAGGATCGGCGAGCGTCGAGATGTCGCCGAGCTGATCATGCTCGCCCGCCGCGATTTTGCGTAAAATCCGGCGCATGATTTTGCCGGAACGGGTTTTTGGCAAAGAAGCCGCCCATTGAATGATGTCGGGCGAGGCGATCGGGCTGATTTCCTTGCGGATATGCGCGACCAGTTTCTTGCGCAATGTTTCGTCGCCTTCGAGATCGGATTTCAGCGTGATATAGATATAGATGCCCTGGCCCTTGACGTCATGCGGGTAACCGACGGCGGCGGCTTCGGCCACGCCGGGGAAAGCGACGGCAGCGCTTTCGATTTCCGCGGTGCTGAGGCGATGCCCGGCGACATTGATCACGTCGTCGACGCGCCCTGTGATCCAGTAATAACCGTCTTCGTCGCGCTTGCAACCGTCGCCGGTGAAATAAAGGCCGGGATAGGTGCTGAAATAGCCTTTGATGAAACGCTCGTGATTATTATAAAGCGTGCGCATCATGCCGGGCCATGAACCGTCGATGCAGAGAATACCTTCACATGCGCCTTCGAGAATTTTGCCGGAAGCGTCGACGATCACCGGCTTGATGCCGAAGAAAGGAAGCGTGGCGGAACCGGGCTTGAGCGCGGTGGCGCCGGGCAAGGGCGCAATCATATGGCCGCCGGTTTCGGTCTGCCACCAGGTGTCGATGACGGGGCAGCGTTCGCCGCCAACCACGCGATGGAACCACAGCCATGCTTCGGGATTGATAGGTTCGCCAACGCTGGCGAGGATGCGCAGGGATTTGCGGCTGGTCTTGGTCACCCACTCGTCGCCCTCGCGCATCAAGGCGCGGATGGCGGTGGGCGCGGTATAGAAAATGGAAACCTTATGTTTATCGACGATTTGCCACATGCGCGACGCGTCGGGATGATTGGGCACGCCTTCGAACATGAGTGTCGTCGCGCCGTTGGCGAGCGGCCCATAAACTATATAAGAATGGCCTGTGACCCAGCCGACATCGGCGGTGCACCAGTAAATATCGCCCTCGTGATAATCGAGGACATATTTATGGGTCAGCGCGGCATAAAGCAGATAGCCGCCGCTGGTATGAAGAACGCCCTTGGGCGTGCCGGTCGAACCCGAGGTATAGAGAATGAAAAGCGGGTCTTCGGCGTTCATTTCAACGGGCGGGCATTGGGCGCTGGTGCGGGCGATCTCGTCATGCAGCCAGAAATCGCGGCCCGCCTGCCATGGCACCACGCTGCCGGTGCGGCGGACGATCAGCGAAGTTTTCACGGCGGGGCAAGCCGAAAGGGCTTCGTCCATGTTGGCCTTGAGCGGCGTCTTGCGTCCGCCGCGCATGGCTTCGTCGGCGGTAATGACGAGCTTCGCGCCGCAATCCATGATGCGGTCGCGTAAGGAATGCGCCGAGAACCCGGCAAACACGACCGAATGCACAGCACCTATGCGGGCGCAGGCCAGCATGGCGAAAGCCGCTTCGGGAATCATCGGCAGATAGATGACGACGCGGTCGCCCTTGGCGACGCCGTGACGTTTCAGCACATTGGCGAAAGCGCAGACTTCGGCATGCAACTGGGCGTAAGTGATATGCCGCGCCGCTTCGGCGGGATTGTCGGGTTCCCAGATGATCGCGGTCTGGTTGCCGCGCTGTGCCAGATGGCGGTCGATGCAGTTGGAGGATACGTTAAGCGTGCCGTCTTCGAACCATTTGATATCGACATTGCCGGAAAAATCGCCGCTGCGGATTTTTGTGTAGGGCTTGATCCAGTCGAGCGCGCGCCCCTGTTCATTCCAGAATGTCTCGGGCGATGCCAGCGATTGCGCGTACAGCGCCGTGTATTTTTTGGCGGATATCCATGCGGCACGCGCGGCCGCGGCGGAGACGGGAAAGCCTGTCATAAGGCCTGCAGCATACCCCAACAGGCTTAACAAACAGTTCAGGAAAAGCTGTTTGCAGCGCAGCAATTGCTGGGGGGGGGGGAGAGGCCTATATGGCTTTGAGGATTTCAGCCGGATTGTCGGTAAAGACGGCGCATACCCCCGCATTCAGAAGATCGCGGGCGCGGGCCGGATCGTTGACGGTGTAAGCCAAAGTGGAAACATGGGTTTCACGCAAGGTGACGAGGCGTTCCGGAGTCAGGCTTTCGGCGTTGAGATGGAGGGACGTGGCATTGGTGCGGGTGGCGATTTCGCGCCAATCGTCGCGCCATTCTTCCAGCAGCAACCCGCGCGGCCAGCCGGGATGAAGCTGCGCCGCGATGGTAAGGGCTTCGATATCGAAGCTGGAGATGAGCGGCGGCGGCGCGGATTCGGGCCATAATTTCGCGGCTTCGATCAGGGCGACCATGGCGGTGGCGCGGGCGCGGCCGGGGCAGGGCTTGAGTTCGAAATTGAAACGCATGCCGGTGGCGCGCGAAAAGGCCAGCGCATCGGCGAGCGTGGGAATGCGTTCGCCCGCGAAAGAAGCATTGAACCAGCCGCCCGCGTCGCATGTTTGCATGTCGGCCCACATTGTATCGGCGACCAGACCGCGCATGTTCGTGGTGCGGTCGAGGGTTTCGTCATGCATGAGAATGGGAACCCCGTCGGAGGTCAGCTTGACGTCGGTTTCGATCCACAACACGCCATCCGCCCGTGCGGCTTCGAACGCCGCCAGGGTGTTTTCGGGGGCGCGGTTGCGCGCGCCGCGATGGGCGATGACGGGAGGGTGGAAATCGAGGTGCCGTTCGGGCATGGGACTCACTAACTATACGAACTACCTTGCGCGAAGGGATTTGAAAAAGGCCTCGACGCAGGAGGTGCCCATCGGCACAAAGTTGAAATGCGCGCGCTTTTCAAGGCCACCCGAGATCAATCCGCTCATCAGGGCCTGAAGCGCCACCGCAGCTTTGCGCGGAGTCCATTGCGGCGCAAGCATTTTCAGTTTCCTGGCATGGGTGAAAAGCTTTTCCGACAGGAACAGCATGCGGCTCTTACATTGATTGCGGCGTTCCATAATGCCGATCATTTCTTCGACATATTCGCAGCGCAAGGTGAGGATCGAGACGACATTGCGCCGTCTTTTATCCTTGGCCATCATGCTGAGCGAATGAAGGCAGGCTTTCTGCAAATCCTTGAGGGGCTCGGCCGAAGGCTGGGCCGCGAGTTTTTCCAGCATATCCTCGTGGGGCAGGAACACGCGCTCGACCATCGCCTCGCACAAGGCCGCTTTATCCTTGAAATGCCAGTAAACCGCGCCGCGCGTCACGCCGGCATCGGCGGCGATCTCCTCCAGCGAGGTGCGGGAAACGCCGTGGGCGTGGAAAATCCGTTCCGCCGCATCGAGAATGGCGTCACGGGTCTTTTCGGCCTCATCCTTGGTTTTGCGGGCCATTTCTTTAGTTGCAAACCTTATTTACTTACAGGGTGACTTACGGCTTTACATACATACAGACGTGAATGTATAACCCCTCTCAGTCCTCCTGTAAACGGCTCGTTTCCCATGCGGCTTTCCCCTTCCCTTTTGGCTTTTTCCGCGGCGCTGCTGGCCGGATGCGCGGTTGGGCCGGATTTCGAAAAACCGGCGTCGCCCGATGTGAAGGCTTACGATTCCGCGCCGACTGCCGAAACCACCGCCGATAATTCGCAGAAGCTCGAAGCCGGGGCCGATATCCCCGCCGATTGGTGGCAGCTGTTTCATAACGAAGCGCTGAGCCAGCTCGTGGCGCAGTCGATCAAGGATAATCCCGATCTCGCTGCCGCGCAGGCTTCGCTGCGCGAGGCGCAGGATAATGAATCGGCGGGTTTCGCGGAACTGTTCCCGACCGTGAATAGCTCTTTCGCGGGCACGCGCGAGAAATCGGGCCGGGCCTCGAGCAACGGCGGCGCCCCTTCGCAAATCTATAATCTCTATAACGCGTCGGTCGGCGTGAGCTATACCTTCGACTTGTTCGGCGGCACAAGGCGCGGCATCGAGGAGCTGGAAGCGCAAACGGCAATGGCGCGCTATGAAGTCGAGGCGGCCTACCTGAGCCTGACCGGCAATGTTGTCACGGCGGCCATTCAGGAAGCCGGCTTGCGCGATCAGGTGGCGGCGCAGCAGGCGATCATCGACGATCAGCAGAAGACGCTGAAGATTCTCAAGGCGCGTTTCGAAGCGGGCGCGGTGGCGAAAAGTGCGGTGGCGGAACAACGCGCGGCGCTGGCCTCGGCGCAGTCGAATTTGCCGCCTTTGCAGCATCAGCTTGTCGTCACCCGGCATCTTCTGTCGGTGCTGGCGGGTCAGATGCCGCAGCAGGAACCCGGCGCGACCTTTACGCTGGCCGGGCTGACGTTGCCGCAGAGCGTGCCTTTGTCCTTGCCGAGTAAACTGGTGGAGCAGCGCCCCGATATCCGCGCCGCCGAAGAAGATTTACATGCCGCCAGCGCCGCCATCGGCGTGGCGGAAGCGATGCGCTTGCCGCAGATCACGCTGTCGGCCGATATCGGCAGCATGGCCAATCTGTTCAGCAAATTATTGACGCCCGGCAGCGGCTTCTGGAGTCTGGGTGGCAGCGCGGCGGAAACTTTGTTCGATGCCGGCGCGCTGGCGGATAAAGAAGACGCCGCGCGCGAAGCGTTCAATGTGTCGGCGGCCAATTACCGCAAGACGGTGCTGGCCGCGTTCCAGAATGTCGCCGATACGCTGCACGCCCTGCAGTCGGACGCTGAAGTTCTGAACGCCAAGATCGAAGGTGAAAATGCCGCCACCGAAGGGCTGTATCTTGCGCAGGTGCAATTCAAGTCGGGCGCGATCGGCACCGCCGATCTGCTGATCGCCGAGCAGGCGGAGCAGCAGGCGAAGCTGGCGCTGGTTCAGGCCCGTGCCCAGCGTTACGCCGATACCGCGGCGCTTCTCACCGCCCTTGGCGGCGGCTGGTGGAACCGCCCGGCTGCGGATGAATCCGAAGGAAAGGAAAGCCAATGATTAAGCGCATGATCATCATGATTGTGGGGGTCGTCCTTATCGTAGGCGGCATTCTCGGATTCAAATTCATGATGGCCTCCGGCACCAAGAAATTCCTTTCGACCATGGGTGCGCCGCCGCAAACGGTTTCGACGATGGAAGCCGCCAGCACCGACTGGCAGCAGGCGCTTGACGCCGTCGGCACCGTGCGCGCGGTCAATGGCGCCGATCTGTCGGCCGAAGTCGCGGGTATTGTCCAGACTTTGTCGTTCGATTCCGGCGCCGATGTCGATAAAGATTCGGTTCTGGTGCAACTGCGCGGCGACGACGATATCGCGAAATTGCAGGCCTTGCAGGCGCAGGCGAAACTGGCGCAGGTCACGCTCGACCGCGACCAGAAACAGTTGAAGGCGCAGGCGGTTTCGCAGGCGACGGTCGATAACGATATCGCGACCTTGAACAGCGCCAAGGCGCAGGTTGACGCCCAGCAGGCGCTCAACGACAAGAAAACCATTCGCGCGCCCTTCGCCGGCCATCTCGGCATCCGTCAGGTCGATGTCGGGCAATATCTCAATCCGGGATCCACGATCGTGTCGCTGCAGCAGCTCGATCCGATCTATATCGATTTCAACATGCCGGAGCAGGCTCTGGCCCAGGTAGCCGAAGGACAAAAAGTCGCGGCGCATATCGACGCTTTGCCGAATACCTCGTTCGACGGCGAAGTGACAGCGGTCAATTCCAGGGTCGACGAAGCGACGCGCAATGTTCAAGTCCGCGCCAGCTTCAAGAATCCAGACCATAAATTGCTGCCCGGCATGTTCGCGCATGTGAACATCACCGTGGGCGAGCCCCAGAAATTCGTAACCCTGCCGCAGACGGCAATCACCTATAATCCTTACGGCAACACGGTCTATCTGGTGACCGGCCCCGACGACAAGCCGGTGGCGCAGCAAACCTTCGTGACCACGGGCCAGCAGCGCGGCGATCAGGTCGCCATTCTGACCGGCGTCAAGGAAGGCGATACCGTTATCACCAGCGGGCAGCTGAAACTGCGCAACGGTTCGCCGCTCATCATCAATAACGAGATTCAGCCCAAGAACGACGCCAATCCGAAACCCGTTGATAAATAAGAAGCGGCACAGATGAAATTTACCGACATCTTCATCCGGCGGCCGGTTCTGGCGACCGTCATCAGCCTTATGATCCTGGTGCTGGGCATAAGGGCGCTGGCGTCGCTGCCTATCCTGCAATATCCGCGTACTGAAAACGCGGTAATTACCGTCAGCACCACTTATTACGGCGCCGACGCCGATACCGTCGCCGGATTCATCACCACGCCCTTGGAAAATGCCATCGCGCAGGCCAACGGCATCGATTACATGACCTCGACCAGCGCCAACGGCGCCAGCACCATCAGCGTCAATCTGCGGCTGAACTATGATTCCGATAAGGCGCTGTCGGAAATCAGCGCCAAGATCACTTCGGTGCGCAACCAGCTGCCGCCCTCGGCGCAGGAACCGGTGCTGACCATTCAGATCGGTCAGACCATTGACGCCATGTATATCGGCTTCAAATCCGATGTATTGGCCCAGAACAACATCACCGATTACCTGCTGCGCGTGGTGCAGCCGAAACTGCAATCGGTCGAAGGCGTGCAGACGGCGGAAATCATCGGCGCGCAGAATTTCGCGGTGCGCGCCTGGCTCGATCCCAAAAAACTGGCGGCTTACGGGTTGACCGCCGCCGATGTCAGCGCCGCTATGGCGAAGAATAATTTCATCTCGGGTCTCGGCAACACCAAGGGGCAGATGGTTCAGATCAACCTCAACGCCTCGACCGATATGCATACGCTCGATGAATTCCGCAATCTGATTATTAAGGAACAGGCCGGGGCCTTGGTGCGGCTGAAAGATGTCGCCAATGTCACGCTCGGTTCCGACGATTACGAAACCCGCGTCGGTTTCGACGGCAAGCAGGCGGTCTATATCGGCATTCAGGTGGCGCCGTCCGCCAATCTGCTCGACGTCACCAAGAAAATCCGCGAAGTCCTGCCCGACATTCAGGCCCAGTTGCCCAACGGCATTCAGGGCGAAATTATTTACGACTCGACCGATTTCGTGCAAAGCGCCATCACCGAAGTCGAACATACTTTGTTCGAAGCCGGTTTGATCGTCGCCGTCGTGGTGTTCCTGTTCCTCGGTTCGCCGCGTTCGGTCATCATCCCGGTCATCGCCATTCCTTTGTCCCTCATCGGCGCGTTCGTGTTCATGCTGGCGCTGGGATTCTCGATCAATCTGCTGACGCTGCTTGCGCTGGTGCTGGCCATCGGGCTTGTGGTGGACGACGCGATCATCGTGGTCGAAAACGTCAACCGGCATATCGAAGAAGGCATGCAGCCAATGGCGGCGGCGCAGCAGGCCGCGCGCGAGCTGGGTAGCCCTATCATCGCCATGACCGTGGTTCTGATCGCCGTCTATGTGCCGATCGGTTTTCAGGGCGGCCTTACCGGCGCTTTGTTCACCGAGTTCGCCTTTACCCTCGTCGGCGCGGTCACGGTTTCGGCCATCGTCGCTTTGACGCTTTCGCCGATGATGTGCGGGCGTTTTTTCAAGCCGCATAACCCCGACGATCACGGCTGGGAACAAAGACTCGTTTCCGGCCTCGACCGCGCTTTCATGCGCCTGCATAAAAGTTACGAGCGCCGCCTGCATGCCAGCCTTAAATATCTGCCGGTCACGTTGGTATTCGCTGCGCTTATCCTTTGCAGCATCTATTTCCTTTATTCCAGCGCGCGCACCGAACTCGCGCCGCAGGAAGATCAGGGCATCATCATTTCGCTTTTGACCTCGGCGCCGGATTCGACCATCGATCAGCGCCAGCTTTATAGCAAGAAAGTATTCGACACCGTCACCGCCTATCCCGAAACCGGCCATGTATTCCAGCTCGACGCGCAATCGCGTTACATCGCGGGTATGCGCCTGGTGCCGTGGAACGAACGCACCCGCACCACCAACGATCTGCAACCGCTGGTGCAGGCCGATTTGAATAAACTCGCGGGCGTGCGCTCGGCGGTGTTCCAGCCGCCGCCTTTGCCGGGCAGCCGCGGTTTGCCGCTGCAATTCATCATCACTTCGACGCAGCCTTTCGACCGCATGAACGATGTCGTGCAGGCTTTTATGGCCGACGCGCAGAAATCGGGCATCTTTTTGTTTCTCGACAACGATCTCAAATATGATCTGCCGCAGGCGACCGTGGTCATCGACCGCGACAAGGCCGCGCAGTTCGGGCTGACGATGAACGATGTCGGCAACGCTTTGTCCTCGATGCTGGGCGGCGGCTATGTCAATTACTTCACGCTTTCGGGCCGTTCGTACAAAGTCATTCCGCAGGTGCAGCAGGTCTCGCGCCTCACTACCGATCAGCTCAATGATTATTATGTCCGCACGGCTTCGGGCGAGCCGATCGCGCTCTCGACCCTTGCGCATATCGATGTCAAGACGGTGCCGGAATCCCTCAACCATTTCCAGCAGATCAACGCCGCTACCGTGCAGGGCGTGATGTTCCCCGGCGTGACGCTGGGTGACGCTTTGCATGCGCTTGAAACGCTGGCGAAGCAGGACCTGCCCGCAGGCTACAGCTTCGATTACGGCGGCCAGTCGCGCCAGTTCGCGCAGGAGTCGAGCGGATTCGCGATGACCTTTTTGTTCGCGCTTATCATCATTTTCCTGACGCTGGCGGCGCAATTTGAATCTTTCCGCGACCCGCTCATCATCCTGATTTCGGTGCCGATGTCGATCGCGGGCGCGTTGTTCTTTATCAGCCTCGACAGCACAGATGCGGGCACGCTCAAGGCGTTTCCGGCGGCGGTGGGCTGGTTCCTGCAGGCGCTCGGCCTCGGCGGCATCGGCAAGGCCAGCATCAACATCTATACGCAGGTCGGACTCGTGACCCTGATGGGGCTTATCAGCAAGCACGGCATCCTCATCACCGAATTCGCCAACAATCTGCAGAAGGCCGGGCGCAGCAAGGAAGACGCCATTGTCGAAGCCGCCGCCGTGCGTCTGCGCCCGATCCTGATGACCACAGCCGCCATGGTTCTGGGCGTCGTGCCGCTGATCGTGGCGACGGGCGCCGGCGCTTTGTCGCGCTTCAATATGGGCCTTGTTATCGCCACCGGGCTTTCGGTCGGCACCTTGTTCACTTTGTTCGTCGTGCCCGCGATGTATATGCTGCTGGGTGCCGATCATCACGAGAAAAAAGCCCGAAATTAACCCGGCGCTAACCACCCCGGGCGGTTTTCATAGATGATTCATAAGTCCTAACGGATTCACAACAATTTAACATTTTAGATAAATAATAGGCTTATTAGACAAGCATTTTTGAGAACCCATTTTAACGGAGATTTAGATGATTTTGTCCCGCACCAGCATCGAAGTCCTCAGCGACTTGATCGAAAACCGGCTGGCTATCATGAGCATCGGCGACCAGGACGATCTGCGCGAGAAGATCGTGCTGACCCGCGCGCTCAGCGAACTGCGCCTGAAAGAAGGTGGCGATATGCCCGCAGGCGTCCTCAGCCAGTTCGCCGATATTCCGCGCCGCGGCCGCCGCCGCAAAGTGGGCTCGGCCGAAACCATCTGAACGGGTGCAGGGAAACATGAGCATGTTTGACTTTTATCGTCACGCGCCTAAACTCGACCGCGTCCGCAGCGCCGCAGTCCGGGTTTTCCATGAAGTTTTCCCCTATCCTCTTGAGCTGTATGTTCCTCGCCGCGAGCCTGCCTGCCCTGGCGCAGGACGCCGGCACCGGCTCGTCCGCGACCTATAACGAAACCCGCCTTTCGGCGCTTGAGGCGCAGATGCGCGACCTCAATGGCCGCCTCGAACAGGTCGAATTCAACATAAACCGCGTGAGTCAGGTTTTGCAGCGCCAGCAAAGCGACGACGACGCGCGTTTCGCGCGCCTTGAATCGGCGCAGCAGGCGGCTCAACAGACCGCGGCCCAGCAAGCCGCCGCGCAACAGGCGGCCGCGCCGCCCCCACCACCACCACCGGTGCAGGTGCCGTCGCAGCCCCAGCCGCCGCAGCAATCCGCAGCCCCGCCCGATCTTTCGCCCAGCGGCACGCTGGGGGCCTTGAAAGTGCAGGACGGAAAAGTAACCGGCGCCGTTAATAATCCGCAGGCGCCGCCGCTGCCCAACGCGCCGCCCGATTACGGGTTGACGGTGCAGGAACAATATGACCGCGCCTTCGGCCTGCTGCGCGAAGAAAATTATCCTGAGGCCGAAAAGGCGTTCAAAACCTTCATCGACAAAAATCCCAAGGACAAGCTGATCGAAAACGCCAAATACTGGTATGGCGAAACACTTTATGTGCGGGCGCGCTTCGACGAGGCCGCCGTCGCTTTCGCTGATGCCTTCCAGCAAAATCCGCAGGGGCCGAAGGCGCCCGATTGCCTTTTGAAACTCGGCATGTCGCTGGGCGCGCTTAACAAGATCAACGACGCCTGTGTCACGCTCAACGAACTGAAATCCAAATATCCCCGTGCGCCCGAGACCATCAAGGCGCGGGCCAAGGAAGAACGCGCGCATCTGAAATGTCCGATTGCGCGCTAGAAACAGCGATTAGCGCGGAAGAATTCGCGCGGCTGCTCGATGGTTTCTCCCCTCTCGCCGAAAAAATCGCGGTCGCCACCTCTGGCGGCCCCGACAGCATGGCGCTGGCTTTATGCCTGAAACGATGGGGGCTGCGCGATGTCACGGCGCTGATCGTCGATCACGGGCTGCGGGCTGAATCGGCGATGGAAGCCGCGCAGACCAAAGAAAGACTGGAGGCTCTCGGCCTGCGCGCGGAAATTCTGCGCTGGGAACATGAACCGGTGAAGGCGCGGCTGCATGAGGCCGCGCGGACGGCGCGTTATCAGTTGCTGATCGGGGCCTGCCATAAAATCGGCGCGGGCGATCTGCTGCTGGGGCACCAGCGCGAGGATCAGGCCGAAACGATCTTGATGCGCCTTGCCAAAGGCAGCGGCGTCGATGGCCTCGCGGGCATTGCGGCGCAGCGGATGCGCGACGGGGTGCGGCTGCTGCGGCCTTTGCTGGGCACCGGCAAAGCGCGGCTGGTGGCGACCTGCGAACAAGCGGGCGTGGCTTTCGTGACCGACCCCAGCAACGCGTCGGCGAAATTCGCGCGCGGGCGGCTGCGGACAATGATGCCTTTGCTGGCCGAAGAAGGGCTGAGCGCCGATATGCTGATCGAACTCGGCGCGCGCATGGGCGAAGCCGCTGACGCCATCGATCATTACGCGCGTGGATTTTTGCAGGCTGCGGCGCAGGTGGAACGCGGCGGCTGGGTGCGCATCGACCGCGTCCCTTTGCGCGATTTGCCGCGCGCGGTGAGGATGCGGGCGCTGGTGCTGGCGCTGCGTTATGTGCATGAGGATTTTTATCCGCCCGAACGCGGCGGCCTTGCCGATTTGCTGGATGCGATATCCGAACCCGCGCCGCCACGCACTTTTTACGGCTGCATCGTTTCGGCGCTGCCTGAACGGGTGGCGATCTTGCGCGAACCCGCAGCCGTTACCGAAACTGCCTCTTTCCACAGCGGCGAGAGCGTTCTGTGGGACGGGCGCTGGAAAGTGACGGGAACGGTCGAAGGGGACGAAGGGCTGGAAGTGCGGGCTCTGGGCGCCGCGCCGCATGACCGGCTCGACCGGCTGGCACCGGGACTGCGGCACGCGGTGCCGCAGGGGCGGGTGCGGGCGACATTGCCCGCTTTGTGGCGCGGGGATACGCTTTATGCGGTGCCCGCCTTCGATGAAAAGGCTCCGTTGCGCGCGTCCTACCGAAAACAGGCATTTCCCTAACCGATGGAAATGATTTAAACTGTCCGTCCGTCTTCCTCTTGCTTTCCCCCATGACCTACGACAACGCACAAAATTCGGGCAGCTCCTCCGGCGTCATGCTGGGCGCGAAGATCGAGATTTTCCCCACCTCGCCCCTGCCCGAACTCAACACGGCGGGCGGGATGGCTTTTGGCGCGCGCTACCGCACCGAAACAGCGTCGGATCTGTATGCCATTGTGTGCATGTCGAGCCTGCCGCCGCGCATCGAGTCGGTCACCTCGATGCGCACCATCGATAATCCCAGCATCGTCAAACTGGTGGAAAGCGGCGTGGTGACATGGCCCGACGGGCAGCGCGCCTATGCCTTCGTCTATCAGCGCCCGCTGGCCCCGCGCATGATGGCCGACCTCAACGAAACCCATGCCGTGCTCAACGAAGATTCCATCCGCCATCATTTCATCGCGCCGATGGTCAATGCTTTGGTGTCGCTGATGGTCTCAGGATTGGTGCATAACGCCATCCGCCCCACCAATATTTTCTGGCGCATCGGCAATGCAGCCCCGCCGCAGATCGGCGAATGCCTGTCGGTGCCGGCGGGCATCGGCCAGCCGGTCATTTTCGAACCGATCGAACGGGCGCAGGCGATGCCGCTGGGGCGCGGGCCCGGCATTCATGCCGACGATTGCTATGCGTTCGGGGCCACGCTGGCCTCCCTTATCGTCGGGCATAATCCCCTTAACGGCCTCGACGATGCGGCCATCATCGATATGAAAATGCAGCGCGGCAGCTTCGGCACCCTGGTCGGGTCGCAGCGCCTGCCGCCCGCGCATATCGAAATTCTGCGCGGCCTTCTGACCGACGATTCCCAGCAGAGATGGAGCGCCGCCGATCTCGACCAATGGCTCAACGGGCGGCGCATGACGCTGAAAAGCTCGGACGCCGGCAAACGGTCGACGCGCCATTTCGATTTTCTCGGCAAGGAATATTGGCAGGCCTCGCTGCTGGCGACGGCTCTCGCCGCCAATGTCAGCGAGGCGGCCAAGGTCATCGAAAACGAGTCGATGAATAAATGGCTCCGCCGCGCCATGAATGACGAAGACCGCGCCCGTGCCGTGGAAGGCGTGGTGCATGATCTGAAGACCAGCGGCAAGACCGCGCATTACGAAGAACAGCTGGTGGCGCGGGTCAGCATCGCGCTCGACCCGGCGGCGCCGATACGCTATCGCGGCATCGCGACGATGCCTTCGGGCATCGCCTCGCTGCTGGCCGACGCCGTGGTGACCGGCAACAACGCGGCGGCGCTGTCGGAGGTTATTTCCAGCCAGCTGGTCGGCGTCTGGATCGAGCAGCAGCACGAGCATAAAGGCGATTTCGTCTCGATCCTGCAGCTGTTCGAACGGATGAAAGGCCTGATCGACAAGCTCAGTTACGGCAACGGCATCGAACGGGTGACTTACGAACTTAATCAGGGCCTGCCCTGCCTCAGCCCGATGCTGCGCGGGCAATATGTGACCGCGCCCAAGATGCTGCTGCCCGCGCTCGAACGCGTGGCGGCCAGCGGCACCCGCCCGCGCGAGCCGATGGACAGGCATATCGCCGCCTTTCTGATCGTGCGCGACAAGCGTAGCGAGAGTTTGTTCGACGCCATGGCTTTGCCGGAAGGTTCGATGAAGCGCGGTCTCGCGCTTCTGAATTTGTTCGCGGAGCTGCAATATCGCAATGGGCCGGAAGAATTGCCGCAGCTGGCGGCGTGGCTGGCCCCCTTCGTGGAACCCGCCGTGCGGCGCTTTTTAAGCAAGGCCCTGCGCGAACGCATGCAGAAACTGATCGCGGAAACGGCCAAGAAGGGCGATCTCAACGGGCTGGTGCGGTTGATCGACGATCACCGCCGCATCGAACGCGACCGCCAGGAATTCACGGCGGCGCGAATTCTCTATCTCAATATTCAGAAGGAAATCGCCGGGCTCGAGGCCAAGCTCAATAACCGCGAAAGCGTTGTGCGCAGCTCGGGCAAACCGATGGCTGCTTCGATCAGCAGTTTCCTCGCCATCGCCCTGATCTGCGTCGCCATAATAATGGCGATGTTCAACGCGCTGTTTATGCAGAACTGATTAAAGGAACAGATGGTCTTCGCGCGCGGATTCTTCGCGGTGCTTGGCGAAGTAATCGGGGTTGACGCTCCAGCTATGCAGCAGGTCCTTGGCGATCGCGGGCGACATGCGGTCGAAGGTGGAAAGCGCGTGCGACAATTCGCGCGGATGCACGACCTGATCGCCGGGACGGCCGCCGCGCGCCAAAAGGAACAGCGAAACAAAACCCGGTTTGTCGATTTCGACCGCGCGGCAGATGGAAGCGAGGCCGCGGCCTCCGGCTTCGGACATAATAGTGTCGATCAGCGACAGGTTGAGGCCCGCGAGGCGCGCGATCAGCATATTGAACAGGCGGAAATGCCCCATGCGCAGAACCTGCGGCAGGACGGCGGTATTGACCGCATTATGGTCTTCCATCCATTGCGCGACCTGCTGCATCACTTCGTCGTTAGCTTTCTGGTGAACATGGTCGTCGAGGAACGAGCCGATGGTCGAGGCCAGCGCCTGGTCGATCTGCCCGCTGGTGATGCCGAAACGTTTGAGGGCATAACGGCGCAGATCCTGTTCGACCCACCAGTAAAGCTTGACCGCCGCTTCGGCATTCATTTCGGGGCGGCGCAGCAGCGGTTCGCGCAGTTCGATGGCGTAACGCGCGGCGTCGGCGACGACATCGACCGCGTTGCGGCTGAGATGCGCGCCGAGATTTTCGGCCACCACCTGCATGACGCGGACATCACCGGTGGTGACGAGGGCGTCGGCCACGGCTTCGCTTATTTTCTGGCGCGAGGCGACGGCGAGGGCATGATCGCTGCCGTGATCGGTCACGACGTTGATAAGATCCTGATCGGTGAGGTTGGGGCTCGCCAGCAAAATCGGCCCGGCGATGCTGATGCTATTATCCTGTGCGAGGTTGGAAGCGACGCGGCGCGGCATGCGCGTCAGATCGACGAATTTTTCGACCAGCTGGGCGCGCACTTTCGGCGTGCTGTTGAGCATGAGCTGATCGATCAGCTCATTGACCATTTCTTCTTCGCGCAGCGACAACGTTGCGTCAGGCGCCAGGAAAATGTCGGCCAGCATCCCGGCCAGCTGCACGCGCGACAGCTCGGTATGCTCGCGGGCCAGAGCCAGCATAGTCGGTAATTTATCGTTAATCGGACTCATAAGACTCAACCTTCCCGTCGCTAACCCCATGAAAAACCACGCTTGTCATATATATGTAGGACCGGTTCTTCCATCTTTCGCATGAAATAATTAAAGGATTATTTATTACGTTCCGGCAATAATTCAGATAAGCTCGCACTCCATAGGTGACTATGCAGATCGCATCCGTACCGCCGCCCTTGATGACCAACGCGTTGCCGCAGGATATGGCCGCCAAAGCCGTGCCCAATCTGCAGGCGATGGCGCCTTTGGTGCAGAATGCGGTCGATCCTTCCCCCAAATCGGAAAAAAACAGCCACAGCCGCAGCAACCATGATCGCGGCAAAGGCGGCGGGCGCGGCGAGGGCGGCGACGCCAAAAACGGCAAAACCGACAAACGCGGCGGCTCCGTCAATATCCGGGTCTAGTCTTTTCATCGGCAAGTTCTTCCTTGATGCGGCGGTGCTTGGCCGTGGGAAACATTATACCGCCAAAGCCAGAAACTAATTCATTGATTCTATAGTGAAAAATTTGTTAAGAGGGCGAAGCCTTTTTCATAAGGCGGCGCAATCTTTCTGATGAAGCGGGCGCGCAGGAACAAGAGTCTGAACGCGATGAAAAAATCTATCCGTCTCGGCACGCGCGGTAGTCCGCTCGCTTTGATTCAGGCCGAAGAAATCCGCCGCCGTTTGCTGGCGGCGCACCCGCATCTCGGCGAAGAAGCCGACATCGATATCGTTCCCATCCGCACCACAGGCGACTGGCGGCCCGAACATAAAGACCGCCGCTTTATCGAGATGGGCGGCAACAAAGGCCTGTTCACCAAGGAAATCGAAGAAGCATTGCTGACCGGCCATATCGATATGGCGGTGCATTCGATGAAAGACGTCGCCAGCGTGATGCCGCAAGGCCTCGCGATCGCCACCGTGACCGAACGCAACGATCCGCGGGATGCTTTCGTGGGTCGGGTGGCGCATACGCTCGACGAATTGCCGCAGGGTGCCACCGTCGGCACCTCGAGCCTGCGTCGGCAGGCACAATTGCTGGCCCAGCGCCCCGATCTGCGCGTGGTGCCATTGCGCGGCAATGTCGAAACGCGGCTGAAGAAACTGGAAGACGGGCTCGCCGACGCGACTTTGCTGGCGGTGGCGGGCATGGCGCGCCTCGACGTGGCGGGGCGCATCAGTTCGATTTTGCCGACTTCGCTGATGCTGCCTGCGGCGGCGCAGGGCGCGCTGGGCGTCGAAATACGCGCCGACGATGAGGAAGTGCGCGGACTGCTGGCGGCGCTTACACATGAGGCGAGCAGCGTGTGCGTCACCGCCGAACGCGCGGTGATGCGGGCCATCGAAGGTTCATGCCACACGCCCGCCGGGGCCTATGCGGTGATGACGGGGCCGGGGCAATTTAGCATCGAGGCGCTGGTGGCGCGGGCGGACGGAACTTCGCTGCTGCGGCTTTCGGCCAGCGGCGCGGCGGCGGATGCCGATGCGATTGGCGCGCAATTGGGAATGGAACTGCGAGGCCGTTCCCCTGCCGATATTTTTGCGGCATAATCGCCCGCGTGACTGAATCCGCCCCGACCAAGAAAATACTTTTGACGCGGCCGCGTGCCTCATCGGAAAGATGGGCCGCGCTTCTGGCCCGCCATGGCTTTACCTGTCTGATCGGGCCGCTGCTCCTGATCCGTGCCACGGGTTCGGCGCGTCCGCCGGGGCAGCATCAGGCGGTGATGATTACCTCGGCCAACGCCATCGATGCCTTCGAAGAAAACCGCGACGCCGTCACCGGGCTTCTGGGCCTGCCCTGTTTTTGCGTCGGTGCCGTGACGGGAGAGGCGGCGCGTGTGCTGGGCTTCACCGATATCAAATGCGGCGTGGCGGGCAGCGCCGAACTGGCCAAGATGATGATGGCCGCGCTGCCTGATAAAAGCCTGCCCATTCTGCATATTGCGGGCGACATCGTCGATGGCAAGGCGCAGGAAATGCTGGCGGCGCAGGGTTATACTCTGGCCATATGGCCGGTTTACGAGGCGGTGGCGGCGGAAGATTTCTCGCCTGGCCTGATCGCCGCGCTGAAGAAAGGCGAGATCGGCGCGATACCGGTTTTTTCGCCGCGCAGCGCGCGCATCCTGATTTCGCTGATCGAGAAAAACCGGCTGGGGGCGGCCTGCCACGGCATCACCGCCGTGGGGCTTAGCCAAGCGGTCGCGGATGTGCTACAGAGTTTGCCGTGGCGCCGCCTGTGCGTGGCGGCCAAGCCGAGCGAAGAAGAAATTCTGGCCTGTTTGCAGTCGGAGCCTGTCATGAGCGAACCCGTTTCCGTGAATCCGCCGCCCAAACCGGCGCCGTCGCGCAAGAAAAGCAATGGCCTCGCCTGGGCCGCGGCGGCGGTGATTGTTGTGGCGGTCGCAGGCGCCGCGGCCCTCCATCAATGTCCGTGGCTGCGCAACGCCTTGCATCCGACCGCGCAAAGCGACGCCGAAATCACCGGCCTCGAACAACGCGTGACGGCGCTGGAAGAAAAACTGAACGCGCAGCCGAATGCCGTGTCCGCTGCGGCGGTTCCGGCTGTTACCGCTGCGCCGAAAGCGGATGAAGAGGCACTCGACGCTTTGAACGGCGACGTGAAGAATTTGCAGACACAGCTCGATCAGCAATCGGCGGCGAACAAGGCGGCGGCCCAGAAACTGGTGGCCGAAGCTTTCGCGTTTTGGGATTTGCGCGCGGCGGCCGCAACCGGGCATGGATTTACGGCGCAACTGGCGGCGTTCAAAAAACTGGCGGGGGACGATGCCGCCATAGGGGCGCAGGCGGCGCAGCTGGATGCTTACGCGGCTCTGGGCGCACCCGCTTTCCCGCAATTGCATGATGAATTAGTGGCGCAGGAATCTATGGCCGTAGTACCGCAGGCGGATGTGGGCGCGCAGCCCGGCTGGTGGGCGCGCATCAAATCCATCATGGGCAATCTGGTTTCCGTGCATCCGGCGCAGCGCCCGCAATTCGCCGATCTTGAAAAAGCCCTGGCGGCTGGCGACGGCGATGCGGCGCAGGCGGCTTTTGCCGCTCTGCCCGACGAAGTGAAGAAGAATTTTTCCGCCTGGCAGGATGAATTAAAGGCGCGCGTCACTATCGACGATGCGTTGGGTTCCATCGCCACGCATTTCACGGCACCTCCGGTTGCGGGTTCCGCGCCATGAGACGTTTTTTCACCTTTATTGTGCAGATCGTCGTGCTGGCCGCCGTCGCCATCTGGCTGGCCGACCGGCCCGGTACCGCGCGCATCGAATGGCACGGCACCGTCATCGAAACGTCGGCGGCGTTTCTGGGGCTGTGCGTTCTCGCCGTCGCTTTTGCGTTTTACCTGCTATTCCGTGTCTATCATTTTCTGCGCCACGGCCCGGCCAACTGGCGCCTGCGCCGCCGCATGCATAAAATGGAACAGGCGCAGGATAATCTGACCAAGGGGCTGATCGCCATCGCGGCGGGCAATGCGACTGAAGCCGGCCGCCTCGCGGTCGCTTCGCGCAAAAGCGCCGGCAACGGCGTGGCCTCGAAATGGCTGCAGGCGCAGGCGGCGCAACTGGCGGGCGACCGTCGCGCGGCGGCAGAAATTTTCCGCGCCCTAGCATCCGATCCCGAAGCCGCCGTGCTGGGCTATCGCGGGTTGATTACCGAAGCCAAACGCGCGGGCAATTGGGCCGAAGCCGACCGGCTGATTACCGAACTGCATCAATTGAAACCGGCGACGCCGTGGCTAAGCCTGATGCGGATGGAAAGCGCCGCGCGGCGGCAACAATGGGGCGAGGCGGAATCCGCTTTGTCGCATGCGACGGCGGCGCGCCTGATGGATTCGGCCAATGGGCGGCGCACGCGCGCGGCTTTGCGCATCGCGGTGTCGCGCGACGAAACGGCCAAAGGCGACAAGGACGCGGCGCTGAAAGCGGCGGAACAGGCCGCGCAGCAGGCCCCCGACTGGCTGCCCGCAACGATCAATCTTGCCGAAACGCTGGCCGGCCTCGGGCATAAACGCGCCGCCACGCGTCTGATCGAACGGGCATGGAAAACGCATCCGCATCCGCAGCTCGCGCTTATTCTGCGGCAGCAGGCGGAAACGCCTCTGGCGGCTTACAAAGACACCGAACATTTATGCCGCGCCAATCCCGATGCGCCGGAAAGCAAAATGGCCTTGGCCGAAGCGGCGCTGGGTGCTGATATCTGGGGCGCGGCGCGGCGCTATCTGACCGAAGCGGCGGCGCTGCGCGATGCGCCGCAAAATATTTACAAAATGCTGGCGCGGCTCGAACGGCGCGAACGCGGTAATGAGCATGCGGCGGCTGGCTGGCTGGCCAAGGCCGCCGAGGCCCCCGCCGATCCCACCTGGCTGTGCCGCGTGTGCGGCGGCTCGCATGACGCATGGCAGCCGGTGTGCGGTCCTTGCGGCAGTTTCGACACGCTCGACTGGCAAAGCGCCGGGCAGAGCCGGGGGGCGGTGGCTTATCTGGGGGTAGATAATAATGATTAATCCCGATGAACTCGAACCGCAGAAAGCCACGGTCAAACCGCGCGACTTGCAAACAATGTCGGTCGAGGAACTGGAAAATTACATCGCCGCGCTGGAATCCGAAATCGCCCGCGCCGACGCCATGATCGAGAAGAAACAGGCCCATAAATCAGGCGTCGAAGCCCTGTTTGGGAAACCCCAAGGCTGATTTTGCCAAGCGCGTTTTTCGTGCTATGCGGTTGGCATCGCCGCAGGAATTATTTTATGGCCCAAATCATCCCTCTGGAACAACCCGCCAAGCGCAACATCAACGCCGCGCTCGATGCGCTTGCCGCTTTGGTTGCCTCCGATGTTTCCGCCGTCAATCAATTGATCGTGCAGCGCATGGAATCGCGCGTGGCGATGATCCCGCGCCTCGCCGGGCATATCGTCGCGGCGGGCGGCAAGCGTCTGCGCCCGATTCTGACTCTGGCCGCTGCGCAACTCTGCGGCTATGAAGGCCAGCGTCACCGCAAACTGGCGGCCTCGGTCGAATTCATTCATACCGCTACCTTGCTGCATGACGATGTGGTGGATGCCAGCGACCTGCGCCGCGGCGGCCCATCGGCCAATGCTTTGTTCGGCAACGAAGCCAGCGTTCTGGTCGGCGATTTTCTGTTCAGCCGCGCGTTCGAGTTAATGGTCGAAGACGGCTCCATCGATGTGCTGCGGATTTTGTCGCATGCCTCGGCGGTGATTGCCGAAGGCGAAGTTCTTCAATTGGCGACGACTAACGACAGCACAACCGGCGAACAGGCCTATCTCGAAGTCGTGCGCGCCAAAACGGCGGAACTGTTCGCGGCGGCCTGCCGCATTGGTGCCGTAGTCGCGGCACGCCCTTCCTCGGAAGAAGAGGCCTTGCGCACCTTCGGCCTCAATCTCGGCATCGCGTTTCAGATCGTCGATGATGTGCTCGATTATTCCGCCGAGCAGGCGCGGCTCGGCAAAACCGTGGGCGACGATTTCCGCGAAGGCAAGGTCACGCTGCCGGTCATTCTCGCCATTCATCGCGGGTCGGAGGCGGAACGCGCTTTCTGGAAACGCACGCTGGAAGATACCGATCATCGCGAAGGCGACCTTGCCCATGCGCAGGATCTCATGCACCGGCATCATGCTTTGCGCGATTCCATCGACCGCGCCCGCCATTATGGCGCGATTGCCCGCGATGCCCTGGGCCTGTTCGCCGATCATCCGGTCAAGCGCGCGCTGCTCGATATCGTCGATTTCACGGTTGAGCGCGAATATTAGAGGAAGGGAGAGGATAGAGAGGGAAGAAGAGGGAGAGAAGGGGGGGCTCCGTTCTCCTCTCTCTATCCTCTTTCTATCCCACCCTTCTCGTCAATTGCAGGAAAATATCTTCGAGGTCGGTTTCTTCGGTGCTGAGGTCGGCAATACCCAAACCATTTTCTCCGAGAGCCGATAAGAGCGCGCCCACCGGCGTCTGGCTCGGTTTATAGGCGACCGTCAGATGGCGGGCGTCGAGTTTTTCCCAGCCCTGCGCGGTAAGGGCAGGCGGCAAATCAGTTAAATCGCGGTCAACCGCAATCGTCAGTTTCTTGTTGTCGATGCGGCGCAGCAGATTGGCCTTGGTATCGTTGGCGACCAACTCGCCATTATTGATAATGGCGATGCGGTCGCACAATTCCTGCGCTTCTTCCAGATAATGCGTGGTCAGCAGCACCGTGACGCCCTTCGCATTCAAGGCGCGCACATATTCCCACAAAGATTTGCGCAATTCGACATCGACGCCCGCCGTCGGCTCATCGAGCACCAGCACCGGTGGCGAATGCACCATCGCCTTGGCGACCATCAAACGCCGCCGCATGCCGCCCGATAAAGTGCGGGCATAGGCGTTGGCCTTGTCGGTCAGATCGACGGCTTTCAATAATTCGTCGGTGCGGCGTTCACCGGCCGGCACGCCATAAAGCCCCGCCTGCAATTCCAGCAATTCGCGCGGCGTGAAAAAGGCGTCGAGATTAAGTTCCTGCGGCACCACGCCGATGGAAGACCGCGCCATGCGCGACTGGCTTTCGACGTCGTAACCCCAGATTTTGGCCTCGCCCGACGTTTTGACGACCAGCCCCGCCAGAATATTGATAAGCGTCGATTTGCCAGCGCCATTGGGGCCGAGCAGGCCGAAAATACTGCCGCGCGGGATAGCGAGATCGATGCCTTTCAGCGCCTGCTTGCCGGGGCGGCCTTTCGTGCTGCGGTATGTTTTGACGAGGCCGGTAATATCGACGGCATTGGCGGGGTGGGTCGGTTCGGTCATGATTACCTGCGTTTCGAGAGGGCGATTGTAGCGCGGAAATGGCAGGGCGGCAGGAAAAATTCGCCCCGCCGGTTGACAAAAACGCAGGGTAAGGGATAACGGTTGCAGCCTATTTCCAGTTATTCTCAGGGAGCCGTCATGCAACCCCCCGAAACCATTATCGTCGATACCGCCAAGATCGCCTGCGACGGCGATGCCGACAGCTCGCCGCATCCGCGCGTTTACCTGAAAATAGCCAAAGAAGGCTTTGTCGATTGCCCTTATTGCGGCAAGAGGTTCATACTTAAAGAAGGCGCGCACGCCGACGCGCATTAAGCCCGTTTTTTGGGAGAATGATATGATCCAGACGCCGCGATTCTCTCCTCAGGCCGGCATCGCCATCGGGCCTATTCTTTTCATCCTCGCGATTTTGGCGATCATCGCCGCCTACATGGCTTCGGGCAACAGCGACTATCAGGTGGCCAGCGGCACCGATCGCATCAATGCCGATGTCACGGCGCAGGCGAACCTGATCCGCAACGCCATCAATCAATGCAATATGCAATACAGCCTCGCGGTTTCGACCGGCTCGGTCTCGCCCAGCACCGACGCCTATCCGACCTCGACCGGTAGCGGCACCGCCGTAAAATCGCTGACCTGCGCGCCGATGGGGGGATCGTCGCTGTGGGGGGCTACGTTACTGCCGCCGCCGACTTCGGGCTTCAATGACTGGATGTATATCGACGACGCGGCGGCTGGTGGCGGTCGCTGTTTCTGGACGACGCCGAGCAGCGCCAACCCGATGAGCAATTCCGGTATCGTGACCGGCTTGACTCACGCCGCCGCCAAATTCAACAGCGCGACGGCGTACAGCGCCACCAACGAAGTCATTTACAATCCGGCCAAGGCTTCGCAGAAATTCACGGTGTGGATCACGATGCCGACCGGCACCCCGAACGCCAACTGCCTGCCGTAAACGGTCATGGCTTTCGCCTGCGCGCCTTGCGACATTGCCCGGAGCCTGCTGGTCGAAGCCGCGCCCGGCATGCCGCTTGATCTCTGGTGGGTAACGGCGGCGGTTCTTTTTCTTCTGGCTTTGACCGCGACCATCGACGCTTTCACGACTCTGGTGCCGGACGGGCTGATTTTCCTCGGGCTTGTGGCCGTGGCCGGGTTGCAGGGATTGTTCGGGTCGTGGATGCTGGCGGGCGTGCATTTGACGCAGGCCATCCTTGCCGGGCTGATCGTATGGGCGATCAATTTCGCGTGGTACCGGAAATTTCATTATGACGCGCTCGGTATGGGCGACGCCAAATGGACGGCGCTGGCGGTGGCGTGTTTTGGCGCTTTGCCTGCGCTTTATGCGTGGGGGATCGGGTCGTGTCTCGCGGTGGCGTGGATCCTCGCGGCGCGCGTGGCGCGTTATCAGATCACGCGGGTGACCTTCGCGCCGTTTCTGTTTCTGGGCCTTGTGGCCGGCTTGTACTGGCTAAGATTTTATCTTTAGGTTTCTATTTCGATTTTTCGAAAAGCATTTTCGCCTCGATGCTCAGGGCGTTGGCAATCTGCTCTATCGTGGTCGCGGTAGGATTTTTGTGACCCGCTTCCAGCCTGCTGATATAGGCCTGATCGGCATCCATGCGCGCCGCCAGCTCTTCCTGCGAAATTTTGGCCGCCATTCTGTGCCGGCGCACGTTCAAACCGATGAGTTTCTGGATATCCATCTATAAAGATGGACAACTTTTCTCTTTCGTGTACCATGTATTATAATACATAGTTTGGCGGGACTGGCGGTGGAGAGTCAACCGTGGCGAAAAAATATTTCCCTGTTTTTATTGTATTAATGGCTGTGCTGGGCAGCACGCGTCCGGCTTTGGCCGTCACCGATGGTATCACCTCAACGGCGGCAGGCAATGTCGGGCTTTACACCGGCGGCACCGAGGCGCTGCATATCGACAGCAGCCAGCGTGTCGGCATCGGGACGGCAAGCTCCGTCGCTCCTCTTGATGTCTATGGTTCGAACGGCAGCGCGGACTTCGCGATCAGAAGTTCCAGCGGCCAGCTAGTAGTGGACGCCTATAATAATAACGTCAACTATATCGAAAGTTTCAACGGTGCAGGGACGGCCAGCCAGCCTTTGTGGTTTACCGGGGCCAGCTCAACTGCCACCACTTTCCAATTCGTAGGCGATGTCGGCATTAACGTCGTTGCAGATGCATATCCGGGTTCGCTTTCAAGCCTCAGCATTTATTATACCGGAGCAGGCACCCAATTTGGCATCGCCCTTAAACCTGCCGCCGACTCTACGCGTGCAATCGATTTTCTTAACGCGGCGGGGGCACATGTCGGCTATATCGGCGAAACCAGTAGCGGCGTAACCTATAACAATCTTTCCGATCGCCGGTTGAAGGAACATATCGCCCCCACCGTGCGCGGACTTGCGGAACTCGCAAAAATTCCGGTATCCGACTTCAATTTTATCGCCGACCCGGCAAAGAAACGGATGCAGGGCTTCATCGCGCAGGATTTATATGAAATTTATCCCGAAGCCGTGACCGTCGGCGGCGACGATCCGAAGCAACAGCCCTGGGCGGTCGATTATGGCCGCCTCACGCCGCTGCTGGTGAAAGCCATTCAGGAGCTAAAAACCGACAATGACGATTTGCGCGCCCGCGTCGCGGCGCTGGAGACGAAACCGTAGAGGCGCGTTTCAGCTTTTAGCGGCGCGGTTCTGGCATTCCAGCAAAATGTCGCGGGCGATAGGGGCGGCCTGATGCGCGCCGCTGCCGCCATGTTCGACGATCACGCCGACGGCATAACGCGGATTGCCGACGGGGGCGAAGCCCGCGAACAAAGCATGGTCGCGTTCTTTCCACGGCAAAGCGTCGTTCTTGGTGACGCCTTCTTCATGCTCGGTCTCGGAGATATGGCGGACCTGCGCGGTGCCGGTCTTGCCCGCCATTTCCATGCCCGCCTGCGTGATGCGCGCGGCATAAGCGGTGCCCGAGGTCGCATTGATGACGTCGCTCATGCCCTGCTTCACCACATCGAGGTGACGCTGCTTGAGGCCCATCGACGGCCAGTTCTCGGAAACAGCGGTGGCGTCGCCGACTTTCTGGGCGATATGCGGGATGACGGCATAGCCGCCATTGGCGATGCGCGCCGCCATGACCGCGAGTTGCAAGGGCGAGGTCAGCATATAACCCTGCCCGATGGCGGCGATCAGCGTTTCGCCCTGCTGCCACGCTTCGTGGCGATTGGCGAGCTTCCAGGCGCGGCTGGGCACGAAGCCGCCGCGTTCGTGCGGCAGGTCGATGCCGAGTTTCTGGCCCAGCCCGAAACGCTGCGCCATCGACTGGATAAGATCGATGCCGACGCGGTGGCCGAGATCGTAGAAATAAGTGTCGCAGGAACCGGCCAAGGCTTCGGTCATATTGACATGACCGTGCCCGCCATGTTTCCAGCAATGGAAGGTATGCCCGCCGAATTCATAGAAGCCGGGGCAGTAAACCGTTTCGTCGGGCGCCGCGATATTGGCGTCGAGCGCCGCCATGGCGATGATCGGCTTGATGGTCGAACCGGGGGCATAGACGCCGCCGATAACCTTGTTGAGCAGCGGCGAATGGATGTCGTCGTTGAGCTTGTCCCAGTCATCCTGCGCGATGCCGAGCGTGAAAAGATTGGGGTCGAAACTCGGCTGCGAAGCCAGCGCCAATACTTCGCCGCTATGGATGTCGAGGATGACGGCCGCTCCCCCTTCTTCGCGGGCGAGGCGCTGCTGCACGAATTGCTGCAATCCTATATCGATGGCCAGCGTCAAATCGTTGCCGGAACGCGGATCGTGGCGCACCAGTTCCTGCACCACGCGGCCATGGGCGTTGACTTCCATTTCGACATCGCCCGCTTCGCCGCGCAAGGCGGGTTCATATTGTTTCTCGACGCCGTTCTTGCCGATGCGGAAGCCGGGAATTTTCAGGACGGCGCTGTCCTCGTCATCCTCGATTTCTTTTTGCGAGGCGGTGCCGACATAACCAAGGATATGCGCGGTGGTTTCGCCATAGGGATAGGCGCGCAACTCGCCGGCGTCGATATCGACGCCGGGCAGTTCGGGCGTATGTACGGCGATCACATCCATCTGGTCGCGGGTCAGATTATCGCGCACCAGAATGGCGTTGAAGCCGCTGCGGTCGCGCAGGTCGCGCTCGATGCGCTTGCGGTCGAGGTCGCCGAGATCGATATAGCCGCCGAGTTTGCCGAGCAGGTCGTTGAGATCGGTGACCTGCTCGGGCAGCAGCACCACGCGGTAAGTCTGGTCGTTCTGCGCCAGGGGCGTGCCGAACCGGTCGAGGATGCGGCCGCGCGGCGGCGCTATCATGCGTAAGGAAATGCGGTTTTCCTCGGCCATGGCGCGGTATTCGTTGCCCTGCAAAACCTGCAGATAATAAAGGCGGCCCGCCAGCAGCGAGAACAGCCCGACCTGCGCCCCGCCGATCAGAATGGCGCGGCGCGTGAAGATGCGGGATTTTTCGGTGTTGCCCGCCACTTTATTGGCCCATGAAGACGGCGCGCTGCATGCGGATCAGAATCCAGCAGGGCACCGGGAAAATGATGATGGCGAGTACGGTTTGCAGCAGCACCGGCAGGAACGGCGCGATCTGCCAGTTGATAAGCGCGATCAGAGTCCATTCCGCCAGCATGAAAATCGCCGAGGCCAGCGCAAAGCCCGACCACAGCATAAGGAAAGATTGCCCGGCGAAAAAACGGCGCTGCTGGAAAATAAGCTGGTGCGCGAGGGTGAACAGCAAAGCGGAAACGCCGAGCGGCAAATCATTGAGCATGTCGTTGACGATGCCGATGCCGAAAGCGACCGCGGGCGGGAACAGATCGGGCCGGTGCGCCGACCAGTAATAAAGCCCGATAAAGGCCAGAGGCGGCGCAACAGGGCCAAGATAAGGCAGCGGCCACACGATGACGCCGAGCAGGGTCATCAGCAGCGTCACCGTGGCGGGCACGGCGAGGCGCAGCGCGTGATCGAGCCTTTGCCAGACAACATCCATCAAAGCCTGTTCAGAATCTCGTGATGCCGGGTTGCAAATCGCGCTTTTCCGCGTTTTCGCTGCTCACGTATATCAGAATACGCTGCGCGCGAAAACGCGGAAAACCCCGATTTTCACCGCGGCCTGACGAGATTCTGAACAGGCTTCGGCTCCAGTCGGTTGAGGAGTCTATGTACGATGGGCGGGGCCTGACGGAAAGCGTAAATTACGCCCAAATAAAGTAAGCTCTGGGCTTACTTACCGTGGGTTTCGGCCTGCAACCGGCGTTCGATGGTATTGAAATTGCCGCCCTTGAGATCGAAATCGACCAGACGGACGTAAGAAACGCGGCCGAGATCGGCGGCGGGCACCACGGTGAAGACGCCATGTTCGGGTTCCTGCAGAACGCCGACCGGAAGGTTGGGCGGGAAAATGCCGCCATGGCCCGAGGTGACGACGCGCGCGCCGTCGCTGACGGCGGCATCGCGCGGCATGAACATTAATTTGGGCTGCGGCGAATTGTCGCCCGCCAGAATGGCACGATCGCCGCTATCGGTGACGGTGACCGGAATGCGTGAATTGAGGTCGGTGATAAGGAGGACGCGCGACGACCAGTCGCCTACTTCGACCACGCGGCCGATCAGCCCTTCGCCGGTCATGGCCGCCATACCTTCGCGCACGCCGTCGGTTTTGCCCGCGGTGACGATCAGTCCGCGCGCATAGGCGCCGCCGGTATCGGCGATAACGCGGGCCGAAATATAAGCGAGGCCGGGTTCGGCCTTGAAATGGAGGAGGGCGCGCAATTCGCGATTCTCGCTTTCCAGCGAGACGACCGCATTCTGCCACTCGATCATCTGCGCGTTTTCGCCGCGCAATTTCTGGTTATCGGCGCGAAGGGCCAGCGTGTCGCGCATATTTTTGACGGCGCTTTCAATCGCCGTCATGGGGCGGGCCACCGCGTCGAGGACAGGGGCCATGGTATCGACGGCATGGATGCGGATGTTCGAGACCAGAACCGGCTGAGCCTGCGAAAAGACCAGCAACATCAAGCCCAAAGCCACGAATATAAGGAACGAGAAGCGTTGGGAAACCCCGCGCCACGGAACGGCGGCGGCGACTGAAGACCAACCAAAACTGCGTGAACGCTCGAACATAGGGGGCAAATCAGAATAAGGTTTCACGGAAGCTAACGCATGCTTTCCTTTATGCCAACATCTTAATTCAAAAAAATTGCGAAACTCTAAATGCCGCCCATCGCGCAAATGATTTTCCATTCGGCAGGCGTGACTGGCGATACCGACAGCCGTCCCTGTTTCAGCATCGCCATGTTGGCGAGGCCTGCATGCCCCTTTATGTCGGCAAGACTTACAGGTTGTTTGAACGGCTTGACGGGGGCGACATCGACCATGCCGAATTTGCCGGTCGCGTCGTCGGGATCGGGATGCCACAAAGCGGCAATTTCCATGATGCCGACGATGGCGAGGCCTTCATTGGAATGATAGAAAAAAGCCTTATCGCCCAATTGCATGGCCTTCATATTATTATTGGCCTGATAGTTGCGCACGCCGCCCCAGCCGGTGCGTTTATCCTTGACCAGTTGTGCCCACGGATAGACGGTGGGTTCCGATTTCATCAACCAATAGTGCATGAAAAGAGGAGATAGGGAAAGTGGAGGGAAGAAAGAAGGGAAAGAATAGGGGAAAGCGCCAAGGGAGACAAGGCTGCCGCTTACCCCCGATCTTTTCTCTTCTTTCTTCCCCCAATCTTTCCCTCGTCCTAGGCCGCCTCTTGCCGCAAAGGCCGCGAGAGAAGATTGGAAATAGTATCGTCGATGCTGTTGCGCTCGCGCAAAATCTGATCGACGGCGCTGACCACCGGCATATCGACGCCGTGATGATTGGCGAGAGCCCATGCCGCCGAAGCCGTGCTGGCGCCTTCGGTCACGCTGCTGCGCGAGGCGAGGATTTCATCGAGATTGCGGCCTTCGCCGAGCTCGATGCCCAGCGACATATTGCGCGATTGCGGGCTGGAGCAGGTCAGCGCGACATCGCCGAGGCCGGACAGGCCCATCAAGGTTTCCGGGCGTGCGCCCAGCGCCGCGCCAAGGCGGATGATTTCGGCCAATCCGCGTGTCATCAACGCGGCGCGGGCATTGTCGCCCAGTTTGCGCCCGACCACGATGCCGCAGGCGATGGCCAGCACGTTTTTAACCGCCCCCCCTATCTGCGCGCCGATAATATCGTCGGTGGTGTAAAGCCGGAAGGCGGGCGACGACATCGCGCGGGCGAGCGCATCGCCGGGGGCTTCGCTGGCCAAAGTCAACGCGGCGGGCAACCCTTGCGCCACTTCGCCCGCGAAACTGGGGCCTGACAGGATATAGACAGGGTGGCCGGGCAGTTCGACCGCCGCCACTTCGCTCATTAACCGGTGGCTGCCTTGCTCGATGCCTTTGGATGCCACGATCAGGGGCGTGTGGACCGGAAGATTGAGGGCGGCCAGAGATTTGCAGGCTGCGCGCAAAAACTGGGCAGGCACCGCGAGGATAAGCGCGTCGCAGCCCGCAAGATCGGCGAGGCTGGCGGTGAATTGCAGGCCGGGGTCGAGTCTGATGCCCGGCAGATAGACGGTGTTTTCGTGCTTTTGCGCGAGATTGGCCACAAGATCGCCTTCGCGCGCCCACAAAGTGACGTTGCGGCCCGTGCGTTTTAGCGTTTGCGCCAGGGCCGTGCCCCATGCGCCCGCGCCGATAACGCCGAAATGCTGATAGGTTGAGGTCATAAGGAAGATGGGGCTAGAGAAAAACGAGGGAAAGAGTAGGGGAAGAACGAGGGGGAAACAAGAGCCGTGCTGGCATCCTCCTCTCTCGCCCCCTCTTTTTTCTCTATCTTTCTTCCCCTCTCTTCCCCTCCATTCTTTTCTTTGCTAATCGGTTACATTAATCTATTTTCAGCGTCAGACCCCTTTTCGGGATACATCCATGAAATTCACTTTGTCGCGCGACGCCCTTCTTAAAAGTCTCGGTCACGTGCAAAGCGTCGTCGAGCGGCGCAACACCATTCCCATCCTCGCCAACCTGTTGATCCGCGTGACGGGGTCAGAAGTCTCTTTCGCCGCTACCGATATGGAAATCGAGATTAACGAGACTGTGGAAGCGCAAGTAGGCAAGACCGGCGCGATCACCGCCCCCGCCCATACGCTTTATGAAATCGTCCGCAAATTGCCGGATGGCGCCGAAGTTGAACTCAGCGCCGCCGGGTCGAACCAGCTCACATTGTCCTCGGGCCGTTCGCATTTCAAACTCGGTTGCCTGCCGGTCGAAGATTTCCCCAAAATGCCGGAAGGCGATCTCAAGCATAATTTCAAATTGTCGGCGGAAGATCTGCGCGCCCTTATTGACCGTTCGCGCTTCGCGATTTCGACCGAGGAAACGCGTTACTATCTCAACGGCATTTACCTGCATACCGCCAAGAACAAGAATGTCGAAGTGCTGCGCGCGGTGGCCACCGACGGGCATCGTCTGGCGCGCGTCGAAATGCCCGCACCGGCAGGGGCTAAAGGCATTCCGGGTGTTATTCTGCCGCGCAAAACCGTGGGCGAAGTGCGCAAATTGATCGAAGAAAGCGCCGGCGAGATCGAGATTTCTTTGTCCGAAGCCAAAGTGCGTTTCACCTTCGATGGCGTGGTGATTACGTCGAAACTGATCGACGGTACTTTCCCCGATTACGAACGGGTTATTCCCTCTGGCAATGACAAGATTCTGGAAGTCGATACGCGCGTGTTCGCCAATGCGGTCGATCGCGTCGCCACCATTTCTTCGGAAAAATCGCGCGCCATTAAAATGAGCCTCGCGCCCGGGCATGTCGTGCTGTCGGCCAATTCGCCGGAAGCGGGCAGCGCCACGGAAGAGCTGGAAGCCAAGTATGACGGCGCTTTGATCGATGTCGGTTTCAACGCGCGTTATCTTCTCGATATTCTGCAACAGATCGAAGGCGACGGGGCGCGGTTCAACCTTGCCGACGCCACAGCACCGGCGATCATCACCGATGTATCGGATGCGAGCGCGTTATACGTCCTCATGCCGATGCGAGTTTAGAGGGTTCGGGGTTCAAGCAAGACAGTTCTTGACCCCCGAACCCCGGTTTCCACCCTAACAGCGAAGAAGAAAAGACTATGGATCTCAGCAAGCTTTCGATCGGGAAAAATCCTCCCGAGACTGTCAATGTCGTCATCGAAATTCCGCAGGGCGGTTCGCCGATTAAATATGAAGTCGATAAAGACAGCGGCGCGCTGCTGGTCGATCGTTTTATGTCCACGGCGATGTTCTATCCCGCCAATTACGGTTTCGTGCCGCACACGCTTTCGGGCGACGGCGACCCCTGCGATGTTCTCGTGATTGCGCCGCTGCCGATTGCCCATGGCGCTGTCGTCGCCTCGCGACCCATCGGCGTTCTGCTGATGAAGGACGAAAGCGGCCAGGACGAAAAGATCATTGCCGTGCCGACCGACAAGCTCAGCCCCTTTACCGCGCATATCAAATCCTGCGCCGACGTGCCGAAGATTCTGCTCGACCAGATCGAGCATTTCTTCAAGCACTACAAGGACCTCGAAAAAGGCAAATGGGTCGAAATCCTCCGCTGGGGCGACGCCGAAGAAGCGCGGTCGCTGATCATGGATGGTGTCGAGCGCGCCCAGAAAGCCAAAGCCGCCTGAATCCTTACCTTCCCTAAAACCCCTCCGTCACAAGCGAGTTTCCATGACCGTCTCCAACAATTTCCTGTTCACTTCCGAATCCGTCGGCGAAGGCCATCCCGATAAAGTCTGCGACCGTATTTCCGACGCGGTGGTCGATCTGTTTCTGGCCGCCGATCCGCACAGCCGCGTCGCGGTGGAAACGCTGGCGACGACCAACCGCGTGGTGATGGCCGGGGAAATTCGCGGCCCCGCTTCGATCACGCCCGCCGATATGGAACGCGTGGCGCGCGACGCCATACGCGAAATCGGCTATGCGCAACGCGGGTTCCATTGGCAATGGGCCGATATCCAGAATTACGTGCATCCACAATCGATTGACATCGCCGTCGGCGTCGATGCTTCGGGCAACAAGGATGAGGGGGCGGGCGATCAGGGCATCATGTTCGGCTATGCCTGCCGCGAAACGCCGACTTACATGCCCGCGCCGATTTACTACGCGCATAAAATCCTGCGCCTGATTTCCGAAGACCGTCACGCGGGCAAATTGCCTCTGCTCGGGCCCGACGCCAAGAGCCAGGTCACTTTGGAATATATCGACGGTAAGCCGGTGCGCGCCGCCAGCGTCGTGGTCTCGACCCAGCATGACGAAACCATCGATCAGGCCGAAGTGCGCGAGCTGGTGCGGCCTTTTGTCATTAAGGCCCTGCCAGAAAACTGGATGTGCGACGACAAGGATTTCTACGTCAATCCGACCGGCCGTTTCGTCATCGGCGGGCCCGACGGCGACGCAGGGTTACCCGGGCGCAAGATCATCGTCGATACGTACGGCGGTGCTGCGCCTCACGGCGGCGGCGCTTTCTCGGGCAAAGACCCCACCAAGGTCGATCGTTCGGCGGCTTACATGGCGCGCTATCTCGCCAAGAATGTGGTCGCGGCGGGCATTGCCGATCGCTGCACGTTGCAGTTGGCTTACGCCATCGGCGTGTCGGAACCTCTCGCGCTCTATGTCAACACGCATGACACGCATCATGTCGACGACGCCAACCTGCCGCAGATTTTGCGCGACATGGTGAAATTGTCGCCGCGCGGCATTCGCGAGCATCTGCAGCTGAACCGCCCGATTTACAAAAAGACTTCTTCGTTCGGGCATTTCGGCCGCGAGCCCGAGGATGACGGGCATTTTTCGTGGGAACGGCTCGACCTCGTTTCGGAACTGAAGAGCCTCTACAAACTCTGATCGTGACCGAGGCCCCGCCCACCCGCGTTTTCGGCCGCCGCAAGGGCCGCCCCTTGCGCGTGCGCAAAGCCATGCTGATGGATGAATTTTTGCCGCGCGTGCAGCTGGTGCTGCGCGAGGGTGAAAAATTAGAAGTCACAGCCCCGCTGGTTCTGGAAATCGGTTTCGGCGGCGGCGAGCATCTCGCGGCGCAGGCCAAACTGCATCCTGAAACGCATTTCATCGGTTGCGAGCCTTTCGTCAACGGCGTTGCCAGCCTGCTCGATCATCTTGAACGCGAGAAAATCGAAAATGTCCGCGTGTTCAACGACGATGCGCGGCTGGTGCTCGATGCGCTGCCGCCCGCTTCATTGGAAAGATGTTTTGTCCTGTTCGCCGATCCGTGGCCGAAATCACGCCATGCCGAACGGCGTTTCATCGGGCCTGAAAATCTGCCGCGACTGGCGCGTGCGATCAAAAAAGGCGGGGTGCTGCGCCTCGCTTCCGATCATCCGGGCCTTGTCGCATGGATGCGCGAATCCCTCACGGGCCACGCGGATTTCACCTGTATCTATGACAGTTCCACGCCGCCGCCCGACTGGGTGCCGACGCGCTATCAGGAAAAAGCGATAGCGGCGGGGCGCACGCCGTTCTTCATGGATTATCGGCGCAATTAATCGGGGTCGATGGCCATGCGCCAGCGCAGCATGGCATAGTCGCTGTTGCCGTCGGCGCTGTTCTGCTTGAGGCCCGAAGTGAATTGCACATTGTGGGTCAGATCGACATCGCCATGCAGATCGATGCCGGTGCCGTGGTCGGTCAGCTTGTCATTGCCGCCGACATAGCCGATCACCATTTTGCCCCACGGCATCCCGTCTTCTTTCTTGGCGATGTCGAGCGTCATTTCGGCGCCCCAGTAACCGCGCAGCGACAGCCAGTTCTGGCCATAGAAGGGCCGGATAGTGATCATCATCTTGTTGTCGAAGGTGGAATGCTGGAAACCGACGCCCATCACGGCGGCGTCATGCGTCGGCAAAAATCCCTTGTGATGCAAAGTGGCCGCGAAATGCCAGGGTGAAGAACCGGTATTTTCGAGCGGCGTGCCAATTTCTTTGGTCAGTTTCTGCGCGGCCTCGTCAGGCGCGGCGTCGGCCACCCCTTCGGCCTCGTCATCGCCGCCGGGCATTGTCACCGCGTGCCAGCCGCCCGAGAACCAGCCCATCGCCTCGCGCACATCGCCGGGCAGGATCGACGCGCCCTGCAAAGCCTGCTTGCGGAGATAAGTGGTGACTTCGCTGACGCGCTGTTTGTATAGCGGATCGTCGGTCATCGCGTCGCTATGGGCGGGGCGGGGCTGGAATGAAACTGTCAGGATCAGGGTTAAGAAAAAGGCCTGCCGGAAATCGGCACTTGTTAAATAATCGCGGTTGCGCCCGCCTTTCATGTCCCTGACCCGGCTTCGCGCCCTCTGTCTGGAAATTCAAACAGATAACGAAGCTTTTCCCATAATCATTATAGGATCGTAACGTTAATATTCATTGAAGACCGTTAAGATGCAGCGCACGCGTTTTAACCCTTTGAATCTGGGCGCAATCGGGTGGGTTTGGATGCGTTGCGGGATGCCGTTAGAGCATAAGCGGGGCAACGATCATCAGGCAAATCAGCCCGCTGATGACCGCGAAGACGCCGTAAAGGAAAAACCATTTCACCAGATGGGCATGGAACTGGCGGGTGGCGTCGCGTTCGGGGCCGTCGATTTCCACCGGCTTGCGGGTTTGCGCGCCATAGACCCACAGCACGAATCCGCCGACGAAAATCAGCGAGAGGCCGAGCAGCAACAGCCAGGTCAGTTTGAAAATCGGTTCCATGGGGTTACTCCAACCAGTCCCAGCCCTGCGGGCCGAGCGCTTGCAGCGGTTTGAAACGGGCTTTGTACGACATCTTGCGCGACTCTGCGACCCAGTAGCCGAGATAGAGAAAGGGCCAGTCGCGGGCTTGCGCTTCGGTAACAAGCGACAGAATGATCTGGGTGCCGAGGCTGCGGCGCGGTTCGTCGGGGGTAAAGAAACTATAGACCGCCGAAATGCCGTCGCCGACATGATCGGCGATGACGCAGGCTTTAAGCGCTCCGCCCCCGTCGCGCAATTGATACATATGCGTGTCGGCCTGCCCCTCCTGCAGCATGGCGGCGAATTCAGCGTCGGTCATATGGGCCATGTCGCTATCGGCGTGGCGGCCCTGCTGATAGGCGCTGAACAGGGCGAACATTTCGGCGTCGGGCGCGGTGGTGGCGCGTTGCCAGACAAGATCGGCATTGCGTGCGGCGAGGCGTTTGAGGTTGCGCGAAGGCTTGAACAGTTTGACGGGAATGCGCACCGGAATGCAGGCATTGCAGGCGGTGCAGGCCGGGCGGTAAACGACATCGTGGCTGCGGCGGAATCCGGTGCGGCACAATGTGGCGTTGATGGCGGCGTTTTCGGCTGGGTCGGGGCTGTCGAGGCGCGTGAAAAGCTTGCGCTCGACCTGCGCGGGCAGATAGGGGCAGGGCAGCGGCCCCGACAAATAAAATTGCAGGTTGCGGCTTAGCCCGTGCGGAATAATCGACATAGCTAAACGATAGGATTGCCGTACCCTATGGTCAAGTCATCTACGGACGCTGGTTGCAGATTAAGCGCCACCCGTGCCGTCATCCCGCACAAGCACCCTCTTGGGTGCTTGTGCGGGACCCAGTTGGCCTCTCCATAAGGAAGGGCTTGTCTTGTTGAGAGACCCTCTGGGTCCCGCATCGCGCGCGCGGAAGGGCGCGCTTGTGCGGGATGACGGCACGGGTGGCCCTTCATTTTCAAAAGGGGCACATATCCTTAAGGCAGCAGGTTTATGGCGCGCAAAGCCTTGTCGAGATGATGCGCGGTGGCGGCCAGCCCCTTGCCGGTGGGAATGATGAAATCGGCATATTTGCGTTTCTCGGCGTCGGGCATCTGCCGCGCGAGAATGGCTTTGAATTTCGCCGGCGTCATATTGGGGCGTGCAAGGACGCGGGCGCGCTGCAGCGCGCGGGGCGCGGTGACGCAAAAAGTGTAATCGCAGCGCTTCTCGCCGCCGGTTTCATACAGCAGCGGGATTTCAAGAATGGCGGCGCGGGCTTTGTCCTTGCGGGCTTTGGCGAGGAAGGCTCGCTCGGTGCGACGGATCAGGGGATGCAGGATTTTCTCGAGCTGGCGCAGTTTTCTGGGCTGGTCGAAAACCGCCAGCCCCAGATGCTTGCGGTCGATGGCGCCGCGTTTAAGGCTGGTGGGGAGAAGCCTGGCCACCGGTTTGACCGCCTTGCCGCCTTTTTTAAGAAGGGCATGCACGGCGTCGTCGGCGCTGTAAACCGGGAAGCCGCGCGCGCGCAAAATGGCGGCGGCGGTGCTTTTGCCCATGCCGATGCTGCCGGTCAGGCCGAGGATAAGCATGCGCGGGCGGGCTGGTTGTTTCATGTCTCTTGTCTATCAGCGAGAAGGTAAGCGCGCAATTCCGGCGTCACTTCGGGGTCGCGGCCAAAGAAAGCGGCGAAAGCGGGCCGCGCCTGATGCAGCAGCATGCCGAGGCCGTCGATGGCGCGGTGGCCGCGTTGCCGCGCCTGTTGCAGCAGCGCGGTTTCCAGCGGCGCATAAACGATATCGGTGACGGTGGCGCTGACGGGCAAGGTGTCGAGCGCGATCTCAAGCGGCGGCTGTCCGCGCATGCCAAGCGAGGTGGCGTTGACCAGCAGATCGGTCTCCCGCATCGCGGCGGGGATTTCGTCCCACGTCACAGCGGTTATGCGGCATTGCGGCGTGGTGAATTCTTGCGCCAGTTTCTGCGCGCGTTCGATGGTGCGGTTGGCGATGCGGATATCGCCGAAACCTTTATCGATAAGGGCGACGATGATGGCGCGCGACGCGCCGCCCGCGCCGAGGAGAAGGGCGCTATGGCCGCCGCTGAACCCGCCCGCCGTCAGATTTTCGCCGAAGCCATAGGCATCTGTGTTGCTTCCGTGCAGTTTACCTTCGTCGGTAACGGTGACCAGATTGATCGCGCCGATACGCCGCGCGGTGTCGTCGAGGCTATCGACGATTTTCATTGCGGCTTCTTTATGCGGCACCGTCAGATTGACGCCGCGCATCCCCTGCTGCGGCAAAGCGCGCAAAGAAGCCGTCAGATTTTCCGGCTGCACCGCAAGCGCATCGTAACGGCCAGAAATGCCATAGGCGCGCAGCCAGAATCCATGCAAACGCGGCGACAGAGAATGGCTCACCGGCCAGCCCATAACGCCCGCTACGAACACGCTCATGATCTTATCCTGCTGGGCTGCAAATCGTGCTTTCCCGGTTTTTCGCTGCTCACGTATGTCAAATACGCTGCGCGCGAAAAACCGGAAAACCCCGATTTTCGCCGCACCATGATAAGATCCTGAACGTGTTCGACTAAAACACTCTTATTCATTATTTTCTTCTACACCAAAGCCGGTTGCCGGACTATTGTTTACGCCGTCCGCCTTTTTATCTCAACCCGCCGTCAATGACCATTTTCCTGTCCATTCCCGATGCCGCCTTGCATGAAGCGGTGGCCGAACAAATAGCAGCCGCCCGCCTTGGTGAAGCGCGGGCCTTTGACGGGGCCGCGGGCGCGGGGATTTATATTTTCGACGAAGCCGCCTTCGACAAAAAAACCGCTTCTCTGTTCACGGGGGCCGACGAAGCCTTTGTCCTGCTGCTGGGCGGCGAGGATGAAGGCGCTTCCGAAAGTTTCGCCAAGCCGTTCCGCCTTGGGCATCTGATGGCGCGCCTGCATTATTACAGCGAGACGGCGCCTTTGCTGCGCGGCAAGGATGTCGCGTTCGGGCCTTACCGCCTTGAACCGCAGAACCGGTGCCTGACGGGTGCTGCCCTGCCCGAACCGATCCGGCTGACGGAAAAAGAGACCGCTCTGCTGGTTTTTCTCGCCCAACATGAAAACGGCGTGTCACGGCGCGACATTCTCGCCGAAGTTTGGGGCTATGACGAACGCATCGATACGCATACGCTCGAGACCCATATCTATCAGTTGCGGCGTAAGCTGGAAAAAGACGGCGAAAACTGGCTGATCAACGAAAACGGACTTTATCGTTTGGCGCGGGGGCAGGGATGAAAAAACCGATGCAGAAATGGCTGGCGGCGCTTGTGCTGGTGGCTTTGGCGGCCTGCGGCAATCTGGGCGGGCCCGGCTATCATAACGTCACCGGGCGCGGCCTTGAAAAAACCCAGCCCGATACGGTGGCGGAACGGCGCATCGTTCTTGTTTACCCTTACGCGCATGAAAAACTCGATCTGGTTTATTTTCATGACGGCAATTACGACAAAAGCGCGATGCGTAAAATCAACTACCTGATGCGCGACCGCCATGTGAACGTAACGGGAGTCATCGACCCCGAATTGATCGATTACATGGTCGATATCCGCACGCGGCTCGGCCTGCCCGCCTCGGTGCCGTTCGAAATCCTGTCGGGCTATCGCACGCCCGAAACCAATGCGCGCCTTGCGACCATCAATGGCAATGTCGCCAAGGAATCGCTGCATATGCATGGCTGGGCGGTCGATTTCCGTATCGAGCATGTCTATGGGCAGGCGATCTGCGATATCGCCGAAACGATGCAGCGCGGTGGCGTGGCCTTCTATCCGAAAGACAATCACGTGCATGTGGATTTGGGGAATATCAGGACGTGGAAACAAAGATGAATGATAAGGCGCAGGGTGTTTTAGACGGCGTGATCCGCAAGGCTCTGGCCGCCGGTGCGGATAGCGCCGACGCGCTGCTGGCGGATGCGACCGATCTGTCGGTGTCGCTGCGCCTCGGTGAAATCGAAAGCCTGGAACAGTCGGTCAGCGCCGATCTCGGCCTGCGGGTTTTTATCGGCAAAAAACAGGCTGTGGTGTCGAGCAGCGATCGCGGCGCCACGGCGCTCGATGAACTGGTGCAGCGCGCGGTGGCGATGGCGAAGCTGGCGCCCGAAGACGAATTTTGCGGCATCGCCGATCCGGGCGAAGTGGCGAAAACATTTCCCCAGGTGGAAATGGCCGACGAGGTCGAATTTTCCGCCGAACAACTGATCGCGCAGGCGCGCGAAGCCGAAGACGCCGCGCGCGCGGTTGCGGGTGTGACCAATTCCGACGGCGTCAGCGCGGGCTGGGGCGAAAGCCGCACCAGCATCGCCGCCAGCAACGGGTTTTACGGTTCCTATCGCCGGACAGGATATAGCCTCAGCGCCTCGGTTCTGGCGGGCAGCGGCACCGGCATGGAACGCGATTACGACTATGCTTCCCGCGTGTTCGCGGCGGATATGCCGGCGGCGGCCAGCATCGGCAAGGCGGCGGGCGAACGTGCGGTGCGGCGGCTCAATCCGTGCAAGATGGAAACGGCGCAGGCCCCGGTTTTTTACGAGCCGCGCATTGCAGGCAGCCTGATCGGTTCGCTGCTGGGCGCGATTTCGGGTTCCGCCGTCGCGCGGGGCACCAGCTTTCTGAAAGACAGGCTGGGCCAGAAAATATTTCCCGGCGCGATTACGATTACCGAAGACCCGCACCGCGCGCGCGGTCTGCGCTCGCGTCTGTTTGATGCCGAAGGGCTGCTGCCGCAACGGCGCGATCTGATCGATAAAGGCGTGCTCACCACCTGGCTGCTCGATCTGCGTTCGGCCCGGCAGCTGAAGCTGCGCAGCACCGGCCACGCCTCGCGCGGCACCGGCGGCCCGCCTTCGCCTTCGGCCAGCAATGTGTTTCTGCAGGCGGGCACAATGACGCCGCAGGAATTGATGCGCGACGTGAAGCAGGGTTTTTACGTGACCGAGACGATGGGCATGGGCATCAATGGCGTGACCGGCGATTACAGTCAGGCGGCTTCCGGCTTCTGGATCGAGAACGGTATTATCGCTTTCCCCGTCAATGAAATGACGATTGCCGGAAATCTCAAAGACATGTTCCTGAATTTGTCGGCGGCGAATGATTTGCAATTTTTGCGCGGGGTCGATGCGCCGACTTTGCGGGTGGATGGCATGACGATCGCGGGGTTATGACATGAATAAATTCTACAGATTCGCCAAACGCGGTTTAATCGGCGTTTCATTGCTGGCCCTGACGGCGGGCATGGCCGTGGTCGGCGGCGGTGTCTATGTGTTCGAGCGCGCGCAGCCGGATTACAGCGGGCAGGCGAGTTTGCCGGGCCTCAAGGCACAGGTCGATATTTACCGCGACGCCAACGGCGTGCCGCATATTTTCGCCGCCAACATGAATGACGCGGCGCGGGCCTTGGGCTACGTGCATGCGGGTGAACGGTTGTTCCAGATGGAAACGCAGCGCCGCGCCGGGCAGGGGCGGCTTTCGGAAATTTTCGGGGCCGATATGCTCGGCGTCGATAAATTCACGCGCACGCTGGGATTATACGCGTTGGCGCAAAGCAGTTACGCCGCGATGTCGCCCGAAGCGCAGGCTTATTTTCAGGCTTACGCCGATGGCGTTAATGCGTGGCTCGATACGCATAAGGACGCGCTGCCGCCGGAATTCCTCCTGTTGCGCGCTACGCCCGAACCGTGGAAACCCGCCGATTCCATCGTGTGGGGCAAATTGATGTCGCTTGAGTTGAGCCATAATTACCATCTCGAAATGCTGCGCGGCGAACTCGCGGGTAAATTGCCGCCTGACCAACTAAACTGGCTGTTCCCGATGCCGCCTGCAGGCACGCCGGTGACGACGCAGCCGGTCGTGCCACCCACCGCGCAACGCGATGCGAGCAATAAACTGGCCGCGCTGCTCGGCCTTGGCCACGCCGCTTCCAACGAATGGGTCATCGGCGGATCGCGCACTTTGTCGGGCAAACCCATTCTCGCCAATGATCCGCATCTCGATCTGACCGCGCCGATTTTATGGTATCTGGCGCGCATCGTGACGCCCGAAACCAATGTCAAAGGCGCCACGGTGCCGGGGCTGCCGATTGTCCTGCTGGGGCAAAACGATCATGTCGCGTGGGGGTTCACCACGACCGGCAGCGACGTCGAAGATTTGTTCAATGAGACAATCGACCCCGCCGACTCAACAAAATATGTAACGCCGCAGGGCAGCGAGCCTTTTACAACCCGCGACGAAGTGATTCACGTCAAGGGCGCGCCCGATGTCACCTTGACCGTACGCGCGACGCGCCACGGGCCGGTGATGTCCGATATCAACGAAAGAATGGCGGCGCTGGCGGGCGCGGGGCATGTGATGGCGCTGGCCTTCACCGGCCTCGGCGACAAGGATACGACTTCCGAAGCCCTCATGCATATGAACCGCGCCACCAATGCGGCGGAACTGATCGACGATCTCAAACTGTACCAGACGCCGCCGCAGAATATCGTCTATGCCGACGATGCGGGCGCGTTCGGTTACATCAATCCCGGTCTGGTGCCGGTGCGGAAAGCGGGGCACGGCCTTGTTCCCGCCGACGGCGCCAGCGGCGACAATGACTGGGACGGCACCGTGCCGTTCGACCGCCTGCCGCATGTCGAAAATCCGGCGGCTGGCTATGTGTTCAATTCCAACAACGCCGTGGTGGGGCCGGACAGCGCGGATTATTTCGGGCAGGATTGGGAAGAACCCTATCGCGCCCGCCGCATCCAGCAGATGCTATCCACCAACGGGCAGGAAACTTTGGATATGTCGGCGGCGATGCAGGGCGATCATCTGTCGCTGGCGGCGACCGACATGCTGCCGCTTCTGATGTTTGTCACCCCGGATAACGCGCGCGAGAAACAGGCACTCGACATGCTGGTCCATTGGGACGGTGTCATGGACAAGGACAAACCCGAACCGGCTTTGTTCGAAGCCTGGCTCTATCAATTCCACAAACATATGCTGACCGAGAAAGTCGGCCGCGATCTGACCGAAAAAGGCCCGTTCGCCGCCATGACGCTCGGCGATCTGGTCGCCAACCACGCCAAGGATTGGTGCGGCGACGATGCCTGCCGCGCGCAGATCAAGCAAAGCCTCGACGACGCCCTCGATATGATGAGCGCACGGCAGGGCGGCGATATGAGTGCGTGGCGCTGGGGCCATGAAAATATCGCGCAACTGACCAACAAATTTTTCAGCCATATTCCTGTTCTGCGGCGTTTCTCGGATCTCAGCGTAGAAAGCAGCGGCGATTTTTATACGCTCGATCGCGGCGGCGGTTTCGACAATGATGCGGAACATCCCTTCGCGCGCACGCATGGCGGCGGGTTTCGCGGCCTTTACGATCTTTCGAACCCCGATAATTCGCGCTTTATGATCGCCACCGGCCAATCGGGGCATCTGTTCTCGCCCCATTACGGCGATCTCGTCGAACGCTGGGTGACGGTGCAATCGGTGGCCCTGTCGGGTTCGGCGGATGAGCTGAAAAAGAGCGGCGCCGATGAACTGGTTCTGGAGCCGTAATGCCCAATATGCGCGTCGCCGTGCTGGTCGATTTGCCGCGCGAGGCGGCTGCGGGCGGCCATGTGAAATATTGGGAAAGGCTGGCGCAGGCTGCGGCGCGGCAGGATATACCGCTCGACCTCACGATTTATTTTTCCGGCGCCGCCGGTGAAGAAATCCTCGCCCCCCACGTGCGCTACCGCACTTTGTCGCCGGTTTTCAGTACATCGCGCCTTAAATTTCTTCCCTATGTTCCTGCCCATACCGATCTTGCCGGGTTCCATCCCGCTCTGGCGCAGGAACTGACGCAGTATGATGTCATTCATACCACCGATGCCTATTTCAATTTCGCGCGCACGGCGGAACGCATCGCTTCATGGAACAAAATTCCGCTGGCGACCTCCTTTCATACCGACACGCCTGCTTACGCCGAGCTTTTCACGCGCCAGACGCTGCTCAGTTTGCTGGGCGAAAAGATCGGCGGCTTTGTCGCCGACACTTTCCGCCTTCCGGCGCGCGAACGCGCCAAGAAGGAAAAAAGACTGCGCGCGCATCTGCGCAAATGCGCCGCCATATTCGCGATGCGGGAAGCAGATATCGCCGTGGCGCGCGAAGTCGCACCGGGGGCGATGATCGTGCCGATGCGGCTCGCGGCCGACAAAACTCTGTTCACGCCGCAGAAGGCGGCGCGCGCGCTGGTGGATGTGCAGCACGGCATTCCGCCGGGGCGTTTTGTGGTACTGTTTGTCGGGCGCGTCGATGCGGGCAAGAATATGCCGGTGCTGCTGGAAGCCTGCGCCGGTTCTATCGCGGCGGGCGTCGATCTGCATCTGCTGGTCACGGGCCTCGGCCCGATGAGCGACGAAGTGAAACAGAAACTGGGCGACCGCGCGACTTTGGCGGGGCAGGTCATGCCCGAAGAACTGGCGCGGTTTTATGCCAGCGCCGATTGCCTCGCCATGGTTTCCGATATCGAAATCGGCGGCCTTGTGGGGGTCGAAGCCTTGGCGAGCAGCTGCCCGGTTCTGGTATCGCGGGCCAGCGGCGCCGCAGGCTTGCTGGGTTACCCCGCCGCCATGCAGGAAGTGTCCAGCGGCGTCGAGGCATGGCGCGAAGCTCTCACAAAACTGGCGCAGGACGATGCGCGGCGCGCGAAAATGCGCGAGGATGCGCTGGCTTTCCGCCACGACAGGTTGGCGGACTGGGGCGATATCCTGCAGGTCGATTTTATGCCGGTATGGCGCGAGTTGGCGCGCGGGGGGGCGAATGTTCGGTAAACGCATCCTTATTCTGGTGGCGCATCCCGACGATGAAGCGGTGGCGCAGGCGGGCTCGATCCTGCGCGCCCGCGCCGACGGGGCCGAGATTTTCGCGCTCTATCTGACCAATGGCTGTCTGGCGCGCGATGTCTTATGGAAATGGCAGCGCGCCGATTACGAGAAAAGCGTCGCCCGCCGCCGTGCCGAGGGCGAGGAAGCCGCGCGTCTGCTGGGGCTGACGCCGCTCGGCTGGTCGCCCCGCGACGCCCGTATGTTATGGCGCGATTTGCCAGAGGTGATGGGTGAGGTCGAAAGGGCGCTGGCCGCCTGCAAACCCGATCAGGTCTGGGTGCCTGCCTATGAAGGCGGCAATCCCGATCACGATGCGCTGAACGCCGTAGGCGCGCGGCTGAAAACGCGGCTAAGCGTTCTGGAATTCGCGGAATATAACAATCTCGGCGGCACGGCGCGGGCGCAAAGTTTCATCTCATCCGACGAGACCACGCGTATTATGGAACTGACCTCGGGCGAACGCATGGCCAAGCGCGAAGCCCTTGCGGTTTACAAATCGGAACAAAACAATCTCGGTTATATCGGGCTGGAGCAGGAAAGCTACCGCCCGATTGCGGCCTATGATTACGCGCGGCCTCCGCATCAGGGAACTTTGTGGTACGCGCGTTTCCAATGGGTGCCGTTCCGCCATCCGCGCGTCGATTTTACCGATCCCGCCGATGTCTCGGCGGCGATCACATCGTTCCTGTCACGAGAATAACGCGCGCAGCTTCGAAATGATCTCGAGATGGACAAGATCGTTCCACGTCGCGAACAGCATCAGCGAGACGACCAGCGCCATCCCGATCCGCATGCCGAATTCCTGCACCCGCTCATGCAGCGGCTTGCCGCGCAGTTTTTCGCAGATATAGAAAAGCAGATGCCCGCCGTCGAGCAGCGGCACCGGGAACAGATTCACAAGCCCCAGATTGACCGAGATGATGGCCATGAACCAGACCAGCGCCCAGGGGCCGTCCTGCGCGATATGGCCCGACATTTCCGCGATGCGCAGCGGGCCGCCGATTTCCTCCGACCCGCGCGTACCCATCACCATCTGGCCGATCGCCTTGAGCGTGTCGGCGGACAGATTCCATGTTTCGATGGCGGGCTGTTCGACGGCGACCACAGGCGTGCGCTTGATATAATCGATGCGGTCGGAAACGATGCCGATCTTGCCCAGTTTATGCTTGCCGCCGAAATGGTCGGTCTGTTCGGTCATCTCCGGGGCGATGGTGAAAGTCTGCTGCGCGCCGTTGCGCTCGATCACGAAGGGAACCGGCGATCCGGTGCTGAGGGTTATGATGCGTTTGATGTCCTCGAAACGCGAAACAGTCTCGCCATCGATGGAAATTACTTTATCGCCGGGCAATAATCCGGCACGGGCGGCGACGCCGTTTTCCTGCAACGCGCCGACCAGAGGCGGCGAATAAGGCTGACCCTGAAACATGAACAGAACCGCCATCACGATAATGGCGAAGATGTAATTGGCGGCGGGCCCTGCCGCCACCACGGCCACGCGCTTGTTGACGCTCTGATGGAAAAAGGAAACCTTCTTTTCCTCTTCCGTCATGGTTTTGACGGTTTCATCCGGCGATGCTGAAGAAGGATCCGCGTCGCCGAACATCTTCACATAGCCGCCCAGGGGCAGCCAGCCGACCTGCCATTTGGTGCCGTTTTTGTCGGTCCACCCGAACAAAGCCTTGCCGAAATTGAGCGAGAAAGTGACGATGCGGATGCCGCAGCGGCGCGCCACCCAGTAATGGCCGAATTCATGGACAAACACGACGACCGTGATGACCAGAATAAAGGGCAGGGCGAAATGCTGAATAAGGGAAAGAAGATGCTGCATGCTGGGTTCCATTGATGAGGTCGGGACTGTCGCACAGGCAGATGGCAAAAAAAAGACCCGGCATTACGCCGGGCCCCCCTCTTGGCAGTTACGCCAGCCGTCCTTTTGATGAGACCGGCGATTCACCCTTCAGGCAGAAGCATGAATGCTTCCGCCCGAAGGGATCGCGGTCTAGGCGGCTTGAAGTTCTTGCGAGAGTCTTTGAATTTCGTCCTTAAGGGCGAGCTTTTTTGATTTCAGGCGATGCAGGAGGGTGTCGTCGGCGGCGGGGTGGGCTTCTTCTTCGCGAACCATTTCCTTCATGCGGGCATGTTGTTTCTTCAACGACTCAATGTGATTCTCAAGTGCCATAGCAAGCCTCCTTCTGTAAGGGTGATTACGTTGTGGAGTGAGATAAATGTATCACAGGTAAGAGGCTCTATGGCGTCAAATTTTCATAAGAAGGGCATAAGGATTCCCGCGCGAAACGGATTCTGCGTGGCGCTTCAATGCATAGCGGGGCGCGCGCAACAAAGTTGCTTTTTTCGCGTATGCAAAAAAGCATAGTAAACAATGCGGTAAGCATACCGCTCTGTTAACGCCGATATATCTTAAGCCGTTTTGGATGCGGCGGCGTTGCGCGCGGCTTCGGCGCCGGGGGGATCACGCAGAACGTAACCGCGGCCCCACACGGTTTCGATGTAATTGTCGCCGCCCGCGGCCGTGGCCAGCTTCTTGCGCAATTTGCAAACGAACACGTCGATGATTTTCAGTTCCGGCTCGTCCATCCCGCCATAGAGGTGGTTGAGGAACATTTCCTTGGTGAGCGTGGTGCCCTTGCGCAGGGAAAGCAGTTCGAGAATGCCATATTCCTTGCCGGTCAGATGAAGCGGCGAGCCTTCGACATCGACGGTGCGGGTATCGAGATTGACCACCAGCTTGCCGGTGCGGATCACGCTGTCGCTGTGGCCCTTCGAACGGCGGATGATGGCGTGAATGCGCGCGACCAGTTCGCGGCGGTCGAACGGCTTGGTGAGATAATCGTCGGCGCCGAAGCCCAGGCCCTTGATCTTGTTGTCGAGTTCCGAAAGACCGGACAGGATCAGGATCGGCGTGGTGACGCGCGCGGCACGCAGGCGGCGGAGAACTTCGTATCCATCGATATCCGGCAGCATCAGATCGAGGATGATAATGTCGTAGTCATATATCTTGCCGATTTCGAGGCCGTCTTCGCCCAGATCGGTCGTATCGACGATGAAACCCTCGGCTTGCAGCATCAATTCGATGCTCTTGGCTACGGAGGTATCGTCTTCGACGAGCAGCACGCGCATAATTTTGCCTCACGAGTTAATGACGGCGATGATTTGTTAAGCATAATCTAACACAATTTTTAACGAATGGTAAACATTATTAACAAGAAGAAGGCCAAAGAGGACCATTCTTGTTCTTTATTGTGGAAAATCAGGTCATTAACGGGGTGCTTAGGCTGCCCATTTTGGGTAACCGGGGTGTTTTTTCTTAGTGCGTGCTGCAACTATTGTCAGCGGATATAACCTCGGCCGGCACCGTTTTTTGAATTTAAGGACGACGTATATGAGCGGACTGATTGATAAAGTTATTTTTCCGACCACTTGGGCCGATGATCTTAAGCTGACAGCGGGAGATCTGTACGGCAGCATTTCGATATCTCGCGCTGCGGCAATCGCCGATGCCTTGCGGCACAAAAGAAGGTTCGCCCTTGCGGCGCGCCGCGCAGGAAAAATGAAGGCGGATGAAGAGATTCTGCCGGGCTATCCCGAAGTCACCCTCGCCATCACCGGTGAAGAACTGGCGATCTGGGAGGGCCGGCCTGCGCGCGGTAAGGGGCTTGCCGAAGTCATGAATGAAATCTGCGATTCAGAGACGACGTATTTTGCGAAACAGGCGCGGATCAAGGTTGCGGTTTCTTCCTTGAGCAAAGTGCTTGAAGTAAAGAGTCAGGGGCGTTTCGCTCTCAGCTATCCAATGGAGAATATCGCCGTTATCGACCGCGCGATTAAAACATTCGATCTCAGGGTTGGTACATGCGTCTATCAGATACCCTTGGAAAGAGACCATATCGGCATCGCGCGGTTAAAAATTATCGCCGCGGCCTATCCGGCCGGGGTTAGCCCTGCCGAGCTCGGGATGAACGGGCGCAATTCGGCCGCGGTACGGGCTTACAAAACCAATGTATTTTTGCGTAAGAGTGGCTTCGGGTTTCTGACGCTGCATTACCTTAATGACCTCACTTATATCCACGACGCCCTGCAGCCCTGTAATCGAAAGGATTTGCGTATCCGGGCGGCGAGAAAATCGGGATTCGAGGCGGGGGCATCGTAACGTCAGCGCGGCGCCTATTTCCCGATACAGAAATCGCGGAAAATAATGTCGAGCAAATCCTCGACATCGACGCGGCCCGTGATGCGGCCAAGGGCGCGCATGGCAAGCCTCACATCTTCGGCGCGCTTGTCGGCCATCGGGGCGGCCAGCGCGCGGTCGAGATGGGTGACGCATTCCTCCAAAGCGGCGCGGTGGCGGGCGCGGGTGAGGGGCGGCGCGGTCGTATTGTCGAAACGCTTCGCGATTTCGGCGGCCAGCCTGTTTAGCAATTCGGGAATTCCCGCGCCGGTGAGGGCGGAAACGGCGATGGCGTGTTTATCCTGTTGCGTCGCCAGATCGGATTTATTGGTGACAATAAGCGTATCGGCATCGATGGGAAAATCAGGCGGGGCGGATGTTGTGGCGTCGAGGATGAGGAGTTTGAGATCGGCGCGCTGGGCCACGGCGCGGGCGCGGCGGATGCCTTCGGATTCGATGGCGTCGGTGGAATCGCGCAACCCGGCGGTATCGGCGAGGGTAACGGCATAGCCGCCGATATCGAGATGTACTTCGATGATGTCGCGCGTGGTGCCGGGGGTGGGCGAAACGATGGCGGCCTCGCGTCGCGCAAGGGCGTTGAGCAATGACGATTTCCCGGCATTGGGCGCGCCTATAATCGCGATGGAGAAACCTTCGCGCATTCTTTCGCCGCGGTGATTGTCGTCAAGATGGGCGCCGATTTCTGCACGTAACCCGCGCAGCGCGGCGCTTTGCTTCTCGATCATATTCTGCGGCAATTCTTCGTCGGCAAAATCAATCGCGGCTTCCATATAAGCAAGGCTGCGCGACAATTGCGTGCGCCAGTTTTCATACATCTGGCCGAGTGCGCCATTCAACTGGCGCAAAGCCTGTTTGCGCTGAGCTTCGGTTTCGGCGTGGACGAGATCGGCGACGGCTTCGGCTTCGGTCAAATCCATCTTGCCGTTTTCGAAAGCGCGGCGGGTGAATTCGCCCGGTTCGGCGAGGCGGAAATCGGGCAGCGCCGCTAGCGCCTCCGTCACGGCGTTGATAATCGCGCGGCCGCCATGGGTGTGGAATTCCACAACATCCTCGCCGGTGAAACTGTGCGGGTTTTCAAAAAACAGAATAACCGCGCGGTCGATCAACTCGCTGTCTGGTTTCTTGATGTCGCGCAGATGTGCGGTGCGCGGGATGGGAATGTCGCTGGGTGCGCAAAGCCGCGCAATTGCCGCGCGCGCTTCGGGGCCGGAAACGCGGAACACGGCAACGCCCGCCCGCCCCGCCGCCGAGGCCAGCGCGAAAATGGTCTCACCCTCACGCATGATTGGGGAGGAGGAGACGTTCGACTTTCTTGCCCTGCTGCATGGCGGCCAGAATCTCGTCCACGTCGGATTCGTTCTTGGGCGAATACCACACGCCTTCGGGATAGATCACGATCACGGGGCCGAGTTCGCAGCGGTCGAGGCACCCCGCGCCATTGATGCGCGTCGACGGCAAGCCCATTTCCTTGGCGCGTTTTTTCATATAATTGCGCAAGCGCTCGCTGCCTTTGGCGGCGCAACTGCCGCGCTCATGCCCTTCGGGCCGCTGGTTGGTGCAGCAGAAAACATGATGCTCATAAAATAATTCAGCCATTCTGTTTCTCCAGTAAATCCGCGACATAATCGCCGATCGCCAGCGACGAAGTGAGGCCGGGCGACTCGATACCATAAAGGGCGATCAGATTGCGAATCCCATGCGTCCCGGCATCCTGAATGATGAAATCGGTGTCATGCGGGCTGCCGCGCGCGATTTTGGGGCGGATGCCGCTGTAATCCGGCATCAAGGCGCCTTCCGGCAAAGCGGGCCAGTAACGCCGCACGGCTTCGGCCATTTGCACAGCCCGCGCCGGGTCAACCGTGTAATCGATATGATCGATCCATTCGACATCGGGGCCGAAACGCACGCGCCCCGCCATATCGGCAAAAGCATGCAGGCCGGATGAGCCCAGAACCGGCAGCGGATAAATCAGCATCTGGAAAGGCTGCTTGCCCGACAGGCTGAAATAATTGCCCTTGGCCAGGACCTGCTGCGGCACGCTGGCGGCATTCAGCCCGCGCAGATTGCGCGCGAAAGCCTGCGCGCCCAAGCCGGCGGCGTTGATAAGGGTATTGCAGGAAATCTGCGCCGGCGCATCGCCTTCGGTATCGAGAATGAATTTGTCGCCTGCAATTTCTCCGCCAATGACTTTGGTTTTCAGGGCGATCATCGCGCCGGCACTCTCGGCATCGCCTTCCAGCGCCAGTATATAAGGATGCACATCGACAATGCCGGTCACGGGCACATGCAAGGCTGCGGTGCAGAAGAGTTCCGGCTCCATCTGCCGTGCTTCGTACGGCGTCAGCATGCGCATGCCGGTTACGCCATTCTGCTCGCCGATCTTTTTATAGTCGCGCAGTTGGGCAATCTGTTCTTCGTCCGTGGCGACCACCAGCTTGCCGCAGTTTTTATGCGGAATGCCGCGTTCGCGCGCATAGGCATAAAGTTTCTCGCGTCCCGCAACGCACAGCCGTGCTTTCAGGCTGCCCGGCGCATAATAAAGTCCGGCGTGAATAACCCCGCTGTTGCGCGAAGAGGTGACGGTGCCGGGCGCGTTCTCGGCTTCCAGCACCAGAACCTCGCGCCCGCGCCCATTGCTCCCTTGGGCCAGCCGCCGGGCAATCGCGAGGCCGACCACGCCCGCGCCGATAACTAAAGTGTCGATATGATCCATATCTGCTTTTAACCCATAACCGGGATACTGGAAAGGCGCTGCGCTTTCGGGCATAGTCGCTGTCTCCCGCCCCCTCTGTCCCCGAGGTGTCCCATGCGTATTCTTATCCCTGCCGTCGCCGCCGTTTTTTTATGCGCCACCCCTGTTATGGCTGCCGATAATGCCTTGCCGCTTCCGGGCGCCTATACGCTCGATCCGTCGCATACCAGTATCACCTTCAAACTTAATCATGTCGGTTTTTCACATTTCACCGGGCGCTTCGATAAAATGGAAGGCCATGCGACTTTCGATGCCGCCGCTCCGGAAAAAAGCACGCTCGACGTCACCGTGAATACCGCCAGCATCGATACCAATGTCGGCGAACTTGATGAAAGTTTGCAGACTGAGAACTGGTTCGACGCGATGAAATTCCCGGCCGCGACTTTTCATGCGACCAAGATTGTGCGCACCGGCCCCAGATCGGCCAAGATCACCGGCGACTTCACCCTGCATGGCATAACCCATACGCTCACGCTCGATACGGTTCTGGTGGGCGCCGGCAAAATGCCGATGATCGGCAAACAAGTGATGGGTTTCAGCGCCAGCACCAAATTCAACCGTTCGCTCTACGGCATCAGCAATGGCGAACCGATGGTCGGCGATGAAGTGACGCTGCAGATCGAAACCGAATTCGACAAGGACGAATGAGATGAAATCGACCGCTACCGCTTCCTATAACAGCATCGCCAAAACGCTGCATTGGCTGATCGCGCTCGGGATCATCTTCATGCTGACGCTGGGCTGGTGTTTCGATTTTTTCCCCAAGGGCGAAAGCCGTTTCTTCGCCATTCAGCTGCATAAATCCGTTGGCATCACGATTTTGCTGCTGGTTTTCCTGCGGGTGCTGTGGCGGCTGACGCATGCTGCGCCGCCTTTCCCCGCGACAATGCCGCTATGGGAACAGCGCGCCGCCTATGCCGGTCATTTCCTGCTTTATGCAGCGATGATCTGCATGCCTCTGTCGGGATGGACGATGGTTTCGGCCAGCGCCCATAACATCCCCACCATCTTGTACGGCCTGGTGCCGTGGCCCAATGTGCCGGGCGTGCAGGACTCGCCTCACCGCGAATTGATCGATCATGTGACGGATTTTATCCACGCCAATCTGGCGCTGGCCTTCGCGGCGTTGATCGTGGGACATGCGGCGGCGGCGTGGAGACACCATCTGGTGGCCAAGGATGATATTCTTTTGCGGATGGCGCCGCGCTTCGTGCATGGCATTCTGTATCGGTTGCGGGGGCAGAAATGAAAAAGCTTATCCTTCCTTTTCTGGTGGTGATGACGTTCAGCGGCGCTGTTGCGGCCAAGGAATGGCAGGTCGATCCCACCGTCAGCAAACTGACTTTCGTCGGTGATCAAAGCGGCGAAAGATTCGCGGGCGGGTTCAAGCAATTCACCGCCAAAATCGATCTCGACCCCGCGCATCCCGAAACCGGCAAGATCGATGTAACCGTCAACACCGCCACCGCCTATGCGGGCAGCGGCGACCGCGACGCGATGCTGCCGCAAAGCGACTGGTTCAACATCGCCAAATTCCCGCAGGCGCAGTTCACTTCCACATCTATCCGCAAGACCGGCGCCAACGCCTATGAAGCCGACGCGACGGTAACGATCAAAGGCATCACGCAAAAAGTAACCCTGCCTTTCACCCTTGTGCCCGAGGGCGATCATTGGCGCGCGCAGGGCCATGTCATGCTGAAACGCAGCGATTACGGCCTCGGCATGGACAGTTTCGGCAACGAGAATTACGTGAAATTCCCGGTCGATGTCGCCGTGGATATCGTCGCCAAGCCACCTGTGCCGTGATATCTGATTGATATCATTTAATATTTAGTGATATTGGCGGCGTCGGCTCCTTAACAAAACCCTTGCTTTTCAGGCGTATAAACGGCTACAAAACCTTCCGCTTCGGGGATGATCCCCGGGCGTATTTAAAACTCACGCATGCTTTGGCTTCCGCAGTAAATCCTGCGACAGGCCGTCCGGTGAAGCGAAAGCTTTACACAGCATGCGGCGGATCAACCGGAGAAAGGCACTAACATGACGATGCCCGTCGTATCCCTGCGGCAATTGTTTGAAGCCGGCGTTCATTTCGGCCACAACACACGCCGCTGGAACCCCAAGATGCAAAGCTTCCTGTTCGGCGTGCGCAATAATGTGCACATCATCGATCTCGAACAGACCGTCCCCATGATGCAGCGCGCGCTTCAGGCGTTGCGCGACACGGCTGCCTCGGGCGGTCGCGTGCTGTTCGTCGGCACCAAGCGTCAGGCGCAGGAACGCGTCGCCGAAGCCGCCGCGCGTTGCGGCCAGTATTATGTCAACCATCGCTGGCTGGGCGGCATGCTCACCAACTGGAAGACCATCTCGCAATCGATCAAGCGTTTGCGCGAACTCGACGACAAGCTGGACAATCAGGCCAAGAAGCTGACCAAAAAGGAACAACTGCAGATGTCGCGCGATCGCGACAAACTGGAAAAGGCTCTCGGCGGCATCAAGGATATGGGTGGTTTGCCGGATATCATCTTCGTTATCGACACGATCAAGGAAGATATCGCGATTGCCGAAGCGCAGAAGCTCGGTATTCCCGTGGTCGCGATCGTGGACAGCAATTCCGATCCGATCGGCATCACCTTCCCGATCCCCGGTAACGACGACGCTTCGCGCGCGGTCGATCTGTACTGCGAACTCGCTTCGCAGGCAGTCCTCGACGGCATCGAAGCCGAACTGACTTCGAGCGGCAAGGATGTCGGCGCTTCCGCCGTGGTTCCTTCCAGCGAAACCAGCGTCGAAGAACCCAAGGCCGCCGTCAACGGATAAGAGCGAGGGAGAAGTGAGGGAAATAGAGGAATAGAGAGAGAAAATCCTCTCCTTCCTCTCCCTCTTCTTTCTTGTCTCCGTCTTTCCCCCATTTTTGGAGAACACAATGACTGAAATAACCGCCACGATGGTCAAGGATCTGCGCGAAAAAACCGGCGCGGGCATGATGGATTGCAAGAAGGCGCTGGTCGAAGCCAATGGCGATATGGATGCCGCCGTTGACTGGCTGCGCAAGAAGGGCCTTTCCGCCGCCGCCAAGAAGGCCGGCCGCGTGGCCGCCGACGGTTTGATCTCGGTCGCCTCATCCGGCACCAAAGCCGCCATCGTCGAAGTCAACGCCGAAACCGATTTCGTGGCGCGCAACGAAGCGTTCCAGACTTTCGCGCTCGAAGTCGCCAAGATCGCGCTCGATAGCGGCGCCGATATCGACGGCTTGCGCAAGGAAAAGCATATCGACGGCGCCACGGTCGAAGACAAACTGACGCATCACATCGCCACCATCGGCGAAAATCTGTCGCTGCGCCGCGTGGCGCAGTTATCGGTGCCGGAAGGTATCGTTTCGACTTATGTGCATAATGCGCAGGCGCCGAATCTCGGCAAGATCGGCGTGCTGGTCGCGCTCGAATCCTCGGGCGACAAGGCGAAGCTGCAGGAACTGGGCAAGCAGCTGGCGATGCATATCGCCGCGGCGCGTCCGGAATTCCTTTCGGTGTCGGATGTCGATGCCAAGGCTCTGGAACGCGAACGCAGCGTGCTGACGGATCAGGCGCGCGCTTCGGGCAAGCCCGACAATGTGATCGAGAAGATGGTCGAAGGCCGTATCCGCAAATACTACGAAGAAGTGGTTTTGCTGGAGCAGGTTTATGTCATCGACGGCGAAAGCAAGATTTCGCAGGTGGTCGAGAAAGCCGGCAAGGCGATGGGATCGCCTGTCAAACTGGCCGGGTTCGTGCGCTATCAGGTCGGCGAAGGCATCGAGAAAGCGGTTGACGATTTCGCCGCCGAAGTCGCCAAGATGGCGTCGTAAGACTTCGTTTTTCTAAACAAGCGCCCCGGATGGAAACATCCGGGGCGTTTTTGTTTTTAGATCTGAAATTTAAGATTGCCGAGAAATCCCGGACCCGTCGCAGTTTTGATAACCGTCTGCGTTCCTCTTTCCCTGGGGGCGTAGCCTTGTTCCGCCTCATGAACGAGGGTGGCGATGGCCATAGGCATCGGTTTGGAAAATATGTTTTCAGCAGGAACATCTGTGATGCCGTTTTTGGCCAGCACAGACAGGACATGCGTTGCGTCATGCCCGGAGATAAAGAAGAAAAGCAGCGTTGGGGAACGTCGCCGGGCCTCTTTATAAAACTCGACACCGCCCGAGTTCGAGTCACGCTCGCCGGGAAAATCGAAATCGGAAAAAACGCCATCAAGCGCCATTTTGTTCAAAACGCCGCGCGCTTCGCGTGAACTTCCGGCAAACTCGAAGCGATGTTGCGGTAAGTCTTCAGCTTGAGATTCATAGTCCAAACGGACTAGGACATCATCATCAATGACTAAAAAATTCATTTCAAAGTCCCGGTTTATTCCCCCGTTTACGGGGTGTTTGGCGCTTTTCCGATGCAGCTTTTCCTGCTGTTAATTAAACGCCGGGCCGGTATAATGTCTCGATAAGGAAATCCGTTTATAAACCTGTTAACCATGGGCGTGTTGATTTCGGGCCACACTTGCCCGCGCCCCATTTTAGGTAGATATCATGCCGTCCAATCTCGCGGAGCAGAAAGACATGCCCACTCCCCTTTCGACCCCTACGCGCTACAAGCGCGTTTTGCTTAAACTGTCGGGCGAGGCCCTGATGGGCGGCCGCGATTACGGGCTCGACCCCGAAATCCTCACCCGCGTCGCGCATGAAATCAAATCGGTCATCGAAATGGGCGTGCAGGTCTCGCTGGTGATCGGCGGCGGCAATATTTTCCGCGGCGTTTCCGGCGCGGCGCAGGGGATGGATCGCGCCACGGCCGATTATATGGGAATGCTGGCGACCGTCATCAACGCGCTCGCGATGCAGAACGCGCTGGAAAAAGCCGGGGTGCCGGTGCGCGTACTGTCGGCCATTCCGATGTCGTCGGTGTGCGAACCCTATATCCGCCGCCGCGCCATGCGCCATATGGAAAAAGGCCGCGTCGTGATTTTCGCCGCCGGCACAGGCAATCCGTTCTTCACGACCGACAGCGCCGCCGCTCTGCGCGCTTCGGAAATGCAATGCGACGCTTTGCTGAAAGCCACCAAGGTCGATGGCGTCTACAGCGCCGACCCGGCCAAGGACAAGAACGCCAAGCGTTATGACCGTCTCAGCTACCTCGATGTCCTGTCGCAGGATTTGCAGGTGATGGATACGTCGGCGATTTCTTTGGCGCGCCAGAGCAAGATTCCGATTTTGGTGTTTTCAATCTATACCGAAGGCATGTTCGCGCAGGTCATGCAGGGCAAGGGCCGCTTTACTATCGTTGAATAAGGAACAACAAAATGAATCTCGATCAGACCAAGCATAAAATGGAAGGCGCCGTCGATGCGCTGCGCAAGGAATTCGGCGGTTTGCGCACCGGACGCGCCTCGGTCAATCTCCTCGACGGCGTGCAGGTCGATGCTTATGGCAGCATGATGCCGCTCAATCAGGTCGGCACCGTCGGCGTGCCCGAACCGCGCCTCATCACCGTGCAGGTGTGGGACAAGGGCCTCGTCAAGAACGCCGAAAAAGCCATTCGCGACGCTGGTTTGGGCCTGAACCCGCAGCCCGACGGCCAGATCATCCGCGTGCCTCTGCCGGAACTGTCGAGCGAACGCCGCCAAGAATTAGTCAAAATCGCAGGTAAATATACGGAACAGGCCCGCGTGGCGGTGCGCAACGTGCGGCGCGACGCGATGGACGCGATCAAGAAAGAAAAACTGCCCGAAGACGAAAACAAGGCCCAGACCGAAAAGGTGCAGAAACTGACCGACGAATATATCAAAAAGATCGACGACAGTTTTACCGCCAAGGAAAAAGAGATCACGCAGATATAATGAACGAGCCCGAGATCAACAGTTCCAAGCCGCTGCACGTCGCCATCATCATGGATGGCAATGGGCGCTGGGCCAAGGCGCGCGGATTGCCGCGTCCGATGGGCCACCGCGCGGGCATCGAGGCGGTGCGGCGTACGATCACGGCGGCGCCGGAACTCAATGTCGGGCATCTGACCTTGTATAGTTTCTCCTCCGAAAACTGGCGGCGTCCTGCCGAGGAAATCGGCGAATTGATGGGCCTGCTGCGCTTTTATCTGCGCAGCGAGTTGGCCGCTCTCCACAAGGCGCAGGTGCGCGTGCGCATCATCGGCGAACGCAAAAAGCTCCCCACCGATATCGTCGAGATGATCGACCATGCCGAGGATTTGACGCAGGATAATCGCGGGCTGGTTTTGACTCTGGCGCTCAATTACGGCGGGCGGCAGGAAATCACTCTGGCGGCGCGCGGCCTCGCCAAGGCCGTCGAACGCGGCCAGTTGCAGGCCGACGCGATTGACGACCATGTGCTGCAATCCTTTTTGTTCACCGGCGGTATGCCCGATCCCGATCTTGTGGTACGCACTTCGGGCGAAAAACGCATTTCGAATTTCCTGCTGTGGCAATCGGCCTATGCCGAATTCGTTTTCATGGATGTGCTGTGGCCCGATTTCGGCGCGGCGCATCTCGCCGAAGCTATCGAGGAATATCGCAAGCGCGACCGGCGTTATGGCGCGACGGCCAGCAAGGCCTGACGTGCTGCCCCCCCATTATCGTCATCCCGGCGCAAGCCGGGATCCAGTACTACAAGTACCAAAAGCGCCGGCCTGTGAACGCTTCGGGACTGGATCCCGGCTTGCGCCGGGATGACGACTTTGTTTGATATTATCTTTATAAAGAAGAGACCGTGGTTTTGCTGCGGCGATAAAGAAGAATACCGCCAATCCCGCCGCAGCAGAAAATCAGATAGACCGGAAACGCATAGGCGGCAAAGCTGGGCTCGGGCGCTGCGATAAAAGCCGTGAACTGGCTGATCGCGGCGCACAGATAGGCCGATAACGTCTCGGTTTCGGGGTGCGTCCATGCCTTGCGCGCGGTCGGTATCATGGCCAGCGCATCGGCGAGGATCGCAAACACAATCGCGATATCGGCGTCATGTGTTATCCGCCACAGGATCAGCGCGAGAATGGAAAACGCCCCGCACAGATAATCGAAACGCTGCAACTGCCAATGCCCGTTGCGGTTCAGGAACGAGGCGCAGAAAATCAGCAGCGGCATCAGCCCCGAAATAAAAACCGGCACCACCTCCCAGCGATGCCCTTCGCTGAAAGCCGCGGCGGCGGCAATCATGCTGGCGGTGGCCCACAGGAAAAAAGTCACGCGGTTGGGTTTGGTGCGTCCGGCCACGGTGTTGCGGATATAATCGAAACTGCCCGCGATATTGATCGCCGCGCCGATCAGAACGCTGTAGGAAATCACGACGCGGCTTTCGGCAGCGCGGCGAGATAATCTTTATGATTGCCCGCCAGCAACAAATCGCATTCCCCGGCCAGTTTATCGATCAGCGGTTCCAGCCACGCTTTGTCGGATTTGGCGAAGGGGTTGAGAACATAATTGGTGACGGCGTCGCCTTTCACCGGCTCGCCCTGTTCGGTCATCGGCCTGCCGATGCCGAGTCGCACGCGCCAGTAATTGGGCCCTATATGCGTGTCGAGCGATTTGAGGCCGTTATGCCCGCCCGCGCCGCCACCTTGCTTGATTTTCACCTGTCCCGGCAGCAGATCGAGATCGTCGTGAAAGACAATGCTTTGTTCGGGTTTCAGTTCATAGAATTGCAGGGCCTCAATCGCCGACTCGCCCGACAGATTCATGTAGGTAAGCGGTTTGAGGAGCAGAAAATTCTTGCTGGAGCTGACAAGTCCGCGGAATTTTTTCTTCCACGGCGTCGCGCCGGAGCGCACCGCAATCTCGTCCACGGCCATGAAACCGATATTGTGCCGGGTTCTTGCGTATTCTTCGCCGGGATTGCCGAGGCCGATAATAAGGTGAGTAAAAGAAGACATAACCGCAAAGATAAAGGGGCCGGACAGAAATGCCCAGCCCCCAAATGCGTATCCTTATCGTTATTACTTCTTGGCGGCCGGAGCCTTGGCAGCACCAGCTGCGGGGGCCGCACCGGCTGCAGGAGCCTTGCCACCACCAGCGGCAGGAGCCGCAGCGGCAGCACCAGCGGCCGGAGCAGCGCCCGCGACAGGAGCGGCAGCGGCGGCGGCGGCATCGGCGGCAGGAGCCGCGGCGGCAGCGGCAGCCGCTTCGTTTTCGGAACGAATGGCCGACGGCACCGCAATGGTGGCGATCGTGAAGTCTTTCTCATGCGTGGTCAGCTTGACGCCTTCCGGCAGGATCAGCTTGCTAAGATGCACGGCGTCGTTGATTTGCAAGCCTTCGAGGCTGACTTCGAAACGGGCCGGAATCTTGTCGGGCGCGCAGGTGACTTCGATTTCGTGATGCACGACGTTGAGCGTGCCGCCGCGCTTGATGCCCGGCGATTTTTCCGGGAACAGGAACGACACGGGCACGTTGACGCGAACGCGGGTATTGGCCGAAACGCGCAGGAAATCGACATGCAGCGCGCGGTCGCTGACGGGGTCATATTGCACATCGCGCGGCAGAACGCGGTGTTTTTTACCGTCGATTTCGAGATCGAACAGATGGGTCATGAAGCCCGCGGTGTTGAGATGACGGACGAGGATCTTGTCCTCGATCGAGATCATCAAAGGGGCCTGCTTGTCGCCGTAAATCACGGCGGGAACCTGTCCCTGGCGGCGGGTGGCGCGGGCGGCGCCCTTGGTTTGCTTGGTGCGCAGCAGGGCTGCCAAAGGGGTAATCTGGGCGGAAGTGGCTTGCTTGGTCATCTGTCTCTCCATCTGGCCTTGGGCAACGCGGCGGAGGAGAGCTGAGGGGCGCAAATATCCTGTGAAGGATTTTGGGCTCGACGGCTGCCCCCTGACAACGCGACCGGTATCGGCGTTTTGTTAAAGAACCGGCCTCCAGGGGTGCCGGTTCATGCAAGCGGGGTGATAGCAGGATTTACGCCGGGAATGCGAGTCTTTTCTGGTTTTAACCAAACAGGCTCGAGACCGACCGTTCCTGCGAAATGCGGATAATCGCTTCGGCCATCAGGGGCGCGATGCTTATCTGCTTGATTTTGGGGGATTTCAGGACGTCGGGGGTGGCCTCGATGGAATCCGTGATGATCAGGCATTCCAGCGGCGATTTATTGACCCGTTCGACCGCCTCGCCCGAAAGTACGCCATGCGAGACATAGGCGGTGACGCTGGCGGCCCCGGCCTTTTTAAGGGCTCCGGCGGCGTTGCACAAAGTTCCGGCGCTGTCGGCGATATCGTCCAGCATGATGCAATGACGGCCATCGACTTCGCCGATGATATGCATGACTTCAGATTCACCGGCTTTTTCGCGGCGTTTATCGATGATGGCGAGACCGGCATCGAGTTTCTTGGCCATGGCCCGCGCGCGCACCACGCCGCCGACGTCGGGCGACACGATCACGAGGCCTTCGGGCAGACGGCCCTGCACCGAGAGGGTATCGCGCACATGGCGTACGAAAACCGGGCCGACGAACAGATTATCGACCGGAATATCGAAGAAACCCTGAATCTGCCCGGCATGGAGATCGAGCGTCAGCACGCGGTGGGCGCCTGCGGTGGTGATGATGTTGGCGATCAGCTTGGCGGTAATCGGCGAGCGCGAGCTGGTTTTACGATCCTGCCGCGCATAGCCATAATAAGGAATGACGGCGGTGATGCGGCGGGCCGAGGCGCGGCGCAGCGCGTCAATCATGATTAACAGTTCCATCAGCGTATCGTTGGCCGGGAACGAAGTCGGCTGGATCACGAAAACATCCTCGCCGCGGACATTTTCGAGGATTTCGACGAACACTTCCATATCGGCGAAACGGCGGATGGTGGCCTGGGTCAGGCTCATGCCCAGATTTTGTGCGATGGCTTCGGCCAATGGCCGGTTGCTGTTGCCCGCGATAATCTTCATGGCCTGCCCTTATAATATATAAGTCCGGATGTGAGGCCGGTATATCAGCCCGTGCCGCAAGTGTAAATATCCGCGCATTGGTTAACCCGTATCGCCCGCGTTATTAATGTCTTGACCCGCTCCGGGGCTTTCGCGTATGAGTCCGCCTTCGCGCCAAAAGCCGGTAACAGGCGGTGCGGACACGACATTCACGCTTTTAGATTTACACGCTGAGGAAGATCGCTATGGCTAACCACAAATCCGCCGAAAAACGCGCGCGCCAAACTTTGAAGCGCAACACCATCAACCGTGCGCGCCGCTCGGAAATCCGCACCATGGTCAAGGACGCGGAAGAAGTCGCCAAGTCCGGCAACGCGACCGAAGCTTTGACGGCGATGCGCAAGGCGGAATCGTCGCTGGCCCGCGCCGCGCAGCGCGGCACCATGCATTGGAAAGCCGCCGCGCGCAAAACGTCGCGTCTGGCCAAGCGCGCCAAGGCTTCCGCCAAAGCGTAACTTCTTTTCCGTTTTTGATTTTCGTTTTATTCGCCGCGCTCCGCAAGGAGGCGGCGAATTTTTTTCGTGAAGAATTTTTCGTGCGCGCTCATTTTTACGATTATTGATTTTTGCTCTCGCGAATTTTTTAAGAGTCAAAATATTTCACGCGAAATTTTTTCGCCGCGCGCAAATCGCAATAAAATTTTTTTTGTCACGCTCCCTCTTCGGAGCTGTGGACAAAATTCGCGGAGTGATTTATGGTCGCCTCTCTTGATACGTTCCCGTTGTTCCTAAAGGCAGCGTCGTTCTCTCGTGAAGTTTGGATCCAAGATGTATGGAAGAAAGACAATGAAATTATTTTTCCATCGTTGCGTGATTCAGTCTCTCAACGCGAGCCCCGCCACCCCCCTTCCCAAGTACTGTTCCTGATAAAATAATCTCGCGGACTTTCGCATGCGTCGCATGCGAATGAATGAGTATCTATGGCGTTCTTGATATTTTGCAGCATCCTTAAAGTTTAGTTTTGACCAATGGAGTGGCAATGAAGGCGCAGGCAGTTGATACGATTTCTTCTTCCCCGTTGCACGCGGCCGACGATTTCGGCGCGGCCTGGGAAAATCTGCGCGCATTGCTGCGCGACCGTTTCGGCGAAACCGCGTTCCGCCGTTGGCTCGAACCCATCACCGGCGAAATCGGCCATGACGCCACCGGTGTTTCGCAGGCGACGCTGACGCTGCCGACGCGTTTCATGCGCGACTGGGTCGAAGCCCATTATGGCGATACCATCCGCACTCTGTGGCGGCAGATTTCGCCCGAAGGCGGCGTTTCTTTTTCGGTGATGTCGCCTTTGACCAAGGCGGCCCAGACCAAGGACGCCATCGACAACGCCGCTTCTTCGCCGATCGCCCCTCTGGCGGGCATGCAGGCGTCGCGGGCTTTCAGCCCGGCCTCGCTTTCCGGGCCGGTTTCGGCGGCGGGCAATTCTTTCTCGGGCGAGAATTGCGCCGATCTCGATCCCCGTTTCACTTTCGATAATTTCGTCGTCGGCAAACCCAACGAACTCGCTTATGCCGCTGCGCGCCGCGTCGCCGATACCGAAAACCCCGCTTTCAATCCCCTGTTCCTTTATGGCGGCGTGGGCTTGGGCAAAACCCATCTCATGCATGCCATCGCCTGGCACATCCGCACCAATTATCCGCATCGCCGCGTCATTTATATGTCGGCGGAAAAATTCATGTATCAGTTCGTGCGCGCGCTGCGTTTCAAGGATACCGTCGCGTTCAAGGAACAATTCCGCTCGGTCGATGTGCTGATGATCGACGATGTGCAATTTATCGGCGGCAAGGACACCACGCAGGAAGAATTTTTCCACACCTTCAACGCGCTGGTCGACCGCAACCGTCAGGTGATTATTTCCGCCGACAAATCGCCGCAGGATCTCGACCGCATGGAAGAACGCCTGCGTTCGCGCCTCGGCTGGGGCCTCGTCGCCGATCTGCATCCGGTCAATTACGAACTGCGTCTCGGCATTCTCCATGCCAAGGGCGAAAAGCTCGGCTGCCCGGTGCCGGACAAGGTGATGGAATTCCTTGCCCACAAGATCGTTTCGAATGTGCGTGAGCTCGAAGGCGCCCTGAACCGCATCGTCGCCCACGCGCAACTGGTGGGCCGCACTATTTCTCTCGAAATGACGCAGGAAGTCCTGGCCGACATGCTGCGCTCCTCCGAACGCCGCATCACCATCGACGAAATTCAGAAGAAGGTCGCCGAACATTACAATGTCCGCGTCGCCGACATGCATTCCGCCCGCCGTTCGCGCGCCGTTGCAAGACCGCGTCAGGTTGCCATGTATCTGGCGAAACAGCTCACCCCGCGCTCTCTCCCGGAAATCGGCCGCAAATTCGGCGGCCGCGATCACACCACGGTCATCCATGCCGTGCGCAAGATCGAGGAGCTTTCCGCCTACGACGCCGCGTTCCGCGAAGATGTGGAATTGTTGCGTCGTCTTTTGCAGAATTAGCGCAGCAGTTTCGGAATCTCATATATATAAAGGCAGCCGAAACTGGTGAGCGTCAGCACCAGATAGGTCAGCTGCGCGCCGATAAAGCGCAGCGCGTCGGCTCCCTTCAGGCGATTGCTGCCATAGGCATGCATCAGCCGGGCCGCCACCAAAATCAGGCCGAGCGTGTGGAGAAGACCGCCCGGCGCTCCGGCAGCCTCGATCATCGCCATCAAAAGCAGGGTCAGCGGCACATAATCGGTGAAACTGGCGACCAAAGCCTCGGCGCGGCGCAGATCGGCGTCTGTTTTCTGGCCATTGCCGGTCACCCGCACCCAGTTTTTCATCATGTTAAAGGACAGGACGACCAGCAGAAGGCCGAGAATACCGGCATAGAGCAGGGTGACGTGGACGGACTGCATGCTGGCCTCCTTTAAGGTTAACGGCGGATGACGCGCGTTTTGGCGCTGCAAATGCTTGAATAAGGTAACTCATTGCAGGTATAAACGCCGTCATAAACCTACTATTAACTTTCATATGGTCAAACAAAGATTGAACAGATTGTGATTATCTGATTCGGGGATGTTATTTTGCCTTTTTCGACAATGACCAGTTTCGGGCGCACCCCGATTTATCGCACGCTTTTGATTGCCGGTATCCTTGCCCTGGCGTCGCAGGCCCGCGCCGATAATACAGGTTCGGCGATGCCGAGTCTGACTTCGGCGCCGTCGGCTTCGGCCAGCAGCGGACAGGGACAGGCAGTTTATCCCGCGCAGACGACCGCGCCGGCGTCGGCAGGCGTCGCCAATCTTTCGGGCACGAATCCGACATCCACCGGCAACGCCCCGTCCGGCATGACGGCCGAATCCATGCCCGCGAAATCGCCCGGCATCGAAATTCCCTCGCCGCCGCCGCCTTCGGCTTTCTCGAACGATCCCAATCAGTTGGCGGCGCAGGCCGAACAGGCGGCGCTGCAGGCGCAAACTCAGGCCGATATGGATGAGCAGAAGCGCGAGCAGGAACATATCCGTAAATCCTACGACCGCGCTTCGACCGGATTGCTGCCTTTGTCGCCGGATCAGATTCACGGTTTCATGGACAAGCTGGAAGAAACCCAGAATGCGGCGCAGTTCCCTGCCGAAGGCGCGCCCAAGGGCCAGACCCGGATCGCCACCATTTCACTCGAACCCGGCGTGGTGCCGCCGCAAATCAACCTCGCCACCGGTTATGTGACGACCATTACGATGGTCGATGCCAGCGGCGAACCCTGGCCGATCCTCGATGTCGGCGTGGGCGGCAATTTCGAAGTTTCGCCGACGCAGGCCGGCACCCATGTGGTGCGGGTGATGCCGCTGACGCGCATCGGATCCGGCGATTTGTCGATTCTTCTCAAGGATTTGCCGACCCCGGTGATTTTCCGCCTGACCGCCGGCGGCCCCAATGTCGATCTGCGTTACGATGCGCGCATCGGCAAGCTCGGGCCCGGCGCTAAGCCGCAGATCATCAGCCGCCCGCGCCTCGAAGCCGGGGACGAAACGCTGACCCTGCTCTTGGAAAACGCGCCGCCGCCAAGCGCCACGCGCCTCAAGGTCGGCGGCCTCGACGCCCGCACCAAGGCCTGGGGCATCGGCGACAAGGTCTATGTCCGCACCCCGCTTACCCTTTTATCGCCCGCCTGGAACGCCAGCGTTGCGGCCGCCGACGGCACCACGGTTTACGAAATCGGCAGCGCGCCGGTGTTGCTAATGTCCGACAACGGCGCGATGATTCGCGCGCAGATTTCACGAGACGAAGATCATGACAAATAATTTCGAAAACGAGCCCGAGACCAACGAAGAGTTCGTCGATCACGAGCACGACATCAACGCGCCTGGCATCAGCAAACCCGGCGCGCGGGCCAATCTCGCCGAAGCATGGCGCACGCGCCCCATGTTCAAATTCATGGTCCTGATCGTCGCCGTGTTCGCGGTGTGCGTGGCGGGATTCAGCTTCCTCGGCGGCGGTACGACCAGCAACGACATCGCCCATATCGCCAAAGTGCCGACGCTCAAGCCCGACGCCGGCGGCGCCCTCAACCCCTATATGCGCCAGCAGACCGAAATGGCCGACAAGCAACGCGCCCAGGAGGCCGTCACGCAGGGCGGCAGCGCGATGCCGACCCCGGTCGGCCAGCCCACCGACATCAACGGCTTCGGCGTCACCGAACATAAAGACGATCAGATCAACGAGCTGCGCGCCGAGACCGAAAAACTGCGCCAGCAGGTGCAGCAGCAACAGCAGGCGCAGGCCCAGCAGGTGCAGCAGCGCCAGGCCAACGAGCCGTTCGACAATTCGCTGGCCGAAGCGATGCAGCGCCAGATGACGCAATTGATGGACAGCTGGACGCCCAAGGGCATCAAGGAAGTCACCGTCATCAAGCCCGAAGATTTGAAGCTCGAAAAAGACAAGGCCGCCACCGACAACGTCGCCGCCGCGGCGCAGAAGACCGGTACCGCCGGGAACGCCAAGATCGTGGTCGCCGCCGGCACCGTTTCCTACGCTCAGCTTCTGACCGAAGCCAATTCCGATGTGCCGGGCCCCATTCTGGCGCAGATCGTTTCCGGGCCTCTGGCCGGGGCGCGCGCGGTGGGCTCGTTCCAGGTTTCCGACGGTTATGAAAAATATCTGGTGCTGAAATTCTCGCTGGCCGACGCCAAGGGCAAGGATTACCAGATCAACGCCTATGCGCTCGACCCCGACACCACGCTCGGCGGCATGGCGACCGAAGTCGATGAACGTTATTTTACGCGCGTCATTCTTCCGGCCGCCGCGGGTTTCCTGCAGGGCATGGGGCAGGCGATCGGGCAGGGCAATTCCACCATCACCACCAACGGCCAGACCACCATCACCACGCTCGCGGGTAATGGCTACAAGCAGGGCATTTATAACGGCCTCGGCCAGGCGGCGCAGACCATGGGCTCGTTCTTCCAGAACCAGGCCAATCTGACCAAGCCTCTGGTGCGCGTGGCCGCGGGCACGCCGATCGGCATGTTCTTCGTCGCCCCGGTGACCGAACCCGGCACCGGCGATGCCACCCTTCCGAACCCGAATGGACTTAATGCCAATGGCTACAACGGGGTGAGCGCGGGCTATCCGGGCGCCAATGCCGGGTACGGCTATGGCACGCAGGGCAATGCGGCGGCCAGCGGTCCCTACCCGAATTATGCGACGCCAGGCTATGGTTATTATGGTACAAATAACAACGCCACCCGTTCCGGCCCGGGCTACGGTACCGGCTACGGCAATGGTTATGGCGCGACGCAGTACGGATCTACCACCATCCAAGGTTACGGCCAGTAAAAAACCTGTTTATAATCTCGCCTGACTGGGCTGCAAATCGCGCTTTTATGCGTTTTCGCTGCTCACGTATGTTAAAGATACGCTGCGCGCGAAAACGCATAAAATCACAATTTTCGCCGCAGCCAGACGAGATTCTAAACAGGTTTTCAGTTCTTCCCCGTCCTGGGGAAGGTTAAAATCGCAGGAGTTAGCAATGACCGACACTTACGGCGGCGAACCGCCGCACGATCATGACAACGGCCACGAAACCGCCGACGACGCGCTGACCCCCCACGAAGCCGTGGTCGAAGCTCCTTCCGATTACGAATTCGCCGACGAGCATGTGGCGACCACCGAAGAACATGCCGAAGAACACAGCGCCCTGCCTGACGAAGCCGCGCCCGCGCGCCGTTCGGCGGTGCTGCCGATCGCGGCGGCTGCCGGCGGTATGCTGCTGCTGGGCGCGGTCGCCTGGTGGCAATTATTCGGCAACAGCGCGCCGCCGCCCGCCCCCGTGATGAGCCAGATGCCGATCGTCTCTCCCGCGGTTTCGCCCGCGCCGAAACAAGCGGCGGATACCGCCGCCCTGCCGCCTTTGCGTCCGCTCGCCGACAGCGAATCCGCCTTGCCGGTTACGCCTAAAACGGCCGCCGCCGATGCCGAAACGCCGGTTGTTCCCGCTCCTGCCGCGCCGGTGGCCGTGGTCGAAGCCAAGCCTTTGCCGGTGGCGCCCGCGGCCCCGGTTGCGGTTGTCGAGACCAAGCCCGCGCCGATGGAAGTTCCGGCGCAGATGCAGGCGCCCTCCGCCAGCGACGATCCGCGCATTGCCGAACTTAATGGCCGCATCGACCAGCTGCAAAAATCGCTCGATCAGGCGACCCAGCAGCTCGGCCAGATGACCAATATGGTGACCGCCTCCAGCAACGGCGAAAATGTCGATCAGCGTCTGGACAAGATCGAACAGCAGATCGCGCATCTGAAACCCGGTTCGGTTGCCGCGCCGCGCGTTGCCGCTATGCATACCGCGCCCCGGCACACCGCCGTTGCCAAGAAAAAACCTGTTGCCAAAGCCGCGCCCGTCGCCGAAGAGGCCGCCGCCGCTTCCCATTGGGTGCTGCGCGCCGCTTCGCCGGGGCAGGCCTGGGTCTCCTCGACCCCAACTTCGCTTGATCTGAAAGAGCTGCATGTCGGCGACATGCTGGCCGGGGTGGGCAAGGTTACGTCTATCCGCCAGCAGGGCATGGGCTGGATCGTCGAAGGCACCAAGGGGCAGATTCAGTAAGGAGAGGGCGGATTCAATAACCCCCTGATCGGCCACTCTTTTGCCTAAATCGCGCGCGATAAAAAACGCCGCTATCTCTTGCTTTTTCCGGTCGGAAACGCCATGTAGATAACGACGTTTTCCCATCGCAGGTTTGTAATGATCGCCTCTCTCGCGCGTAAGCTGTTCGGCTCCCATAATGATCGCGTTTTGCGCGCCCAGGATGCCACGGTATCCCGCATTAACGAAATTGAGCCGCAATTCAAGGCTTTGAGCGACGACCAGCTGCGGGCCAAGACCGACGAATTCCGCGCCCGCCTGGCCAAGGGCGAAAAACTCGACGATCTCCTGCCCGAAGCCTTCGCCACCGTGCGCGAGGCCGCATGGCGCGTGCTGGGCCAACGCCCCTTCGATGTTCAGCTGCGCGGCGGCATGGTTCTGCATCAGGGCCGCATCGCCGAAATGCGCACCGGCGAAGGCAAGACTTTGGTCGCGGTGCTGCCTTCCTATCTTAACGGCCTGTCGGGGAAGGGCGTGCATGTCGTCACCGTGAATGATTATCTCGCCAAGCGCGACAGCGGCTGGATGGGCCGCATCCATAATTTTCTGGGCCTCTCGACGGGCTGCATCGTTCACGGGCTCGACGATGCCGAACGGCGCGAAGCTTACGCCGCCGATATCACCTACGGCACCAACAACGAATTCGGCTTCGATTATCTGCGCGACAATATGAAATTCGCGCAGGGCGATCTCGTGCAGCGTCCGTTCAATTTCGCCATCGTCGATGAAGTCGATAGCATTCTGATCGACGAAGCTCGCACGCCGTTGATTATTTCCGGCCCGGCCGAGGATTCGTCGGAACTCTACATCAAGATCAACGCCCTGATGCCGAAACTCGGCGAAGGCGATTATGAGAAAGACGAAAAAAGCAAAACCGTTTCGCTGACCGAAGAAGGCAACGAAACCATCGAAGGCCTGTTGGGCGAAGCGGGCCTTCTGGCCCCCGGCGGATTATATGACGCTGCCAATGTCATGATCGTGCATCACGTCAATCAGGCGCTGCGCGCGCATAAAATGTTCGCGCGCGATGTCGATTACATTGTGAAAAACGACAAGGTCGTGATCATCGACGAATTCACCGGCCGCATGATGGAAGGCCGCCGTTATTCCGATGGGCTGCATCAGGCTTTGGAGGCGAAAGAGGGCGTTTCGATCCAGCGCGAGAACCAGACCCTCGCCAGCATCACTTTCCAGAATTATTTCCGCCTTTATCCCAAACTCGCGGGCATGACCGGCACCGCGCTCACCGAAGCGGCCGAATTCGCCGAAATTTACGGCCTCGAAGTGGTCGAAATGCCGACCAACATGCCGGTGCGGCGCGACGATATGGACGACGAAGTTTACGGCACCATGGCCGAGAAAAACGCCGCCATCCTCAAGCGCATCGAAGAATGCCAGCAGCGGGGACAGCCGATTTTGGTCGGCACCGTGTCGATCGAAAAGTCGGAAGCCCTCGCCGAAGTTCTGAAAAAGCACAAAATCCCGCATAACGTGCTAAACGCGCGTTTTCACGATCAGGAAGCCAATATCATCGCGCAGGCGGGGCGCCCCGGCGCCGTCACCATCGCCACCAATATGGCGGGCCGCGGCACCGACATTCAGCTCGGCGGCAATTTCGAAGCGCGCCTCGCCGAATTGCGCGAGCAGGGCGAGCCGGACGCGGCGACCGTCGCCGCGTTGAAAAAAGAAATCGAGGAAGCGCGCGAAAAAGTGCGCGAAGCGGGTGGCCTGTTCGTGATCGGCACCGAACGCCACGAATCCCGCCGCATCGATAACCAGCTGCGCGGCCGTTCGGGCCGTCAGGGCGATCCCGGCGCGTCGATATTCTTCCTCTCACTCGAAGACGATCTGATGCGTATTTTCGGCGCGCATAACCAGACGCAAAATATTCTGGCGCGCCTCGGCCTGCGCGACGGCGAGAAAATCGCCCATCCGTGGATTACGACGGCCCTTGCCAAAGCGCAGACGAAAGTGGAAGCGCGCAATTTCGACATGCGTAAGAATCTTCTGAAATTCGACAATATTATGAATGACCAGCGCAAGGTCATCTATGAACAACGCCGCGATATCATGGGCGCCGCTGATGTTTCGGGCGTTATTAAAGACCTGCGCGACGAAGTCGTGCATGGCCTGGTGGCGCAGGCCATCCCGCCGCATTCCTATGTCGAGCAATGGGATCTGGCCGGTTTAACGGAGCGCGTGAAGGATATTCTCGCCCTCGATCTGCCGATTGCGGCGTGGGGCGCCGAAAACGGCATCGCCGAGCATGAAATCGAAGAACGCATCAAGAAAGCCGCCGACGAAAAGATCAAGGAAAAGACTTCGGTCGTCGACGAAGGCACCATGCGGCATGCCGAGAAAGCCGCTTTGCTCGGCACCCTCGATCAGGCATGGAAAGACCATCTATTGGCGCTCGATCATGTGCGGCAGGGCATCCATCTGCGCGGCTATGGTCAGCGCGATCCGTTGAATGAATATAGCCGCGAGGCGTTCGGTTTGTTCCAGCTGATGCTCGAAAGCATCCGCGAAGAAGTGACCAAGGCCCTGATGCATGCCGGCATGCGCCTGCCTTCGCTGGAAGAAATCATGGAGCGCCAGCGCGCCGCGGCGATGCGGGAATTGAGCGGCACGGAAGCCGGCGCGGCTTCGGCCTTCGGCGATGAGCCCTTGCCGCCCGGCATGGTAGTGCGTCACCCGTCATCGCCCGCCGCGCCGCGCGAATTGCCGCAACGGCCCGCGCAGCATGCCGTGTTCGACGCCAAGGATCCCGCCAGCTGGGGCGATCATACGCCGCGCAACGCGCCATGCCCCTGCGGTTCCGGCAAAAAATATAAACATTGCCACGGCGCGGCCGAATAGGATTCCGCCGTGACAGCGTCCGCGCGCAATTATCCCCTCGCCGCGATGTTCGCCCTGCTGGCCTTCACCGGCTGGACGGGCAGCGATACGCTGCTCAAATGCATTCGCAGCGAGGGCGTGCCGGAACGCCAGATTATCCTGATCGGCAGTATCACCGGCGTGGCGGTGGTGTTTCTTTATTGCGTGCTGCGCGGCGAAATCAAACGGCTGAAACCCCGCAAATGGGCACCTTTATTCGCCATCGGGCTCGCGCAATGGGCGGCCTTCATGTGCTGGCTGATGGCGTTGCCGCATCTGCCGCTCGCGAATCTCTATGTCGTTATTTTCCTTACGCCGATGATCGTCGCGGTGCTGGCGGCGCTGATCCTGAAAGAACATCTGGGATGGAAACGCGGGCTCGCCATCGCCGCCGGTTTCGCGGGCGTGGTCGTTGCCGTCGATCCTACCCATCTTTCGGCGCATGCCGGGTCGATGGGTTCCTATGCCGCGTTGCTGGGCAGCGTGGCGGGCAACGTTGCCCAGATGCTGATCTTGCGCGTGGTGGCGCAAAAGGAAACCAGCGAATGCACCTCGTTCTATCCGCGCTTCGTGTTGTTCGCGGCGGGGGCGGCGGCCTGTCTGATGGCGGGATTTACACCGATGTCGCTGAAAGCGTGGCTGTTCTCGGCGGCTTCGGGCGTGCTGGGGGCGGGCGGCTGGGTGCTGATGGCGCGGGCTTATAAAAATGCCGCTGCTGCTTCGGTGGCGCCTTTTCAATATTCGCAGATGGTCACGGGGGCGCTGGTCGGTTATTTCATATGGGCGGATAAACCCAGCCCGGCGCTTCTGGTCGGCGCCGCCGTGATCGTGATTTCCGGCATTTATCTGGTGCGACATGAACGCCGCCTCAGCCGTGCTCTGGTGCGCGTCGATGAAGCTGCGCGACTTTGATTAACCGAGCGCCTTGATAAGCTCCGGCACCGCGACAAACAAATCCGCGACGAGGCCATAATCGGCGACCGCGAAAATCGGCGCATCCGGGTCTTTATTGATGGCGACGATGGTCTTGCTGCTTTTCATCCCGGCCAGATGCTGGATCGCGCCCGAAATGCCGATGGCGATATACAAATCCGGCGCAACGACCTTGCCGGTCTGGCCGACCTGATAATCGTTAGGGACATAGCCCGCATCGACGGCGGCGCGCGAAGCGCCGACGGCGGCGCCGAGTTTGTCCGCCAAAGGCTCGATCACGGTTTTGAAATTCTCGCCCGATCCGACGCCGCGCCCGCCCGAAACGACGATACGCGCGGCGGTGAGTTCGGGCCGTTCCGATTTCGACAATTCGGCGCCGACGAACGACGACAATCCGCTCTCGCCCGCCGCGTCGATCTTCTTGACCGATGCCGTGCCGCCTGTCGCCGCCGCCGCGTCGAAGGCGGTGCCGCGCACGGTGATGAATTTGATCTTGTCCTTCGATTGCACGGTGGCAATGGCGTTGCCCGCATAAATGGGGCGCACGAAAGTATCGGCGCTTTCAATCGCCATGATGTCGGAAATCTGCGCGCAATCGCACAGACCCGCCGCGCGCGGCAAAATATTTTTGCCGAAACTGGTGGCGGGGGCGAGGATATGGCTGTAGCCGCCCGCCAGTTTCGCGATCAGCGCCGCCATATTCTCGGCCAGGAAATTGGCATAAGCCGCGTCGTCGGCATGCAAAACTTCGCTTACGCCCGCAATCGCGGCCCCCTGCTGCGCCACACCGGCGCAGTCTTTACCGGCGACCAGTAGCGTGACCGGCTGGCCCAGTTTGGCGGCCGCCGTCACGACATGCAACGTCACCGGTTTCAGGGTTTTGTTGTCATGCTCGGCGAGAATAAGCGTGGTCATTTTCTGTTGTCCTTTTCGATACGGAATCCGATGGGATATTTTTTGGGCAAAGGCGGGTTTTTGATCCAGCGAATATCGCGCGTCACCCGGTCGATATCTTCGATCAGAATTTCGATGACATCGCCGGTTTTGACATGGCCGCGTTCGAGTTTTTCGACGCGGGCCGCCAGATCCTTATCGGCCAGAATCATCTCGCGCATGCGAACGAAAGCCCGCACAACCGCGATATTCATTTGCGCGGCGCGCTCGCTGCGCAAAACCGAAGACAGCATGACGACGCCATGCTCGGTAAAAGCATAGGGCAGATAGCGCCGTCCGCCGCGACTCTCGTTTGAGGTAACAAATTGTGACCTCGGAGACTCAGCCTCTTCGGCGGTGAGTTGAAACATAAAATCCGGCGGAAAACGGCTGGGATTACGACGCACGGCCTGATTCAAAGCTTTGGTTTCGACGCCATAAAGCCGCGCCACATCGCTATCCAGCATCACTTTCTGCCCGCGCACCAGACGGATGGGTCCTTCGACCGGCAGAACCGCCAAGGATTTCTTTCGCGCTATCGGCATTGCAGGCTTCTTTCCTGGACTTCTTGAAATCACAATCTGTGATCTCAAATTACCTTGGCTTCGTTTTTCAATTTGTCGATCAAAGTCGCGACATCCGGCACCTTGATGCCGCCCTTGCGCGGGGATGGCGCGGCTACCTTCAATGTCTGAATGGTCGGCGTCATATCGACACCGAGCGAAGCCGCTTCGATGACCTCAATCGGCTTCTTCTTCGCCTTCATGATATTGGGCAGCGAGGCATAACGCGGCTCGTTGAGGCGCAGATCGGTTGTCACCAGCGCCGGCAGTTTCAGCGCCACGGTTTCAAGCCCGCCGTCGATCTCGCGGGTCACATTCACCTTGCCATCCGCGACTTCTACCTTGGAAGCGAAAGTCCCCTGCGGCCAGCCCAGCATCGAAGCGAGAATGGGCCCGGTCTGGCTGCTGTCATTATCGATGGCCTGCTTGCCCATAATCACGAGATCGGGTTTTTCCTTCTCGATGATTTTCTTGAGCGCGCGGGCGACGCCCAGCGACTGAATTTCGCTTTCCATCGGCACATAAATCGCGCGGTCGATGCCCATCGCCATCGCGGTGCGCAGCGTCTCCTGTGCCTGTGTTGGGCCGAAAGTCACGGCCACGGTCTCGGTCGCCACGCCTTTTTCTTTCAGCCGCACGGCTTCCTCGACCGCGATTTCGTCGAACGGATTCATCGACATTTTGACGTTGGCGGTCTCGACGCCGGAATTGTCGGCCTTGATGCGGATTTTGACGTTGTAATCGATGACGCGTTTGACGGTGACGAGGATTTTCATGTTTTTGACAGGTTAGAGTAGATTATTCAGGACCTTAGTTTATCGCCCCGGAGGCGTGGAAAAAGGGTTAATGTTGAATGCTTTTATTATTTTCATGGGTCTGTTGTATACTGAACACTATGACTAATGGAAACGAAAACCGTTCAACGGCCCCGGATAAAGCGGTGCTTCTCGGTATAGATTTGCGGGCTATCGGCATGCGCGATGGCCGCAAGGATATCGATACTTTATGGAGCGAAGCGCGCGGGTTTGCCAATGCTTTGGCGCCCGAAGTGCGTACCCTATGGGTCACCGATGCCGCCTGCGAATTCCGCGCCTTTGGCCGCAAGGCCACCCGCGATCCGTTCGAGCTTTGGCGTATTTCCCAGTATTACGATCTTGCGGGCTGCCGCATCGCGCCGGGTGAAGGCGTTTTCAATAAAGAAGGCGGCAGCGCTTTTGCCAAAAACAATCTTCACAAGCATCTGAAGGCCGAATATCCGGGCACCTCGGCGGTGATCGTCATGGGCGGTTATACCGAACGTTGCGTGGCCTCTACAGTTTATGACGCCCTGCGGCTGGGCTATAAATGTCATGTGGCTACCGATTTGCTGTTTGAACAGACGCGCAACGATGCCGTTGAAATGAATTTATGGAACGAGACTTTGTTGCGCAGCCACCTCCGCCAGAAATTTGAGCGGGACGGTCTTTCGTCCGAAGACGGAATGAAAAATCTTTTCTGCGACTCCGCCGAAAAAATTATCGAACTATTCAAGCCGGGGTCACCCGGCCCTGATTCATCATTGGCCAAAGAAAAACCGGCGTTGCCGCAGGGGCAAACGCCGGTTCCCTTTAATCCTCAGCCGGTGGGTTAGCCCGCTTTTTGCAGGTCTTCGCCGGTGGCCTGATCGACGGATTTCATCGACAGCTTGACCTTGCCGCGATCATCCATGCCCAGAACCTTGACGCGCACTTCGTCGCCGACCTTCAAAAAGTCGGAAACTTTTTCGATGCGCTGCGGCTTGATTTCCGAGATGTGAACGAGGCCGTCCTTGCTGCCAAGGAAGTTCACGAAAGCGCCGAAATCGACGACCTTCACGACCTTGCCGGTATAGACGACGCCGATTTCCGGTTCGGAAACGATGCCCTTGATCCACGCAATCGCCGCGTCCGCAGCCGACTGATCGACAGCGGCGACTTTGATCGTGCCGTCATCGTCAATGTCGATCTTGGCGCCGGTGGTTTCGCAGATTTCGCGAATGACCTTGCCGCCCGAACCGATCACTTCGCGGATCTTGTCTTTCGGAATGCTCATCGTCGTGATGCGCGGCGCATTCTGGTTGACGCCGTCACGCGCGGTGTTGATGGCTTTGGCCATTTCGCCGAGGATGTGGAGGCGGCCCTGCTTCGCCTGGCCGAGAGCGATCTTCATGATCTCTTCGGTGATCGAAGTGATCTTGATATCCATCTGCAGCGAGGTGATGCCCTTGTCGGTACCGGCAACCTTGAAATCCATGTCGCCGAGATGATCTTCGTCGCCGAGGATGTCGGTGAGGACCGCAAAGCCGCGCTGTTCCTTGATGAGGCCCATCGCGATACCGGCCACGGGGGCAGGCATCGGAACGCCCGCATCCATCAAGGACAGCGACGTTCCGCACACGGTCGCCATTGACGACGACCCGTTGGACTCGGTGATTTCCGACACCACGCGAATGGTGTAGGGGAACTTGTCTTTCGCAGGGAGCAACGGATGCACCGCGCGCCATGCCAGTTTGCCGTGGCCGATTTCGCGGCGACCGGGTGAACCCATGCGGCCAGTTTCGCCGACCGAGTAGGGCGGGAAATTGTAATGCAGCATGAAGTTTTCGCGATATTCGCCTTCCAGAGCGTCGATGATCTGCTCATCCTGCCCGGTGCCGAGCGTGGTGATGACCAGCGCCTGCGTTTCGCCGCGTGTGAACAGAGCCGAACCGTGCGCGCGCGGCAGAATGCCGACTTCGCAGACGATCGGGCGGACGGTCTTGGTGTCGCGGCCATCGATACGCTTGCCGCTGTCCAAAATCATGCCACGGACGTGATCGTATTTCAGAAGTTCGACGCCTTCCTTGATCTGTTCCGACGTGAATTCGTCTTCGGCGATGCTCTTGAGCGCCTTTTCTTCCGCCGCGCCCAGCAAAGCGTAACGCTTCTGCTTGGCTGTTTCATTGTAACCGGCGGCGATAGCGGCGCCGATTTCGGCCTTCAACCGTGCCTGCAACGCTTTCTTGTCGTAAGCGGGTGCGGGCAGCTCGCGCGGTTCCTTGGCGGCGCTTTCGGCCAGCGAGATGATGAGGTCGATGACCGCGGCATAGCCCTTATGGCCGAACGAAACCGCATCCAGCATCACTTCTTCGGTGAGCTGCTGCGCTTCGGATTCGACCATCAGCACGCCTTCTTTCGTTCCGGCGAGGACGAGTTCGAGGGTCGAGCCTTCTTTTTCCGCCGCAGTCGGGTTGAGGATGAACTGGCCATCCTTGTAAGCGACGCGCGCGGCACCGATCGGCCCGAGGAACGGGATGCCGGAGATCGTGAGAGCGGCAGAGCAGCCGACCATGGCGACGATATCGGGATCGTTTTCGAGATCGTGGCTGAGGACGTGCGCGACGACCTGGGTGTCGCAGAGATAGCCTTCAGGGAACAGCGGGCGAATGGGGCGGTCGATCAATCGGCTGACCAAGGTTTCTTTTTCAGAAGGACGGCCTTCGCGCTTGAAGAAGCCGCCGGGGATCTTGCCCGCGGCGTAAGTTTTTTCCTGATAATTGACGGTGAGGGGAAAGAAATCCTGACCGGGTTTCGGCTTCTGCGCGCCGACGACGGTGCACAAAACGGTGGTGCCGCCAAGCGTCGCCATCACGGCGCCGTCGGCCTGACGCGCGATGCGTCCGGTTTCGAGGGTCAGTTTCTTGCCGGCCCAGTCGAGTTCCTTGCGGAATACTTTAAACATTATAGTCCTCTTTCTTTATGGAGAGCTTGGCCCCCCGTTGAGTCCCGCTTGGCCCTATGCCGCGCGGCCTTTCATGCTGCTTGCTGCTTCATGAATTTCGTTGACGCCGAAGGCGTCATTCCCGCGCAGGCGGGAATCCCATTTTTCTTTTTTGCTGATTTCAAGATGGGTCCCGGCTTTCGCCGGGATGACGCTTGGCATGTTGTTACTTACGCAGGCCGAGATCGGCGATCAGTTTTTCGTAAACCGGCGGCTTGCTCTTTTTCAGATAGTTGAGAAGGCTGCGGCGGTTGCTGACCAGCATCAAAAGGCCACGACGCGAATGGTGATCCTTGACATGCTTGGCGAAATGATCGGTGAGGTGGTTGATGCGGTCGGTCAGAACCGCGATCTGCACTTCGGGTGAACCGGTATCGCCCTTGGTGCGGGCGTGCTTCTTGATAACCGCCTGTTTGCGGTCTGTGCTTATCGACATCGGATACTCCTTGATACTTTGTAGGGCGACTGCTCTGCGCAAAACCGAACAAGGTTCAATTTTGCGCAACCGCGACTGCCCGTGGTTAAAAAATACCGCAACCGGGATGTCGTCCAGTATCGCGGCGAACTTGGGGGCGTATATGCGATAGATCGCCCTGCTTTGCCAGAAGATTCTTGATCGAAGGGCTGCAGTCAAACCCCTCTCCCCCCAAGCGGGCGGAGAGGGGTTTGACTGTCATTCTCCCGGCAAGGATTTAAAAGTGAAAACCGCGCAAAACCCGGAATTCGCCGGCTTTGGGTTCGATCAGGGCCACCGGAACCCCTTGATGTTGCGCGAAAATCAGGGGATGGTCATAAAGATCGCCATGCTGCGGGCGAATGACCACGGTCTGTCCTGAATTCAGGCTTTGAGCCTCGCTGGGGGTCAGATTCAGCACGGGAATCGGGCCAAGAGCCGAATTCAGGGGCAGTAAAGCGGTCGAAGCGGCGGATTCGAGGCTCAGAGCCTCCAGTTTCTCCATCGAAACGGCATTTTCGAGCGTGAACGGCCCGACCTTGGTACGCCGAAGGGCCGAAACATAGCCTTCCGTCCCCAGAAACCGCGCCAAATCGCGGGCCAGAGACCGCACATACATGCCTTTTCCGCTCGAAACGCGGAATCTGGCATGGTCGGCATCGGGCATTTCCAGCAAGGCGAATGCGCGGATGTGCACTTCGCGGGAGGCCAGATCGACCACCTCGCCCGCGCGGGCGAGGTCATAAGCGCGCTCGCCATCGACCTTGATGGCCGAGAAAGAAGGCGGTTTCTGCTGAATAAGGCCGGTGAAATGCGGCAGAGCGGCGGTAATCTGCGCTTCCGTCGGGCGGTTGGGGCTGGTGGCGCTCACCTCGCCTTCGGCATCGTCGGTGGCGCGCGCTTCGCCCCAGCGCACCGTGAATTCATATTCTTTCTCGCCGTCCATAATATAGGGGATCAGTTTGGTGGCCTCGCCGAAAGCCAGCGGCAAAATGCCGGTGGCGAGCGGATCAAGCGTGCCGCCATGCCCGGCCTTCTTGCCGCCCAGCAAGCGGCGCGCGCGGCCCAGCGCCTGCGTCGAAGTCAGGCCCAGCGGCTTGTCGAGCACAAGCCAGCCATGCACCGGCACAAAAGGTTGCTTTTTCTGCATAACCGCGCGGTTATAGCATCCGACCCTGCTTAAACAAGTTTTAAGTCCGGCGCGGCATCATGGCCGCATGACAGTCATCGTTCACCCCGTGACCCGCAAACGCCTGTGGATCGACCTTGCGATACGTTTCGCGCTTGGCCTCACTTTCGCATTTTCGGCGGGCGTCTGTTTCAAGCACGGGGTCGAAGGCTGGCGCGCGCTGCAGCAGCCGGGTGCCGACCCGCAGCAATTCGGGCATGTGCTTTCGGTGCTGGCGATCGGGCTTTATACGCTGATGATCGCCTGCCTTTATGTTTTGCGGTTACAGCCGGTCAGCAAATTCGCGGGCGCGATACCCTGCGCCGCCGCCATCCTCGGCGGATTTCTGATGTCGGCTTTGCTGCTGCTCAGCCCGCGCGACGATCTGCCGGTATGGGCGCGGGTGCTGGCCTGCGCGCTGGTGGTGATCGGCAACGCGTTTGCGATCGTCATTATTCTGCGGCTGGGCCGCTCATTTTCGATTTTGCCGGAAGGGCGGCGCCTCGTCACCAGCGGCCCCTATGCCGTGGTGCGCCATCCTTTGTATCTGGCCGAAGCGGTGGCGACTTTGGGCGCGGTGATCAATTTTTTGTCGCCCTGGGCGCTGCTGCTGGTTGCGGCGCAACTCGGGCTGCAAATGGTGCGCATCCATTACGAAGAAAAAGTTTTGAAAGAAACCTTCCCCGAATATACCGACTACGCCAAGAAAACGTGGCGGTTGATCCCAGGGATTTATTAGAGAGCTGAACGCTCAACCAGAGCCGTCACCCCGGCGAAGGCCGGGGTCCAGTCCCGAAGCACCTGTAAGCCCGCACTCAGGGCACTTATCGTACTGGATCCCCTAAGTTCACAAACGAAGTGCAACACCCTGATAAGGTGTTGCGGTCATGGGAAAAACATACAAACAGTTTACGCTGGAAGAACGGTGCGCGATTGCC
>JARLJC010000369.1 GCA_031291435.1 Alphaproteobacteria bacterium | reverse complement strand
TTCGTCGCTGATCCCGGCGCTGGTGCCGCAAAACGTCCTGCCCAAGGCGATTGCCTGGAATACGCTCAGCCTGCAATGCGGCATGGTGCTGGGGCCGTGGCTGGGCGGCGTGTTATGCGCGCAGGCCGCCAGCCTTGCCAACGGCACCGCCTGCGGCCTTTACGCGCTGGCGACCGGCATCATGCTGTCGATGCTGCGCATGGATATCGACGCCAAGCCCAAACATAGCGGCGCGCCGCGCCTGACAATGATCAAGGAAGGGCTTCTGCATCTGCGCGACAGCAAGGTGGTTCTCGGCGCCATATCGCTCGATCTCTTCGCCGTGCTGCTGGGCGGGGTGACGTCTTTGCTGCCCGCCTTCGCGCGCGATATTCTCGCCATCGGCCCCGAAGGTTTCGGCCATCTGCGCTCGGCCTTCGCTGCGGGGGCAGGGGGCATGACCTTCATTCTCGCTTTGCGGCCTCTGCGCCGTTACGCCGGGCGCTGGATGATGGGCGGCGTCGTTCTGTTCGGAGCAGCCACCATTTTGTTCGCCTTTTCGCGCAATGTCTGGCTGTCGATGCTGGCGCTCGCGGTCGCCGGGAGCGCCGATTCGATTTCCGTTTTCGTGCGCCAGAACCTCGTGCAGATTCTGACCCCCAATGTCATGCGGGGGCGGGTTTCGGCCGTTTCCGGCCTGTTCATCAGCGCTTCCAACGAGCTGGGCGAGTTCGAAAGCGGCGTCGCCGCCCGCTTTATGGGCGTGGTCGGCTCGGCGGTTTTCGGCGGGGTAGGATCAATTGGCGTTACCCTGATTTGGGCCAAATTATTTCCGGCCTTGCGCAAGGCCGACCGTCTGACGCCGGAAGAACGATAATCCGAATTTCAGGGGGCGGGTTTGTCGCCTGACGGCGGTTTAGGCGATTCGTCGGGGCGTTTGGCTTTTTGCTGGCGCTGGAATTGCCGGTAGGCGCGGCGTTCGGCGATTTCGGCGTTGGTTTTCTCGCGCGTGGCGGCCTTCCGTTCATGGCGGCGCTGGTTGCGCCGGGCGCGTCTCATTTGTTCCTCTTCCGGCGTGAGCGCGGGCGGCTGTGCCGCCGCTGGAGCCGGTTTTGCCGCCCGCGCTTCGGCTTCCTGTCTGGCGCGCGCAGCCTTCTCGGCATCTTTGCGCTTCTGCTCTCTGCGCAGTGATCTTCTGTTTTCTTCGCGTGTGGCGGCGGCTTGTTCTGCGGCGCGGCGTTCTTGTTCGCTTTGTGTGCGATGCGAAATCTCGCGCATGGACGCTCTTTGCCCGGCGGTCAGACGTCGCGTATCGGCTCTGCGTTTTTTCTCGTTTTTTTCATCTTCGCTCAGAGCCTGTTGTGCGGCTTCGACTTCGGCTTGAATTTTTGCAAGCCGCTGCTGCGCCTCGGCCACGCGCGCTTCCTTGGTTTCGCGCTGCGATTTCGGCGGCTGTTTCGGCCGCGCGGCAATTTCTTCGGCTTCGCGCCGCCATTTTTCGGTGATACTGCCCCAGTCGAAATTGATTTCACCCGGCGCGTAGATGTCGGGCGGACGGGCGAGCGCGATCACTTCTTCGATCGTGCCGCCCGCATAGGTATAGCCGCCCGTAGTATTGAGGATACAGAGGGTCGCGTCGCCCATTGCGGCGAGCTTGTGTTTGTTGCGGCTTTCGGCCAGGGCTTCTTCATATTCCATATGGCCGTTTTGCGTATAGTCGAGCCAGAGGGTGGCGTCTTCGGTGAAGCGTTTGAGCGCGGCAGACAGGTTGCCGCGATGACGGTGGCGGATATAGCCGAACAATTCGTCGGCTTTTTCAAGGCCGGGCATCAGCAGAATCTGCCGGACATAAAGCGAGCGGGTTTTCGATTTCCAGACCGCAAGGTTGGTTTCTTCGCCCAGATTATCGAGGTAGAGGGCGAGGCCGATGGCGGGGTCGAGTTCGGCGTAGTCGCCGGTCAGCGATGCCCGAAAATTTTCGCGACGGCGAAACGCGGCGAGGTCGGGGCGTGGGTTGTTGGCGTTGCCGGCCGTCGCCGATTTCTGAGTCGGGCCGAAGCGGCGTTCGTAGCTGTAGCGGCCGAAATAGATCTGAGTCAGGCGCTGAATCTGGATATGGGCTTCGATTTTCCCGAGCACTTCGGCGCTGAGGCCTTTTTCCATCCAGTATGCGAGCTTGTCGCCGAGGGACATCGGTTTCGTAATGCGCGGCACCGGCTTTTTCGGCAGTATGCGTTTGAAGTCTTCATAGAGCGCGAGAATGCTGGGGTAGGTCGGAGCCTTGTTGCGATAGAGCATGACCGTGTCGAGGAACGCGGCGGTCCAGTCGGCGGCATAGGCGGCGGGCAGCTTGTTGCGGCCGAGGAAGAGCGCGGGCGCCTGCGCGGCAATTTTGCTTTCGCGGTCGTAAATGGCGTCGAACAGCCAGCCGAGTTCCTGCGGGGAAATGGCGCGTTGGATTGTATATAAGGCGGCGCATTCTTTGAACAGCCGTTCGAGCGCCACGCGGCGATGCTTGGGGATGGCATCGAAATGATCGTCGAAGTCCGGCATTTTGCTTTGTTAAAATGGATTTTTTACAATTCTGGCGGGTATACAGGGGCGGCTCATGAAAGTACAGGATTCTGCCGCTCGCGGCGCCTAAGGTGGCTGATTCCGGCAGGAAAACAGGCGTTGCCGGAAGCGGAGCATATGTTTGCAAGCATTTGATAAACAATAGTAATTTTATACTTGCAATTCGGGGTTCTGGTCGCCATATTCACTTCACAATTTGCTCGAAAAGCAGTCCTGCTCAGCGAACGGAGATTAGTGCCGTGTCGCCGCGCGGTTTTGTTTGCTTTTCAGGCGACGATTTCGGTCTCCGCCTTCGCGGAGATGTTTTATATAGTCCGGCATAAGCCGGACGCAGCTTTGAGGGGCACGGCATGGCGACCAACGGCGCAGCAGCAATCAACATCAACCCTAGCAAGAGCTTCACCGGCCGCAAGAAAATACGCAAAAGTTTTGGACGCATCGCGGAAATCGCCGAGATGCCGAACCTCATCGAAGTGCAGCGTCGCTCGTACGATGAATTCCTTCAGATGGAAATCGCTCCTGCCAAGCGCGAACGCCGCGGCTTGCAGGACGTTCTTATGTCGGCCTTCCCGATCTCCGATTTTTCGGGCCGCGCCGTTCTCGATTTCCTCGCTTACGAACTCGAACAGCCGAAATACGACGTCGAAGAGTGTCAGCAGCGCGGCGTGACTTTCGCCGCCCCGCTTAAAGTAACGCTGCGCCTGACCGTGTTCGATGTCGAAGAAAATACCGGCGTCAAGTCGATCCGCGACATTAAAGAACAAGATGTTTACATGGGCGACATGCCTTTGATGACCGCTAACGGCACCTTCATCGTCAACGGCACCGAGCGCGTCATCGTCTCGCAGATGCATCGCAGCCCCGGCGTGTTCTTCGATCACGACAAGGGCAAGACCCACAGCTCCGGCAAGTATCTATTCGCCGCGCGCGTCATTCCCTATCGTGGCTCGTGGCTCGATTTCGAATTCGATGCCAAGGATCTGGTATTCGCCCGTATCGATCGCCGCCGCAAATTGCCGGTGACCTCGCTGCTCTATGCGCTCGACAGCGCCGAAACCGAAAAGCTGCGCGCTAAGCGCCTCAAGGACGGCAAGCCGCTGACCGCGACCGAAGTGGTCGGCATGTCGAAGGAAGAAATTCTCTCGGCCTTCTATTCGACGGTTGTGTACAAGCGCGCCAAGAATGGCTGGTCGACGGCGCTGAATGTCGAAATGCTCAAGGGCCAGAAGCTGCTCGTTGATCTCATCGACGCCAAGACCGGCAAGGCCGTTGCCTCTGCCGGCGACAAGATGACCGCGCGCATCGTCGCCAAGCTCGCCGAGCAGGGTGTGAAGGAAATTCTCGTTCAGTCGGATGCTTTGGTCAGCCATTATCTGGCGACCGATCTGATCGACGAAAAGACCGGCGAAGTTCTGTTCGAAGCCGGCGACGAAATGACCGCCGAAATGGTGGAAAAACTCGAAGCCTCGGGCGTCAAGGAACTGCCGACGCTCGGCATCGATCACGTCAATGTTGGTCCCTACATCCGCAACACCTTGATGGCCGACAAAAACGCCTCGCGCGAAGAAGCGCTGATCGACATCTATCGCGTCATGCGCCCCGGCGAACCGCCGACGCTTGAATCGGCCGAAGCCTTGTTCCACGGTCTGTTCTTCCAGCTCGACCGCTACGATCTGTCGCCGGTCGGCCGCGTCAAGATGAACTCGCGTCTCGGTTTCAAGACCGACGATCAGGTTCGCGTGCTGCGCAAGGAAGACATCCTCAAGATCATTCAGATCATGTGCGACCTCAAGGATGGCCGCGGGGAAATCGACGATATCGATCATCTCGGCAACCGCCGCGTCCGCTCGGTCGGCGAATTGATGGAAAACCA
>JARLJC010000368.1 GCA_031291435.1 Alphaproteobacteria bacterium | reverse complement strand
CGTAGGCGCGGTCCGACATATCGTCATCGGCCTGCGCGATTCCTGTCGGGGAGAAGGTGTGGGTGGCGACTATGTGGGCGCCGGCGCGCAAATAGTCGGCGTGGATATCCTCGATCGCCTTCGGCTGCGTCAGGATCAGAAGGTCGTTGTTGCCCCTGACGTCGCGATGGAAATTTTCAAAGCGTTGCCCCCGAAACGCCGCCTCGTCATATTCGAGCCCCTGGATCATGGTGCCCATGGCGCCGTCGAGCACGAGAATTCGCTCGCGGGCTGCCGCGAGCAATGCGGTTCGCTTGGGGGAGACAGGCACGGTCATCGATCAAGCGGCTTTCTGTGCGCCCGCCGGGCGGATGCCGAGCAAATGGCAAATCGCGAACACGAGGTCCGCGCGGTTCATGGTGTAGAAATGAAAGGTATCGACGCCGTGTTTTGCCAGCTTCTGAACCTGGCCGGCTGCAACCGTCGCCGCCACCAGCTTGCGGGTCTCGGCGTCGTCGTCGAGGCCTTCGAATTTCGCAGCCAGCCAGTCCGGCACGCTGGTGCCGGCGCGGGTCACGAAGGCTCTCGCCTGCCTGAAATTGTGCATTGGCATGATGCCGGGCACGACCGGAATGAAGATGCCGCGCGCGCGAACCCGGTCGAGGTAGCGAAAATAGAGGTCGTTATCGAAGAACACTTGGGTGATGGCGCGGGTCGCTCCCGCATCGACCTTGGCCTTGAGGACATCGATGTCGGCATCGAAGTCGCGGCTTTCGGGATGCTTTTCCGGATAGGCCGAAACCGAGACCTCGATGTCCGGATATCGCTTCTTGATGCTGGCCACGAGTTCGGGCGAAGTCTGGTAGCCATCCGGATGGGTGGAGAAAACCGTGCCGATGCCGCCAGGCGGATCGCCGCGAAGCGCTACGATGTGGCGGACGCCGATGTCGTGATAGCGGCCGACGATGACGTCGATCTCGCCGCGCGGGGCCCCGACGCAGGTCAGATGCGCGGCCGGCAGAAGCCCGGTTTCGCCAAGGTTGCGGGCGATGGTGGCATGGGTGCGCTCGCGGGTCGACCCGCCGGCGCCATAGGTCACCGATACGAAACTCGGCGCCAGCGGCGCCAGGCGCTTGATGGTGTCCCACAGGCTCTTCTCCATCTCCTCGGTTTTCGGCGGAAAGAACTCAAAGGAGATCGCAGGCTGTTTCAGCACGCACGGTCCATCCGCTGCAGGGGGCGTAGCCTCGGTCATGGCACTCACAAGCTCCGCAAGCGGGGGACGGCATCAGGGTCTAGCTCTGGAAGGCTAAAATAGGCGAAACGGGGTTGCCCAAACAGCCCATCATTTATGGGAAATAGCCCAATTTTTGAAGAAAGCGCGATATTTATGACTACTTTCTACGAGAGTGGGCAAGACATGATGTTCGACCAGAATCGCAATAATACGAGCTTTTGTAGGCAGTACTGGCTGAGATTGTGCTGGTTCGCGACAGTGGGCAGAGCCATAATTGCGGTAAATTGCCATCAATCGGCCCACCCCGCACTGAGCTGAGCAACTCCGGGCCCGCCGTCGCGGGCCTGATCTGCAGGGGCGGGGCCATTCTGGCCTCGAGCTGCCGCACTAGGTTAGGCGCTTGATCCCGCTTTCCGTTCTCGACCTTTCCGTCGTTTCCACGGGCACCAAACCCGCCGCGG
>JARLJC010000367.1 GCA_031291435.1 Alphaproteobacteria bacterium | reverse complement strand
TTAGCGGGGGTTTGCGCGTCCTCTTTATGTCGTCGTCGCTGGATCAGGCGGAGGCGGTTATTGAGTTGGGGATCAATCCAGCAGCCCATGTGAGAATTTTTGAGCGTGATCTCGGTTATGATCGCCAGAAGCCGACGGCGGAGGAACACGCAAGGATTGAGGCGATTAAACATGATGATGCGGATAACAAGGCTGTGCGGCTGGCGATGGTGACAGAGGAGGTTGCATCGGCGGGTTTGGCGCATGACGCGATGCTGGACAAGACTTTGCGACAGATAGAAATGGCGGGCGGGGTTGATCGTCTGGACGGCGTTGCGGCGCGGTTCAAGTTTGGGCCGGGCGAGTGGGAGGGGCTGAAGCGGTTTCTGGCTTATGGCGCAGCGGTGCGGGATTTGACGCGCGGGGCCGGAGCAGAGGCAGCGCCGGTTCAGGCGGGGCTTACGCCTCAAGGATAGAGTGGCAGATATTCAGCAGAGCGTCACGCCAGCGAAGGCCGGGGGCCAGACTTTAAGTCTGTTCTTCTAGCGACAAGGAAAAGAGTTCGAGTCTGGACCCCGGCCTTCGCCGGGGTGACGGCTCTCCTGCGCCGCCTTACTCTTTTTCCATCGTGCATTGCAGGGGGTGCTGAGCTTGTTTGGCGGAGGCGAGGACTTGCGCGACTTTGGTTTCGGCGATTTCGAAGGTGTAGACGCCGCATAAACCCAGCCCGCTTTTATGGACTTCGAGCATGATGCGCATCGCTTCGTCGTGATCTTTGTTGAAGAATATTTCCAGCACCTGCACTACGAATTCCATCGGCGTGTAATCGTCGTTGAGGAGATAGACTTTATACATCGCGGGCTTTTTGGTCTCGACCCGCGTTTTGACCGCGACATTCCCCCCCGGCGCCAAAGTGTCGGCGTCGTTTTCCTTGTCGGCGGAGCAGATGGGGGGCGAAGCATGCATAGTGGGTATTATAGCCAAATCCCCGAAGTTTTTCCAATCTTCGCGCGCATGGCCTCGATATAGCGCGGCGAACGGTGCCAGGTCACGGCATCGCCGATAATCGCGCCCAGAGGCCGGGCGGGGCTCCAGCCCAGCACTTTTCCGGCTTTGGCGTTGCTGGCGACGAGAAAAGCGGGGTCTCCCTCGCGGCGGGGGGCGATGCCGGGCTTGTAATAGGATTTATTGAGGGATGTGCGCACCGCATCGACGATTTCCTGAACCGAGAAACCCTTGTTGCTGCCGAGATTGAAGATATCGGTCGCGCCGCCTTTGAGCAGGTAATCGAGGGCGCGGATATGCGCATCGACCAGATCCATCACATGAATGTAATCGCGGATCGCGGTGCCGTCGGGTGTCGGGTAATCATTGCCGTAAATGGTGAAGCCCTTTTGCAGGCCGAGGCCCTGCAGCAGCATCAAGGGCGCGTCGATGAGCGGCAGGATAAGGCGCGGGATGAGATGCGTTTCGGGAAAATGCGCTTCGCCCAGCAGGCTGTCCGCCGGGCCCGCGCCCGCGACGTTGAAATAGCGCAGCACCACCGAGCGCATGGAAGCGGCGTCGAGCATGCGCAAGAATGCCTCGGCTTCGAGTTTCGACTGGCCATAGGGATTGATCGGATGGGTGGGGTTCAGTTCTTCGATCGGGGCGTTGCCGCCGCTGTCGCCGTAAACCGCCGCCGTGCTCGAGAACACCACTTTATTGACGCCGCATTCGTTCAGCGTGCGGAAAAAGCGCATCGCTTTGTCGCGGTTATTGTCGAAATATTTGTCGGGGTTCTGCACCGACTCGCCGACTTCGATAAAGGCGGCGAAATGCATGGCGGCGGCGGGCTGGTATTTCTCGCACAGGCCGCGCACGAGAGCGCCGTCGCCGACATCGCCGCGCTCGAGAATGCCGTGGCGCGCCGCCCATTCGTTGCCGGTGGAAAGATTATCGAGGATGACCGGCTCGTACCCCGCTTGTTTAAGCCCATAGGCGGCGTGGCTTCCTATATAACCGGCGCCGCCGGATATAAGGATGACGGCGCTCATGCTTTCGGCGTGGGCGCGGCTTCCATGCGGCGTAAAGGCGGCATGTAAAGCAGCAAGGCCGCCGCCACATAAATCGACGAATAAGTGCCGACCAGAATGCCCCAGGTCAGCGCCGCCGAGAAATTGATGAGCGTCGGCCCGCCCATGAACACCAGCGGCAACAGGGCCAGCAAAGTGGTGCCCGCCGTCATGGTGGTGCGCGAGAGGGTCTGGTTGACGGAATCATTGATGATGACGCGCAGATCGGTGGCTTTCTGGCGGCGCAGCGTTTCGCGGATACGGTCGAACACGACCACGGTATCGTTGATCGAATAACCGGCGAGCGTCAGGAGCGCCGCCACCGCCGTCAGGTTGAAATCGAGCTGCAGCACGGCATAAAGTCCGACGGTGGTGAGAACGTCATGGAACGTGGCGATCAATGCGGCAAGCCCGAACTGCCATTCGAAACGCAGCCCCACATACAGAGAGATCGCCAGCATGGCGAGAATGGTGGCGAGAATGCCGGCATGAAGCAGTTCCTTGCCGACGGTTGGGCCCACTACCTGAATGCTGCGGTAATCGTAAGTATCTCCCATCGTCGCGCGCACGATTTCGATGGCTTTCATCTGCGCCTGATCGGCGCCTTCCTGTTTCTGCATGCGCACCAGAACTTCGTTGGGGCCGCCGAACTGCTGCAATTCCACTTCGCCGAGATTGAGTTTGCCGAGTTCTTCGCGGAGCGCGCCCATATCGATGGCCTGCGCCGATCGGGCGTCGATCAGGATGCCGCCCTTGAAATCGATACCGAGATTGAGCCCCTTGACGCACAGCGCGATGACCGTGATCAGCACGAGAATAATCGTGACGCTGAACGCCCACCAGCGCTTGGCGACGAAATCGATTTTCGTATCGGGCGGGATGATGTGAAGCGGGCGCAAAAACATGGGGTTACGGCTCTAACTGCAAGGGGCTTTGTCTAAAGGCCCGGCGATTCACATTTTGCTTAGAAATGCTTGCATTTCTAAGCAAAATGATCGCGGGCCAGACGGGCATAGCATGGGTTGGAGGGCCCCTCAACCCGATAGTTTTAATGCGTCGCGGGTGCGGCGGGCGCCGTGGCGAAGAGAATATGCGCGGTCTGGGTGATTTTTTCCGAACGCGCGATGCCGGAATCGCCTTCGGGGGCGGGGGCGACGGCGGACATCGCCACCATGCCTTTGTTCATGAAGCGCGGCTGCATGAAAGGCATCTGGCCGCCCGCGGAATCGAAGCCGATTTGGGCGATGCGGTAGGTGCGGCCCGGCAGGGCTGTGTTGAGGCTGGTCAGTTCGGCTGCCGCCTGTTTATAGAGGCGGGCGCGCAACCCAGAGCGCACGGCTTCGACTTCGTCCAAAGTCGGGGTGAAATCGACGGCGGCGACGCTGACCTGCATGCCCGCCTTGCTGGCTTTCTTGGCGGCGTCGGCGAGCGATCCCAACGCGCTTTCAGGCAGGCGGGCTTCGAAGCTGGCGCTCCAGCGTTCAAGGCCGGTCTGGTCGGGCGTGCGGGTGAAGGATGTCAGGCGCCAGTCGCCTTTGGCGGTGTCATTGACCGCCTTGTTCATATCGGCGCGCATATTGCCCGCATTGGCGGCGCTGACGGCGGCTTCGGCGTTGAGGACGACATGCGCGGTTTGCGTCGTGACCCAATCCTCAGCAGAAAGATCGAAAGCGACGCCATCATCCGGATGGAACATTTCCTCGGCGCAGGCGGGCGCGGCCAGAGACAAAGCGAGCAGGGATGCGAGAGCGATACGGGCGATCATCGGAACCTCCGGGCTGAAGAAGCGGGAGGCGGATCATAGAGCATGATTGCCGGTTATTGAACGAATTTCTTTGAGCAATCATGCTCTAACTTTTTATATAAGTCCGGCGATTCACGTTCTTTCAGGAAGCGAGGACGCTTCCTGAAAGAACGATCGCGGACTAAGCGTTACCCTTGCCGCTGCGCAAGCCGTCATTCAGTTTGCGCGCGTTTTCAGCGAGAATAGCGGCGAGATTTTCCGGCAGTTTGACGGAGGCGAAATCTTCGACGGCTTCGTCGAACGCCATGCCCGGCACGACCGCCTGCAAATCGGTATCGGTGCCCGCGAAACCGGCGGAACCCTGCGCCGCATAGGCGCGTGTGCCGGGGGTTTCGGTGCCGCGTGCGACATTCTCGACCGCGAACTGGTCGCCTTCGTAAAGCGGCGGCATGCCGGTGCGCGGCATCTGCTGCACGCCACCCGATGGTTGCGGCGCGGCGGCGGGTTTCTGCGCGGGCAGATCGTCGAAATCGTCATAAGCCTGCGGCTGCGGTCTGGCGGTCGCGGCCTGTCCGCCGTCGGCGGCGGCAGGCTGTTGCGGCGCTGCGGGCAAGGCGGCAACGGAGCCGACAGCGGCGGCGCTCATTTCGAGAGGCGATGCTTTGGCTTTGCCTGCCGCAGCGATGGCTTTGGCGATGGCGGCGATTTCGGGCACTTCGCGCGCGGGTGAAACGGGGGTCGCCGTTGTTCCGGTGGCGGCTGTCCAGTCCTTGCTGGTCAGGCGCGACTGCAATTCCTGTGTCACGCGGTCGCGCGCCTTGGTGCTGTCATTGACGCCCGGTACCGGCAGGAAACGATGCACGCGCAAGGCCTTGGCTTTATCCGGCACGGCGTGGAACATCTGGCATTTATGCGCCCAGTCGCCGAACAGCAGATGCGCTTCGCCTTCGCGCTGACCGCGCAGATGGTCGTAATCGACGCGTTGACGCATGGTGTAGCCGGCGCCGCGATCGTCATAGAACGGCAAATTCATAAACAGGCCCGACACCGTATTGGTCGGCGCCGTGAAGCCCTTGGTTTCCATGACCCAGCTCTGGCCGCCATGCTTGGTGACGAAGTCGCGGGTATCGGTCGGGTCTTCGATGCGGCCCAGGATTTTGAGGTTACAGTTACCGACGATGGATTTGGCTTCCTGCTTGATGCGTTTTTCCATCGAAGGCAAATCCTGCGACGCGAACACGAGGCTGAAGCCGAGCGAGCGCGCCTGCGCCGCCATCACGGCCATGCCTTGCGCGGTGTAATAACCGACTTCGTCGAACACGGTCATAAAGGACGAGCTTGAATGCGTCTGTTTGGAACCGATGGCGCTTTCCCACGCCCCTTCGACGCTGTTGCCGAGCGTCATTCCCATCATGCCCTTGAGGCACGAAGCGACGATCTTACCGAGGTTGGCGGCTTCGTCGCCGGATTTTTCGAGGGCCGGGATCAGCACCACCATGATGCGGCGGTTGAGCACGACGTCGAGCACGTCGATATCGGCCAGTTCTTTTTTGAAGATATAGCCATATTCGTCGGCCAGCGACTGCATGGCGCGGGTGAACTGCATCGAGAGATAGCCGTGCTGCTGGCGCGCGACCTGCAGATCATACATCGGCTGGTCGGGCGAGGGCGGACGTTCCTTGCCCTGATCGTCAAAAGCTTCGCCCACGAAACCCGGCAGGGTGTTGAGATAACCTTCAAGGCCGTGGCGCACATGATCGGGCAGATTAGTCATGCGCGAGAGGCGGATGATGGCCGACAATTCGAGATTGTCGCGCACCACGCCGACATCGAGCAGGATGCCGAGCTTGTCGCGCTGAAAAGTGAGCGCGGGCATCAGCGCGAACATCAAAGCGACGGCGCGTTCTTTCCACATCGCATTGTCGCCGCCGGCATCCGGCATCAGATTGACGACGAGGTTGGCGAGGTAAGAAGCCGAACCGTTCGAAAACGGGTTCATCGAATTCGAAGTCGATTGGTCGTCGGAGTTCCCGGTCATGTAATTGAGCACGAGAATATCGTCGTCGCGACCGAAACGGCGCGTCATCGAATAAAGCGAGGCCCACAGATCGGTATCGGCTTTACCGTCGGTGTAGGAAAAGCCCGAACCCCAGGCCAGCGCATTCGCCACCATCGATTTGAGCCCTTCGGTTTTACCCGAACCCGTGGTGCCGAGATAAAGGATATGCGTGCGCGCGTCGGCGTTGGTCAGCCACAACTCGCGGCCAAGCTGATCGTCGTCTTTATCGGAAACATTGCCGAGATAGAGAATGCCGTCGGAAAAACCGCCGCCGGTCTTGCCGGGCGGGGGATTGTGCGGATCGGGCATATGGGCGTAACGCGGAATTTTGAAAGGCAGCTCGAACGGGCGTTTCAGCGTCGTGCGGAAATAGAAATACAGGATCAGGGCGATCAGATCGGTGAAGCCCCAGATTTCCGGCGATCCCAGGAACAAAACCGGGATGAAGCCGAAAGCCATCGACGCCATGATGGTCGGCGAGCCCATGAAGACGCTGACGCGCACCGATACCGGACGCACGTCGCGCAGCATGTCGCGCTGCAGCACCTGATTTTTTTTGAGAATAATGGGCATAGAGGGCGGCCTTCACGTTTCCCGAACCACAGGCCGGGTAGTTTAGCGGAAAAAGGTGAACAAGTCTCGGGTGTTTAGGGTTAGTTTTTGGTTAATTTAGAGGCTATTAGCGCCAGAATCTAAAAATCAGGGGGCTTTGGCGGCGCAATGCGCCTGCCATTCCCCTAAAGCGCGCAGGGCGAAGGCGGTGGTGACGGCGTCCGAGCGGAAACTGAAAACCGGTCTGCCGTCGGTATAAAGCGTATCTCCCGGCCAGCTTCCGTCGGGGCGCTGCCGATCCCGCAACTGGCGGGCGGCCTCGGTATTAGTGGGGTCGCAGTAACCAAGATAGAGGCGGCTCAACAGGTCGAATGCCAGATCCTGCGACGACAGGGTGGGGGAAGGCGTCCAGTTTTTTCCTATAGGCGCTGCAGTTTCCGCGGTACCTGCCTTAAGACATTCAAGGCCCGGCAGGCGCGCGGCGCGCAGGTAAAGCGCGTCATAAAAAGAGGGGCTCTGATAATAGACGCTGCAGGCCGGAAAATCTTTTTGCTGGCGGTGCCGAACGGCGTTGGTGCAGGTCTGGGCGGGAACTTTGCCGCGCGATGCGAGATAGGTGAGAATATTAATCTGCACCACGCAATCGGCGCGTTCGTCGGTCGAGAAGGCGCCGACATTTTCAGCCCATGTCGGAAAAGTTCCATCCGGCCTTTTCAGCGCGAGAATTTTCTGCAGATTGTCGGGAACCTGCGCGGGGGTGAGGCGCGTCAGCGCGAGGCTGGCGACGGCGGTATCGTCGAGATCGGGCGGAAAGGCCGGGGCATAGGACCACAGGCCTTCGGTCTGGTTGCCGACGAGATAATACCACAGGCCGCCGCTTTGCTTGCTGGCGAGAAAAGCCGCGGCTTTGGCGAGAAGCGGCGCAAGATGCGCGTCGGTCACCGGCGCGGGTTCGGTCAGGATATCGAGGGTGAGGGCGGTGCCGAAGACGTTCATCTCCGGCCAGCATTTGCCGTTCGAACAATCCTGCCCCGGCAGACTGCCATTCGGAAGCTGGGCCTTGACGAGATAATCCGCCGCTTTGGCGATAGCGGGGGAGAAATCATCGGCGCGCGCGGGGAAGGATGCAGCAAGCAGAGAAAGAGCCAGAACCATTCCCGCCAGCCGGATTTTCCTCATGCGCCATCGATCCCCATGACGAAGAGCCCCGCGCTGTCGGCCAGTTTGCGTACATCGTCGCGGTCGATCAGGAGGCTGCGCCCGGCCTGCGCGGCGATGCCGATAAGGCCAGCGCGGGCTGCGGCGGTTACGGTATCGGGGCCGATGGTGGGCAGATCGAACCGTTCATCCTGCTGCGGCTTGGCGAGTTTGACGAGAACGCCGCCCGGACCTTCACGGCGATAGCCGGCGCAGCGCGCGATGAGGGCGTCGGTGCCTTCGATAGCTTCGACGCCCAGCACGATGCCCTGCTGCACGATGACCGACTGGCCGACATCGGCCTCGCCGAGTTTGCGCGCGACGGTGATGCCGCGCTCTATATCTACTTGCGCCTGCGCGTCGGGCGCGATTTTACCGAGCGGCCCGGCTTTCAACAGAATGCCGCCGAGGATTTCGTGCGCGGCGATGACGCGCACGCCGCATTCTTCCTCGACCGCTTTGCCGACCGCGCGCAGCAACCCGTCGTCGCCCATGCTGTTAAGGCCGATCTTGGCGGCGATCTTGACCGAGAGCCAGTCGGGCTTGAGCTCCAGCAGGGACGGGCGGCGCACCGCGCCGATCATCACGATTTCTTCGAGTTTTTCGGCTTTCGAAATTTCGCGCAAGCGGCTGCCCGCGCCCAAAGGCAGCCATGCATGCGGCGCGTCTCCGGCCACGTCTTTATCCGCCTGCCCTTCGAGGCAGATCACGAAAAATGGGCGGCCCTGCGCGCGGCAGGCTTCGATCACGCGTTTCGGCGCGATGCCTGAGCCCGCGATAATGCCGAGTTTGGGCAGGGAGGATGTCATGCGGGAATCCTAGCCCTTCAGGCTTTTTTGCACAATCTCCGCCGTGTTGGGCGAAAGTTTCTTGGCGGATGCGAGGCGTTTAAGCTGCGCCTGCATTAATTTCTGGCGTTTGGTATCGTAATCGCGCCAGCGCACGAAAGATTTGGCTAACCCCGCCGCGCTGTGCGGATTGAGCGGATCGATTTTGAGGATCATGTCGGCGATGAATTTGTAGCCGGAACCGTCCTTAGCGTGGAAGCCAAGAATATTGCCCGCGAACACGCCGATCAAAGCCGACACCCGGTTGGGATTCTTGAAAGTGAAAGCCGGATGATTGGCCAGTTTCTGCACGGTTTTGAGCGCGTCGGGGCGGCGCGCCGATGCCTGCACCGCGAACCATTTATCCATGATGGTCGGGACTTTTTTCCATTTCTTCTCAAATGCGGCGAAGGCTTTGTCGCGGAGGGGCGATGTGGTTTCCGAAAGGACGCCGAGCGCCGCGATCTGTTCGGTCATGTTGGCCGATGTGGTGGCCTGTTTATAAGCCTGTTGCAGAATCTCGGCGTCACCGCTTGAGGCCAGATAGGATAGCGACAGGTTTTTCAATCCGCGGCGGCCCATGCTGGCGCCGTCGCACGATGTGTCCTTGACGCTGCGCGCCATATCCTGATGCACAGTTGTAAAGCTCGTGGCCAGAATAGCGGCGATGCGTTTGATCATCGCCTTGCGCGCGGCGAACAAAATATCCGGCTCGATCAGCTTGCCTTGCGCCTGCAAAGCGAGGCCGAGTTCGCCTTCGCCCGGCAGCGACAGAACCATCGCCTTGAAAGCGGGATCGAGTTTTTTGTCGCGCAGCACTTCGCCAAGCGCGGCGATGAAGGCCTGTTCCTGCGCCGGGGTCGGGGCGTTGAGGAGATATTGCGTCGCCAGTTTGAACCCGGCTTCCCAGCGCGTGAAAGGGTCGCTGTCATGCGCGAGGAGGAACAGAAGTTCTTCATCGGTATAGGCGTAGTTGAGGCGCACCGGGGCCGAGAAATCGCGCAGCAGCGACAGAACCGGTTTTTCCGCGACATTGTTGAACACGAAAACTTCTTTGGCTTTTTTCAGCGACAGCACGCGCGTGGTATCGACCGTGACATGCAGCGCCTGCGCCGCGCGCCCGCCGCGCAAGGTTCCCGCGGCAGCCACCGCACCCAGCATATCTTTGCCTTCGCTGTCGAGCATGCCGATGGCGAACGGAATATGGTAGGGCAGTTTTTTCGGCTGGCCCGGCGTCGGCTTGCAGGATTGCGCGACGGTGAGGGTGAGCTTTTTAGCCTTGGCGTCATAAGCGCTGGTGACATCGAGCACCGGCGTGCCCGCCTGTTTGTACCACAGCATGAATTGCTTGAGGTCGATCTTGTTGGCGTCCGACATTGCTTTGACGAAATCGTCGCAGGTCACGGCCTGCCCATCGTGGCGTTTGACGTAGAGCGCCATGCCTTTGTCGAAGCCCTTGCGCCCGACAAGGGTCTGGATCATGCGCACGACTTCGGCGCCTTTGTCATAGACGGTCGCGGTATAGAAATTATCAATCGCCTGATAATGATCGGGGCGGACGGGATGCGCCAACGCGCCCGCATCTTCGGCGAACTGGCGGCGGCGCACATCGCGCACATTTTCCAACCGTTCGACGGCGATGGAGTTCACGTCGCCGCAGAATTCCTGCTCGCGGAACACGGTCAGGCCTTCCTTGAGGCTCAGCTGGAACCAGTCGCGGCAGGTGATGCGGTCGCCGGTCCAGTTGTGGAAATATTCGTGGGCGACGACGCGTTCGATAAAGGAAATGGTGCCGTCGGTCGCGGTGTCGGTGCGGCCGAGGACGCAAGAGTCGTTGAATATGTTGAGACCCTTATTTTCCATCGCGCCCATGTTGAAGAAGGGCGTCGCCACCATCATAAAGCGGTCGAGATCATATTCGAGGCCGAAGCGTTGTTCGTCCCACTTCATCGATTTTTTGAGTGCCGCGAGCGCGAAATGAGTTTCATCGGTCTTGCCCGGCTCGACATAGATTTCGATCAGGACCTTGCGGCCCGATCTGGTTTTGAAGCTGCTGGTGACTTTATCGAGCTTGCCCGCGACCATCGCGAACAGATAACAGGGCTTGGGGAACGGGTCTTCCCACAAAGCGAAATGGCGGGTTTTGCCCTCGCTGCCGTGGCGGATGAGATTGCCGTTGGCGAGCAGCACCGGATATTTTTTCTTGTCGGCGTGAAGCGTGACGCGAAACTTCGCCATCACATCGGGACGGTCGGGATAGTAAGTGATGCGGCGGAAACCTTCGGCTTCGCATTGCGTCGAAAGCATCGAGCCCGAGGCATAGAAGCCCGCCAGCGTGGTGTTGGCATAGGGATTGTGCGTGCTGACGATTTCGACCACGGCTTTGTCGGGCATTTTGCCGAGGGTGAGGCCGTGCGGCGTCAGTTTATAGTCGGTTTTTTTGAGCGCACGCCCGTTGACGGTGACGCTGATGAGTTTCTGCTCTTCGCCATTGAGGAACAACGGCGCTTTCTTGTTCTTGCTTTTCGGATTGCGCGTCATTTCGATGCGCGACGAAATCTTCGCGTGATCGGCCTGAATATCGACATCGAGATCGACATGCCTGAACAGAAAGTCGGGAACCGTGTAATCGGCGAGGCGGGTTTCTTTAATGCTGGGCATGATGACTCTCAGGTTAAAAAAAGGCATTAGATTTAAGTGCGTCATCCCGGCGTAAGCCGGGATCCAGTCCCGAAGCATCCATAAGTCTCAACCTGTTGCGCTTGTCGTACTGGATCCCGGCTTACGCCGGGATGACGATTCCGATGGCGAACAGGATTCTTATACGTCGGAAGCCGTGGGCGCTACCGAAAAACTTTCGCCGCAGCCGCAGCGGCCGGTCTCGTTCGGATTGGCGAAGTCGAAGCCGGAGTAAAGCGCGTCCTCGCGGTAGTCCATTTGCGAGCCGGTGATGTAAAGCGCGGCCTTGGGATCGATAACCACGGTCACGCCATGTTCCGTCACCGTGTCGGCGTATTTCGGAGCGTCCGACAGGTGATTGAGCAGCTGCAGATCGTATTTCATGCCGGAGCAGCCCTTGGTGGTGACGGAAACCATCACGGCTTCGGGCTTCGGGTCTTTGCCTTCGAGAATGCCGCGCAAACGTTCGGCGGCTTTTTCGGTGATTGTGAGTACGTTCATGATGTCCTCCCCCTAAAACATATTGAGCGCGACGCGCGCTTCGTCAGTCATGCGGTCTTTGTCCCATGGCGGATCGAAAGTCAGGTTGACCTTCACATCTTCGACTTCTTCCAGCTTGGCGACGGCGTTCTGCACCATGGCGGGCATTTGCCCCGCGACCGGGCAATTGGGCGTGGTCAGCGTCATGTCGATTTTCACGTCGTATTTATTGTCGGGTTTCGGATCGACATCGACTTTGTAAATCAGGCCGAGATCGAAAATGTTGACCGGAATTTCCGGGTCATAAACGGTTTTCAATTGCGCGATGATGCGCTCGCCCATATCCGAAATATCAGCGGCGATTTTGTCGGGCGTGGTGAGGGCGGCTTCGGTCATTCTGTCGAAACCTTATTGATTGGGCGCGACTGCTCTGCGCCAAGGGACGCAACCGCGACTGCGCCAGTTTCGTTTTTCAGCGCCGCCTGCAAAGTGTGCCATGCCAAAGTCGCGCATTTCACACGGATGGGAAAATCGCGCACGCCCGCCAATGCCTTGATGCGCGCGACGTCGTCTTCATCAATGCCGGCTTCGTCAGCGGGTTTGCCGGTGCAGGAAGCGTGCATATACTCGAACAGATGCGCGGCCTCGGAAGCATTTTTGCCTTTCAGCATTTCCGTCATCATCGAGGCCGAAGCGACAGAGATCGCGCAGCCGCTGCCCTGAAAGGCGGCGTCGGTAATCGTGCCTTTGTCATCGACGGTGACATAGAGATTGAGCCGGTCGCCGCAGAGCGGGTTATGCCCCAGCGCCTCATGATTGGCCGAGGGCAGGGCATGGAAATTGCGCGGACGCTTCCCGTGATCGAGGATCAGATCCTGATACAAATCGCGAAGATCGTTGGCTTCCGCTGTATTCATCCGAATATCTCCCGCACTTTTTCGATGCTGGAAACCAGCGCATCGATATCCGCGCGATTGGTGTACAGCCCGAACGAAGCGCGCGCCGTCGATCCTATGCCGAGATGCTCCATCAGCGGCTGGGCGCAATGATGCCCGGCGCGGACGGCGACGCCGTGCCGGTCGAGAATGGTGCCGATATCGTGCGGATGCGCATGTTCCATAACAAAGGAGATGATGCCGGATTTCTGTTTTGCAACCCCGATGATGCGCAACGAATTGATGCGCGAGAGCTTTTCGGTGGCGTAGGCGAGGATGTCGTCTTCGTGCCGCGCGATGCGGGCCATGCCGATTGTCGAAATATACTCGATAGCCGCGCCCAGGCCGATGACTTCGGTGATGGGCGGCGTCCCGGCTTCGAACCGGTGGGGCGGTTCCTTATAGGTGGTTTCGGCGAAGGTAACGCTTGCGATCATATCGCCACCGCCTTGATAAGGCGGCATATTCGCCAGCACTTCGCGTTTTCCATAAATCTCGCCGATGCCGGTCGGGCCATAGACTTTATGCCCCGCAAACACGTAAAAATCGGCGTTGATGTCGCGGACATCCACAGGCATATGGCTGGCGGCCTGGCATCCGTCGATGAGGGCAAGAGCATCGGCCCGGTGCGCCATTTCGACCATTTCGCGCACCGGCAGAATGGTGCCGAGCACGTTCGAGACATGCGCGAAGGCCATGAGTTTGGTGCGCGGCGTAATCGCCTTGCGGACATTTTCGAGGAGGACTTCGCCCTGCTGCGTGACGGGGATGATTTTGAGTTCGATGCCGATCTGGTCGCGCAGCATCTGCCACGGCACGATATTGGCGTGATGTTCCAGAGCGGTGATGAGGATTTCATCCCCGGCTTTGAGGTTTTTGCGGCCCCATGTCTGCGCCACGAGGTTGATGGCTTCGGTCGCGCCGTGGGTGAAGACAATCTCATCGTCATATTCGGCGTTGATGAAACGGCGGACTGTTGTGCGCACGGCTTCGTATTTGTCGGTCGCGCGCTGGCTCAGTTCATGCACGCCGCGATGGATGTTGGCATAGTCGTTTTCGAGAAAGCGTGTCATCGCGTCGATCACCATGCGCGGTTTCTGCGCCGATGCGCCGGTATCGAGATAGACAAGGGGGTGGCCGTGAATCTGCTGGTTCAGCGCGGGGAAATCGGCGCGGTATTGCTCGACATTGTAGCTGGAAGGGGCGGCGCAGGCGAACAGTTCGTCTTCAGGCGCGGCGCAAATGATTTCGGGTTTATTCATTGCTGCCATCCTTCCATTTCGGCGCGGAACAGAGCGCGCCATTCTTCGACCGGCACTTCGTCGAAACTCTCGCCGATGAAAGCTTCGATCAGCAAGGCGCGGGCTTCATTTTCCGACAGGCCACGCGCGCGCAGGTAAAACATCGCGTCTTCGTCGAGGTCGCCGATAGCGCTGCCATGGCTGCATTTCACATCGTCGGCGTAGATTTCCAGTTCCGGTTTGGCATCCATCTCGGCCTGATCTGACAGCAGCAGAGCGCGGCTGAGTTGATAGCCGTCGGTTTTCTGCGCATCGGGGGCGACGATAATCTTGCCCTGAAATACGCCACGCGCTTTGTCGGCCAGAACGGTTTTGTAAATCTGGCGGCTGGCGCATTGAGGGGCCTTGTGCGTGATGCGGGTGGTGGTGTCGGCATGTTCGGTGCCGCGCAGCAGCATCGCGCCATTCAACGTCGCCTGCGCTTCGGGGCCGACCAGATTTACCTCGATTTCATTGCGCGCGGGCTGCCCGCCGCGAATGAGCGCGAAATTGTTGTAATAAGCGCCGCCTTCGACGGTGACCGCCGAAGTCGCGAGATGCGCGCCGCCCGAGACGATTTTCCCGTGCACGAATTTGGCATGTGCATGCAGATGAATATCGGTGTCGAGAACGGTGACGACGGCGCCCTGATGCCGTTCCAGCAAAGTCAGGCGGCCATTGGCGCCGATATCGATCGAGAGTTTGACGTCGATTTCGGCGGGGGCCTTGTCGTCGGTGATGAAAACCATCTCGACCGGCTGCGCGACCAGACATGTATGCTCGCCGAGCGTCAGTTTGTAACCGGTTTCGGCCTCGCCCATCAGAATGCAGGAAGGGATCGCGCCGAACTGCGATTTTTTATTTTCGAAAATGCCGTTGACGAAAACCAGCCGCGCCTGACCTTCGACCGGCGCGGGCATACTCTGTTTGCGCGCCTGCGGAGCGGAGGCCAGCAACGCTTCGAGATCGGTATATTTCCAATCTTCGCGGTCGCGCCTGCTGCGCTGAAGGAGAGTTGCGACGCTCATGCTACGAAGCCTTTCTCGCTCAGAATGGCGCCAATTTCCGCTATCGTATGTACGACGTAATCGGGGCTCAGCCCGCGCAAGCGTTCCTCGGCGTGAATGCCGCCGGTGATGGCGATGCTGGCCATGCCGAGTTCTCGGGCGATTTCGATTTCTTCCAGCGTATCGCCGATAATGACCGCGTTGGCGGTGTTGAGGCCGCGTTCGGCGATAAAGACGCGCAGTTTGTCGCCCTTGGTTTCGGTGCGATGGCCGCGTTTGTGGGCGGCATAGGCGATGATGTCGCCGAAGAAGCCGCGGATATTGTGTTTTTCCAGCAACCGCGCGATCTGATGCGTCAGGTGATTGCTGACGATCACATTATCGACCTTATGGCCGCTCAGGCGGCGCAGCAGATCGACAGCGCCTTCGCGCAAAGGCGCGTGGTCGGCCAGCGGCTCATATTCCTGATCGAAAATCCTGCCTTCGATTTCGAGCGCGCGCAGCACTTCGTCTTCATTGAGACCGGCGGCCTTGTAGAAGTCGCGCAAAGGGCGGATCTGCAAGGCGCGGAAACGCTCCATATCCATTTCCGGATGCCCGACATCCTTCAGCGCCTTGTTGACGCAGGTGCGCACCAGCTCGGTATCGTCGAGCAGCGTGCCGTTCCAGTCCCACACCACGAATTTTTGCGAAGCGGGCATCAGGCGGCGGCTCCGGTGAAATCGGCGTAACCCTTGGCTTCCAGTTCCTGCGCCAGTTCCGGGCCGCCGCTTTTCTGGATTTTGCCGTGCGCCAGCACATGCACCCGGTCGGGTTTGATGTAATCGAGCAGGCGCTGGTAATGCGTGATGACGATCATCGACCGGTCGGGGCCGCGCAGCGCATTCACCCCGTCGGCGACGATCTTGAGCGCATCGATATCGAGGCCGCTGTCGGTTTCATCGAGGACACAGAGTTTCGGTTCCAGCACCGCCATCTGCAAAATCTCGTTGCGTTTTTTCTCGCCGCCGGAGAAGCCGACATTGACCGCGCGTTTCAGCATTTCATCGGACAGGCCGATAGCCTTGGCTTTGCCGCGCAGCAGCTTCAGCACTTGCATGGCGTCGAGTTCGCTCTCGCCGCGCGCTTTCCGCACGGCATTGAGCGCGGTTTTCAGGAACACCATATTGGTGACGCCGGGAATTTCGACCGGATATTGCATGGCGAGAAACACGCCCGCCGCCGCACGTTCTTCGGTTTTCATCGCCAGCAAATCCTTGCTGTCGAACGTCACGCTGCCTTGTGTGACTTCATACCCGTCGCGGCCCGACAGTACATAAGACAATGTGCTCTTGCCCGACCCGTTCGGCCCCATCACGGCATGCACTTCGCCCGAGGGAATCGTCAAATCAATCCCCTTGAGGATTTCCTTGCCGCCGATCGCGGCGTGGAGGTTTTTGATTTCAAGCATTGTTGTTTTGTCCTGGCATTGAAGTAAGAGCGGCAGTTCCCTCCCCCTTGTGGGGAGGGTTAGGGAGGGGGGCGTTCAGCAAGTGCGCCCGTTCAATAATTCTAGCGGCAACACCTTCGGCATTTTGCACAACGTCATCATTGCAAAAGCGCAAAATCGAAAATCCCATTTCCCGCAACTTTCTGTCTCGCACTTTGTCATAGGCAACGCTGTTCGCATGGCTGTCCCCATCCAGTTCGACTAGCAACCGTGCCTGCATGCAGGCGAAGTCCGCGATATAGGGATGCAGCGGTTGTTGTCTGCGGAATTTTAGCCCGGCTATTTTCGCGGCTTCTCTTAAAACTGCCCACAATGTATTTTCAACCGGCGACGCATTGTTTCGCAATTCACGGGCGCGGCGGTAATCTTTCGCGGTGTTGTCGTGAGGGGCTAGGCGCATGGCAAATCCCTATAGGACGGCTCTTGCGGCGCGCCCCCCTCCCTGCGCGGAATTATAGCCTGTCGTGCGCTCGGCAGTTGCAGTCCGCGCCCCGCGAGGGGGAGGGAACCGTCCTTAATTCCTTTGAGGATTTCCTTGCCGCCAATGGCGGCGTGGAGGTTTTTGATTTCAAGCATTGTTAATTTCCTTTGGCTTTCCGTTGTAACTAACTCTCAACGGTAGCTGTAATATTCCAGATAACTGGTTAGCCGCGGCTTCGGCATGTGTGACCAAATCTGTGTCGGGAATATTGCAGTCTGTACCTATGGAATCTAGTAAGCCAATCATGGGGAATGTTTCGTCTTTATCCGCAACGCCTGTCTTATCCACGAATTTCAAAAATATTTGTAGTTCCGCATAATACTTTCCTGATGCCCACATTTCTGACAGGGAGAGTTCAGAAAAATCACGCATATTGCGATTTTTGATGTCTATCTTTTTGCCTGTCTTAGAAAGTTTGTAGCTGGTGACTTGAGATTGAGTAATTTCGACAACATAGTTTCCAGTTTTATAAATCGCGTAATAAATGGTAGCAAAAGTAAAAGTCGACGCCAGAATTCCAAAGAAGATCCTATAAAAATAAATGCCGGGATGTAGTATTGGATCTGCGTAGCATGATAGTAGGGCGACAGTGCCCGTGATAAACGCCATCGTCGCAAAAATGGCGATGCGATCTGACTTGTTTGTCACTATTTTGATCGGTAGTCGAACGTTAAGCGTTGTGTTCATCCGACGCTCCCCTCAAGCGAGATGCCGACGAGCTTCTGCGCTTCGACGGCGAATTCCATGGGGAGTTCCTGCAAGACTTCCTTGCAGAAGCCGTTGACGATCAGGGCCATGGCTTCTTCGGCGTTGAGGCCGCGCTGCTGGCAGTAAAATAACTGGTCTTCCGAAACTTTCGATGTGGTGGCCTCGTGCTCGACGCGGGCTTTGGGCTGGCGGCTTTCGATATAGGGCACGGTGTGCGCGCCGCATTTATCGCCGATGAGGAGGCTGTCGCATTGCGTCTTGTTGCGCGCGCCTTTGGCGGTGCGGAGGATTTTCACGAGGCCGCGATAGGTGTTCTGGGCTTTGCCAGCACTTATGCCCTTCGAAATAATCGTCGAGCGCGTATTCTTGCCGATATGGATCATCTTGGTGCCGGTATCGGCTTGCTGAAAATGGTTGGTGATGGCGACGGAATAAAATTCGCCCACGCTGTCATCGC
>JARLJC010000366.1 GCA_031291435.1 Alphaproteobacteria bacterium | reverse complement strand
GGTAGGCGGCGGTTCGATTGGTGTAGAGTATGCATTATGTCCCCGGAATTCTCCCAGCAGCCGGTTCCCCGGACTATGCCTCGGGGGCTTCGGCGACCGATACAAGCACGTTGCCGCCGACCTGAGCAGCCTCAAGCGCAGCAACGAGATGGAAGTTGCCCCCGACGCGGCTGATGATGTGGAAGCTGAGCAGGTTGAGGATCTTCTGTCCCCAGCGCTGAATATCCTGGAAATCAGCCGGGGGCTGGCTTTTCCGGTTGAGCAGGTTCCGAAGGCTGCCCCTGTGCAGCGCATCCCCACACCTGCCGTAAAGCGTCAGCAATTCATCCTTGGTCAGATACTCGCCGTCATAATCCTCCAGGTGAACGTGACCCGGACTGAAAACGGGCTTTCGCGGCGACGGATAGAAGTTGGGGTGTAGCTTTTCCAGCAGTTTGACGATGTCGCCGGCGTTGTATGACTTCTGAAGCTGCGGCGATTTCGTTTCCTCGATATCGCCATGCGCTACCAGGCAGCCGAGGGCGATCAACTCGCAGAGCATGCGAAGCTGCAAGAAGCAGAATTCGCGTGCTAGCGGCGCGGATAAAGCGATCGGCCCGGTAAGCCTGTTGATGCTGAGGGCGCGGAATTTCGCTTCCTCCATGATCGAGGTGTAGGTCCTGGCGGCGTCGAGATCGGCTTGCGTCGGCATAGGTATCCCCCCAACGGGGGAATGTTACCACACCGTCACCTTGCATTCGCCGGCCCCGCCATTGCCAGCCGGATGTGGCTGCGACCCCGAGCGCAGGGTTCATCTTTCCTGCTGCTCTCATCGGTTGAGCCCCGCGTGCGGTCTCTCGATAATGCCGAATCTGCGCCGGGGCGCGGGCGCTGCAAGGCGTTCGCCTCGGCTTTCGGCTTGGGCCGGCCGCCCTCCCTCTGGTCGGGTTCCGCACCCGCTTATTCCCCGTCGCCCTCTTTCGGCATCGAGACCGCCACTTCCGGCGGCTCATCCGAAGGAGAGCAAAATGCCCAAGGGCGAACCCGTACGCCGCGACATCCACGCCGAAGTCACCAACCAGCTCCTCGCCGCCATCGAGGCCAGTCCTGGCCAGTTCACCTTGCCGTGGCGCAAGAGCGCGGGAGCGCTGCACATCCCCGTCAATGCCCTCACTGGCAAAGCCTATAACGGCATCAACGTCGTCAGCCTCTGGGTCGCCGCCGAAGTGTTGGGTTACTCAACCCCGATCTGGGGCACTTACCGCCAATGGCTCGAACGCGGCGCTCAGGTTCGCAAGGGCGAGAAATCCTCGCTCGTCGTCTTCTACCGGGAATACGAGAGCACTCCCGATCCGGACGATGCCGACGACAATGGCCGTCGGCGCGTATGCCCGTCAAGCCAAGGGCAAGTTCAGCCTCGATGCACGGAACTGGCAAAGTCCAATGTTACGCGTCCATCGCGGCAGCATCGATCGCTGGTGAGGTGTTGTTGATCATCGGTCCGTTAGGCGTCCTGGCCGACCCAGAAACTCCGAGTTGGCCTCCCTTACCCTCTGCTCGTAGCAATTCCCCTTACTAAATATCCAGGCCGAGTTTGCAATCGTATAGGCAACCTGCTCCACCAACGAAACCGCGGAGACACCGTTAATTAGCGAGGCAATGCGCTTGACCGACACAGCACCCGCGCGCTGTCGTTCCAATGCTGTGAACGGCTGTCGCCCTGGTCGACCACCAGCGCCTGCGAAATCGAGGCGACATCATCGATGATATTGAGGCTGTCAGGGTTGAGCTCCGCCAGCGCGTTGAAGGACGCGCTCGGCTCGCCCGACTGCCCGAAGGGATCGAGCACGATCACGCGGTGCCCAATCATGCGCCGGAGTTTCCCGGCATCCGGGAAGGCGGGCATGAAGATCTACACCGTCACCATCGTCGAGCACGTCACCCATCGGGCGCGTGTCGAGGCCACCAGCGATACCGAGGCCTGGCAGCAATTTATCCTCGGCAGATTTATCGAACGGTTCCGTCAGGTCCGCAGCGAAATGTCGGATATTTCGGTCAAGCAGGAGGGTGCGTCCTAACGGGCGCATTTTCTTTTTCGATGAAGGTTTTCGCGCGCGCGAGGGCTTTGATGTAAGACGATGTCATGGATGGCAAAGGATGTAATTACCAAGGCTTACAATGGGATAGGCCAAGGAGAAAAGATATATTGGTCGGGTAGAGGGTAGCGAGATGTCTCTTTGCCTAGGGGCAAAGAGTCTCGTTCAGGGGCCGGCAATTTTATGGCCACCGAAACCCCAGGGACGCATGCGCTCTGCAAGAAAGAGGCGACCATGGGCCGGCCAAGAAAATCGGAACCGCGCGACAGGCAGCTCAATCTGAGCCTGACAGACAGCGAACTCGACGGCATTCGCCGGCGCGCCGAGGCTGTGGGCATGCGCCCGGTCCATTTTGGCCGCGCCATTCTTCTCGACGAAGAGCGCGCCGTTACGCGGCAGGCTGCGCCCACCGGCAGCAACCTTGAGCGGCTGATTTACGGGCAACTGGTCCGCCTGGGAAACAACCTCAATCAGCTCGTCCGCTATCTTCATCGCACCGGCGATCCGGTACCTGCCGACCTCGAGCCGCTGCTCAATGATATCCGTCAGATCATCGCGCGGAGTATGCAGCCATGATTATTCGCATGCTGTCGGCAGGAAAGTCCTTCAAGGGAGCCGCCGCCTATCTCACGCACGACGCTGACCACGCCGAAACGAGTGAACGCGTCGCCTGGACGCATACCCTTAACCTCGCCAACGACCACGTGCCGTCGGCCATCAGCGAAATGTACCTCACCGCCGAAAATGCCGAGATCCTCAAGCAGGAGGCCGGCATTCGTGCCGGCGGGCGGGCGACAGAAAATCCCGTGAAGCATTTCAGTCTCAACTGGTCGCCTGAGGAAAATCCCACCCGCGACCACATGATCGAGGCGACCGAGGATTTTCTGCGGCATATGGGCTGGGATGAGCACCAGGCCGTTCTCGTCGCCCATGATGAAAAGACCTACGACCACGTGCATGTTTTGCTGAATGCCGTACATCCGGAAAACGGCACGAAAATCGACGAGGGTTTCGAATATCGCCGGGCGCAAAAATGGGCGCTCGAATATGAACGCGAGCACGGCATGTTTTGCGACCAGCGGCTCGAAAATGCCGAAAATCGCGAGGAGTCGATGCCGCGCCCCGCATGGGTGGCGTTTCAGGAATCCCAGAAAGAATTCGAGCGCGAGGAAAATGCCCGGCTCGGGCCCGATGAAAAAACCCGGGGGGAAAATCGGGCCGATGGCGTCGATAATTCGGACGGGCCCGAGGACCCTTATGCGCGCGAGTGGCGCATTCTGAAAAAAATCGAGCGTGGCGAGCGCGAGGATTTCGTCGCCGAAAGCAGGGCGCAGTTCAAGGATTTGCGCGGCGCTATTTATCGTGAGGTACGCGAGGAATTTCGCCCGCTCTGGGCGAATTATTACGCGGCTGTCGAAAACTGGGGCGACAGCCAGACTTTCGCTGAGCTCAAGGAAAATCTGATCGCCGGTCAGAGTGAGCTGCTCTCCGCGCGCCGCGACGAAGCGATGGACGCGCTGCGGAAGGAACGTGCCGATCTCTATAAAGAGGTCCTGTCCGATCAGCGCAGCGATCGCGCCACGCTGCACGACCGCCAGGGCGCCGGGCTCGACTCCGCGGATTTCCTCACATCTGTCGAGGAGAGGCGGTATGCCCGGGCCAACGAGCGCACTGACGAGCATCGCGAAAATGGCAAGGAGGACGAGCGGTCAACCGGAGACCGATCGACGGCAGGCGGCTTCGGCCGTGATCCCGAACCGGACAACGGCGGCACGCGATCCGGAGGTGACATCGGACTCGGCGGAGCCATCGGGTCAGCTTTGTTCTTCGCATCGATACTGGGGAGCATCGGCGATGCTCTCACTGGGACCGAGACCCGCAAGCCACAGGTGCCAGCCCGCGAGCCGGAAGAGTCCCGCAGCAGTACACGCAAGGCAGATGACGACGCGGCCTGGATTGCCAGTCGGAAGCGGGAACAGGAGGAGGCCGCCTACCGCGACCGGCAACAGGAACGATATTGGGAATGACCGGGGGAGCGAGCCAATGGCCACGTTCGGCTCCCCTGAAAAAGACGAGCCAGACGATTTGCCCGGTTGGAGTCCCGACCGTAGCGGAGGCGATTTCGGTTACTCCGCCGGGGCACAGGAGATCAACGCGCACTTCAAGAACTGTATCAAGCACGTGCGGCGCACGACTGCGCCCGCGGAGCTACCGCTGGCGGTCAGGGCTCTGCGAGAGCGACGCGCGGCGGCCATTCGGGCGCTCCGGGAGCGTTGCGCGCGCAAGCGCCGTGATTGGCGTCTTGCCGACCGCGAGGCGACGGCGCGGCTGCGGTCCCGGCTGCCCCGGCGACCCGATCCACACAGTCGACGTCTACCCCAGATGAACAGGAGACCTGAAAATGGCGCTGCGTAACCGAAGCTTTCCCATCAAGCTGTTGCTGCTGGTGCTGGCTTTCAGCATGCTGACCATCCTCCTCAGCGTCGCGGCACGAATGGGCTATTGAAACGAAACCGCCCGGGTTCACCGGGCGGTCTGTCGGTCTCAGCTATTCCGCAGGCGGCTCTTTGCGTGGTCTGCCGCGCGGCCTTTTAGGGGGTGGGGCGAAGGGATCTTCGGCAGCATTTTCTGCCGCGCCAGCTTGATCATCTGACTCAGCGTCCGTGCTGGCGGTATTGTAGCTTCCGAGCTCATCTCCGTCCTCGCGGCGGCTTGACCCGAGTTCCCTTTCAAGCGCATCGGCGATTTTCTCGACTTCGAGAAATTCGGTCTTAAAGAGCAGCACGCAGTAGACAACGGCCTCCGCACCGAACAAGGCCGTTAAGAAGAAAGACAGCTCGAGCGACGTTCCCGCGACCAACACCAACGAGATCAGAACCGCTGCCTCCGGGCGGTGAAGGAGGGTCCAAAGTGAAGTCATTTGAGTCAGCAACCCATCGCTATCGGACCTGAAACTGGGCGACGCTGTGAGACCTGCCTCAATGGCCTTGTCGCGGCCTGCTGCAAGGCTGTCATAACGACCGGTTGCGTCCGACAACGCCTGTCGCTCTGCGGCAAGCTCTTTCGACACCGCTTCGACCTGTCCTTGAGCTAGTTGTTGTGCCGCAGGGGCGTCGCCCGCCACCTGGGCGCGCGCTGCATCAAGGCGCTGACGGTAGGTGTCGAGCTCCGCCGTCAGCTCTGTGGCCCGATTTGCGGCGATTTGGGCGTTGGCTTCGTCGGCCGCCGTCTTGGGCCCCGCACCCGGCCGTCCCGATGTCTGGGGACTCGCCTTTCCACCTCTCTCATCATTGGCGACAGCGGCAGCGTGATCCGACGCCGCATTCGCGCTTTCCACGGCTGCTTCGAGCTTATGCACCTCGTCCTGAGCCTGTGCGACCACTTGGTTACTGCTCACGGGATCGAGCGCCACTCCGTTCAGGTGATCGCGCTCTTTGACGAATACCAGTCGCGTGAGAACGGCAAGCACGTCCTCCGGGCCATGCGGGAGAACGCCATCCAGGGCTTCTACAACGGCAGCGTCGTCCCGCTGGGCTACAAGACCGAGGAAGTCGAGAAGCGCGGCGCGCGCGTTAAGAAGAAGCTTGTCATCGACAGCGTCGAACAGGAGACGGTCAAGCTGATCTTCAGCCTCTACCTGCATGGTGACGGAACATCAGGACCGCTCGGGATCAAGCACATCGCCAGATGGCTCAATACCCGCGGATATCGCACGCGACGGAACGCCCGCTTCGGGGTTGGCACGCTGCACGGCATTCTCACCAACCGGGTCTACATCGGCGAGTGGCGCTTCAACCGGCTGAACGCAAAGACCAGGCGGGTGAAGCCTGAGTCCGAGCATGTTTTCGTCGCTGTGCCCCCGATCATCGACCGGGAGGAATTCGAGCGGGTTCAGGAAACGCTCGCAGCCCGGAATCCCAAAGTCACTCCGCCGCGAGTCGTCACCGGACCGATCCTGCTGACCGGCCTGGCCGTCTGCGCGACCTGTGGCGGCGGCATGACGCTTCGCACGGGCACTTCCAAAACCGGCAGGGTCTATCGCTACTACACCTGCTCAAGCTCCGCGCGGCTGGGGAAGACTGCGTGCAAAGGGCGTTCCGTTCCCATGGACACGCTCGATACCATGGTGACCGACCATCTGTCCGAACGGCTGTTCACGGGAGAGCGGCTCCGCGAAATGCTCACCGCGGCTCTTGGGCGGCAGGCTGAGAAGGACGCCGAAGTAACCGGCCGCATGGCCGCTCTTCAGCGCGATATGTTTGACGCCGAAGACAAGCTCAAGCGTGTCTACAGCATGGTTGAGCAGGGCATCGCCGAAATCGACGATATTCTGGGAGCCCGCATTGCCGCCCTCAAGCAGGACCGCGAGCGATGCAGGGCTGCGCTCGAACGGATCAAGGAGCAGGCAAACCCGGCGACCAGGGTATCGCCCGAAGCTATTGAGCTCTTTGCCCGGTCAATGCGGGAGAACATCAGCAACGGGAACATGGCGTTTCGCAGGGCTTACCTGCGTTCGGTCATCGATCGCGTCGAGGTTGACGACGAAACCATAAGGATCATCGGGGATTCCGCGACCCTGGAACAGGCCATCGCCGGCAAGGCGAGTGTTCGCAGTTTTGAACTGAGATGGCGTCCCCTACGGGATTCGAACCCGTGTTCTCACCGTGAAAGGGTGGTGTCCTAGGCCTCTAGACGAAGGGGACGTCTGCTGAAACGGTGCGGTAAAATGCGCCGTTTCGAGATGGGGCCGTAAGGGGGGAACTGTTAGACGAGACTGGGGCGCGAATCAAGGCCGATATTCGTTTGCGCGCGGTTTTCGTTACTCAGGGGCGCTGTTTCGCGGTCTTTGCCGCTATTTGCCCATATAGAGTTGGCGCGGACAGCTTAACCGGGTAATCTTTAAGCCTGTTCCGCCGCGCTTTGCCCCTTTGACGCAATGACCGATCCTTCTGCCGCCAATCCCGTTTTGCTCGATGTCGAGCAGTTAACCATGCGTTTTGGCGGGCTTACGGCTGTCGATGCGGTATCGTTTCAGGCGCTCGACCGGCAGGTCACCGCCATTATCGGCCCTAACGGCGCGGGCAAAACAACCCTGTTTAACTGCCTGACCGGTTTTTACAGGCCTTCTTCGGGCGCGCTCACGCTGCATCGCGGCGGCGTGGCGCATGCTCTGGCGGGGCTGCCGGCGCATGCCACGGCGCGGCTGGGCGTCGCGCGCACTTTTCAGAATATCCGTTTATTCCCGACCATGACGGTTCTTGAAAATGTGCTGGTCGCCGAGCATCGCCGTTTGATGCGCGCTTCGGGTTACAGCATCGGCGGATTGCTGAATTTGCCTTTCTATCGCCGTGCCGAGAGCGAGGCGATTGAGAAAGCGCGCCTGTGGCTCGACCGCATGATGCTGCTGCGCGCTGCCGATAAACCCGCGGGCGGCTTGCCTTACGGCATGCAGCGGCGGCTGGAAATAGCGCGTGCTATGTGCACAGATCCCTGCCTGCTTTGCCTCGATGAACCCGCCGCCGGATTGAACCCCAGCGAGTCGATCGCGCTGCGCAAGGCCATCGCCCGCATCCGCGACGAGACGCATATCGGCATTCTGCTGATCGAACATAATATGAATGTGGTGATGGAAATTTCCGATCATGTCGTGGTGTTGGATTACGGCAAGCGCATCGCGGCGGGCACCCCGCAACAAATGCGGCATGATCCGGCGGTAATCCGCGCCTATCTCGGCGAGCCGGAGGTTGCCTGATGTTAAAGATCGAAAACATCGTCGCGCGTTACGGGGTGATCGAGGCCTTGCGTGGCGTATCGCTGGAAGTGCGTTCGGGCGAGATTGTCGCGCTGATCGGCGCCAATGGTGCGGGTAAGACCACTTTGATGATGAGTATTTGCGGCCAGCCCAATGCGGCTGAGGGCCGGATCACTTTCGACGGCGGCAATATCACCGGCCTGCCCACCGATATGATCGTGCGGCACGGCATTGCCTTGGTGCCGGAAGGGCGGCGGATTTTCCCGCGCATGAGCGTGTTCGAGAATTTGCAACTGGGCGCGCTGGTGGCAGGCGAGGCGTATTTCGCGCGGGATTTAGAGCGGGTTTACAATCTGTTCCCGCGCCTGAAAGAACGCGCAGGCCAGCGCGGCGGCACTTTATCGGGCGGCGAACAGCAGATGCTGGCGATCGGCCGTGCTTTGATGAGCCGCCCGAAATTGCTGCTGCTCGACGAACCTTCGCTGGGCCTGGCGCCCTTGATCGTGAAGCAGATTTTCGCGGTGCTGAAGGAACTCAACGAAAAAGACGGCCTCACGATTTTTCTGGTCGAGCAGAACGCGCATCAGGCTTTGCGCCTCGCGCATCGCGGCTATGTTCTGGTCGGCGGGCAGGTGACGATGACAGGCACCGGGGCCGAGCTGCATGATAATCCCGAAATTCGTGCCGCTTATCTGGAAGGCGCGGCTTAACAAAAGGAATGACGATGAAGAAACTTGTTCTGGCTCTTGCCGCATTTTTGGTTGCCATGCCTGCCTATGCCGATATCACCATCGGGGTTGCCGGTTCTTTCTCGGGCGAGAATGCTTTTCTCGGCGAACAGCTGAAACATGGCGTGACACTCGCCGCCGCCGACATCAACGCCAAAGGCGGCATCAAGGGCGAAAAAATCGTCCTGCAATTCGCCGACGATGCCTGCGACCCCAAACAGGCGGTGTCGGTCGCCAATAAAATGGCCAGTCTCGGCGTGAAATTCGTGGTCGGCCATGCTTGTTCCGGCGCGTCGATCCCGGCCTCGAAAGTCTATAACGACGAGCAGATATTCATGATCACGCCGATTTCCAGCAGCCCGGCGCTGACCGATCCCGGCTACCCAACCATTTTCCGCACCTATGGCCGCGACGATCAGCAGGGCGCGTTCATCGCCGATTACATCGTCAAACATTTTCTCGATAAGAAGGCCGCGCTGGTCGATGACAAATCGGCCTGGGGCCGCGGCATCGTCGCCGAGGAAGCCAAAACTTTCGCCAAAGAAAATTTCACCCCCGTGATGGTGGATTCTTTTAATGAAGGCGACCGCGATTTTTCCTCGCTGATTACCAAGTTCAAACAGAAGGGCGTGCAGGTCGCCTTTCTGGCCGGTTATTCGACCGAAGTCGGTTTGATCGTGCGCCAGATGCATGAACAGCAGGCCAATGTGCAGGTCGTCGGCGGCGACGCGATTTTCACCGATCAATTCTGGTCGGTGACGGGGCCTTTGGGCGAAGGCGTGTTGATGAGCGCGGGCGCCGACCCGCGTAAATTCCCGGAAGCGCAGCCGGTGCTCGCCGAATTCCGCAAGGCCGGGTTTGAACCCGAAGGCTACACGCTCAACGCCTATGCCGCGCTGCAAGTGGTGGCCGAAGGCATCGCGCGCGCAGGCGCGGACCCCATGAAAGTCGCGGCGGCTTTGCGGGCCTCGCCGGTCAACACCGTGATCGGCAGCATCGCCTACGACGCCAAGGGCGACATGACCAACCCGGCTTTCGCCATGTATCGCTGGCATGACGGTAAATATATCGAAACGGACAAATAAAATGAAAAAGACCGCGCTGTTTCTGGGCACGCTTTTACTGGCAACCCCCGCTTATGCCGATGTCACGATTGTGGCGCAGGGTTCCATGACGGGGCAGGACGCCACCACCGGCGAGCAATTGCAGAATGGTGCTGCGGCGGCTGTCGAAGCCATCAACGCCAAAGGCGGCGTGCTGGGGCAGAAACTGAAACTGGTGCTGAAAGACGATGCCTGCGACCCCAAGCAGGGCGTTTCGGTGGCCAACGAACTCGGCGACGGCAGCGTGTTCGCGGTGGTGGGGCCGACTTGTTCCGGCACCGCGATCCCGGCGGCCAAGATTTTCGCCGAGGAAGGCATCGTGATGGTTTCGCCTTCCGCCACCAATCCGCAGTTGACCGAGCAGGGATTGACCAACGTGTTCCGCACCTGCGGCCGCGACGATCAGCAGGGCAAGGCGATTGCCGATTATATCCTGAAGCATCAAAAAAATGCGGCGATTGCCCTGATCGACGATAAAACCGCCTATGGCCACGGCATTGCTGATGAAGTGGCGCGTAATCTCCATGCCGCCGGCGCAACCGAAAAAATGACATGGGCGATTACGCGCGGCGAGCGTGATTACGGTTCGCTGATTGCCGCGCTCAAACAGAGCAATGTCGGCGTGGTATTCTTCGGCGGCTATCACACCGAAGCCGGACTCATCGTGCGCCAGATGCGCGATGCGGGGGTAACGGCCTTGTTCCTCAGCGATGACGATCTCACCACGCGCGAATTCTGGTCGATCACCGGCGACGCGGGCGAAGGGGCGATGATGAGCTTCAACCCCGACCCGCGCCCGTTACCGGCGGCAGCCGATGCCGTCAAACGCATTCGCGCCAAGGGGTTTGAGCCGGAAGGTTTGACGCTTTATTCTTACGCGGCGGTGCAGGTGATCGCCGATGCCGCCACGCGCGCGGGCTCGTTCGATGTTGCCAAAGTTTCCGCCGAACTGCATAAAGGCGCCTATACGACCGTCGTCGGCGACATCGCTTTCGACGCCAAGGGCGACGTCACCGATCCCAATTACATCCTCTATCAATGGCACAAAGGCGATTACGCGCCGGTGAAGGGCCAATAATGATCCGTAAATTATATGACTGGGTTCTGGCGCAGGCCGAGAAGCCTTACGCCGCCTGGGTGTTGTTCGCGCTGGCGGTGGCCGAGGCTTCGGTGTTCCCGTTGCCACCCGATCTTCTGTTGCTGCCTTTGGTGATCGCGCGGCGGGATCATGCGTGGCGGCTGGCGGCGATATGCACGGCGGGTTCGGTGCTCGGCGGATTGATCGGCTACGGCATCGGCGCGGCAGCAATGGCGACGCTCGGGCAATGGGTGGTCAACACCTATCATTTGCAGGATGCCTTCCAGAAATTCCACGACGGCTTCAACGAATACGGTGTGTGGATTATCGTCGCCAAGGGTTTGACGCCGATCCCGTTCAAACTGGTGACGATCGCCAGCGGCGTGGCCGGGCTCAATCTCGCGGCCTTCGTGGCGGCGGCGGCGGCCACGCGCGGCGCGCGGTTCTTTCTGATCGCGGCGCTGGTGCGGCGCTATGGTGAACCCATTCGCACTTTCATCGAGAAATATCTCAACTGGGTCGCGCTCGGCGTTCTTGTCGCGATACTTGCCGGTTTCTGGCTGGTGCTTAGATAGGATCGGGTTTCTGAAGCCGCGCGGCGGCCTGGCTCAGCGGCATAGCCCGCGCGACGGATTGTTCGGGTTGGGGCAGCGGTTGTTCGGTCCGGTTGGAAATTTCCTGCGCGGCTTCCTCGGCGGCTCTTTCCCATTTGCTGCGCGCCTCTTGCTGTTCCATAAAAGCCGCACGATTCTTCAGCTCAAATTGTTCGCGGCGCACCTCTTCGCGTTCACGATCTTCCTGCTGCTGTCTGATGAGTGTTGCCGCGGAGCATTCCGCCTTGCCCGGTACGCCAAACGACATGTTCAACGCCAAGGGGTGGAACGCCACGCGAAGATCGATGCCTGCTTTTTCTGCAAAATCGTTGAAGGTGGAATGAAACGTTCCTAAAACCACATTGTATATTTGGTCGCTCCGAACTTCGCCGACAAGTTCTCTGTCCTGCCCCAGCGGCTTTGTTGTGTATCGAATGGCGGTTTTGTCGGGCAGAAAAAAATCGACCCGGTCGGGGGCGAGACCAATATTGTGATGATGATAGCCGTCAGTCTCAGCCATAGGCTTCCCGAATCAAACGACGCGAAGCGTCATTTTGTGCTTTTTGCGTGAATCCGGCAAGAGGGATTGCGGCAAAATTGGGACTTACTGCGCCGCTTCAACCTTGGCGAGCGTCGGCATAATGATGCTGGTGTCTTCGCTTTCGCGGAAGGACAGTCTTTCGGTCGAGCCGCGTTCGTAGAAACCGATCATCGCCTCTTGTTGCGTCAGCGTAACGATGGCGTCGAAATCTTCGACGGCATCGACATCGTCGGCGCTGATCTCGGGCGACAGATCGAAATCGATGGCGGGCTTCTGGAAGATGAAGCGCGGCTGGTCGTCATTGACGTCATAGGCGGCGGCGACGATGCCGAAACCGTTTTTGGCGAACACGTCCCAGCTGCGCTTGTTGCCGACCGATACCTGCGCGAAGACATGATCGGCCACGCGCGTGAAAGGCAGGTCGAGCGCGAAGCCGACCAGATTGGCCCCCAGATTATTGCCGCGAAACGCCGGATGCGTCGCCATGCTTTTGAAAATGATCACGCTGTCGTTAAGACCGGCGTGGTGGAAGCTGACTTCGTTCGAGGTGATAAGATTTTTGGCAATGGCTTCGGACAGCCGCATCGGCCCCATCAGCGCCATCTGCCCGATCAGCAAGCCTTCGCTGGAGCGGATGCCGATCATCATGCCGCTTTCGCAGCTCAGCAGTTTCTGGAAATACGAAGTCGGCTGCGGCAGCACGAACATCTTCTTGTCGGCGGGCAAAGTCGCGCGCGTGGTTTCCTGCAAAGCGAGAACGTCGACCATATCCGCCATACCAAGAATAGTGGCGCGGGCCGTGCCGCCTGATTTCGGGAGTGCATATTCAATCATGGGGCCAATTTAGCTGACTTGATGTGAAAGTAAAAAGAGAAAGATTGGGGGAAGAGAGAGCAAATTAGGGTTAAATTGGCCGATTACCCTCTGCTTCCTCTCCCTTCCCTCATCTTTCCTCTTCCTTACATCCTGAATTCATCACCCAGATAGACCCGGCGGACATCGGCATTTTCGATGATCTCGTTCGGCGAGCCCTGCATCAGCACGCGCCCGTCATGGATAATATAAGCCCGGTCGACGATTTCGAGGGTGGCGCGGACATTATGATCGGTGATGAGGACGCCGATGCCCCGGTCGCGCAGATGCACGACAAGGTCGCGGATATCGCCCAGCGCGATCGGGTCGATGCCGGCAAAGGGTTCGTCGAGAAGGACAAAATGCGGCTGTGACGCCAGCGCCCGGGCGATTTCCAGGCGGCGGCGTTCGCCGCCCGAAAGAGCAATCGAGGGAGCCTGCCGCAAATGGGTGATGCCGAATTCGGCCAACAATTCGTTGAGCATGGCCTCGCGAATGCCATAGTCGGATTCCACGACTTCCAGCACGGCGCGGATATTATCCTCGACCGTCAATCCGCGGAAAATCGAGGATTCCTGCGGCAGATAGCCCAGGCCGAGGCGCGCGCGGCGATACATCGGGAAGGCGGTTACATCGATGCCGTCCATCAGAATACGCCCAGTATCGGGCTTGACCAGTCCGGTGACAAGATAAAAGCAGGTGGTCTTGCCCGCGCCGTTGGGGCCCAGCAACCCGACCACTTCGCCGCGCCGCAGCGCGAAACTGACATCATGCACCACAGGGCGGCGTTTATAGCGTTTGCCGAGATGTTCGACGGCGAGGCCCTTGCCGAGCGCCGGAATGCGCGCGGGTTTCTTTTCGGGTTTGGCGAGGGGCACGACTTTACCGCTTTTCATGGCGCGTTCCCCTTCTTGCCGCTGTCGCTGCCATCCGATTTAACTGGCAGCAGCGCGCGCACGCGTCCCGAACCGTCATTCATCAAACGGCTCTGGTTGGTGGCAAAATTGGATTCGGCGACGTCGCCGGTCAGCTGGGTGCCGTCGGCGCGGGTGATGCGGACATGGCCGGTGATAATGGCGACATCGGCGGCGGCGTTGTAAACCGCTTTCTCGCCGCGCACGACATCCTTGCCGGTGATGACGGTGACATTGCCGGTCGCGGTCATTTTATAAAGCTGATCCTGCCCGTTGGGCTGGGCGCGGAATTCGGCGGTCAGAACGTCGCCTTCGACATGGCGGTTGCCCTTGATGGCGACGGCATGGCCGCGCGCCACCGCGATTTTTTTGTCGTCCCAATATTCCAGCGTGTCGCGCGCGGTGACGACCTGCTTGTCGGTTTCGTAGCGCAGATTGTTGCCGGTCAGGGTGGTGACATGCGCATCGGCATCGTCAACCGCATGTTCGCCGGTGATGCGGGTATTGGGGCGCACGATCAGCACATGGCCGTCGGCGGTCATTTTATCGATGTCGCCGCTGGTGCTGTTTTGTTTGGGGGCTTTGACGGACGTCTTTTTATCGTCGGGCGCTTTGGCGCGTTCATGTGCGGTCAGAAGATCGGCGGTGATGGTAGTGGTGCCGCGCACCGCTTTGGCGTTGCCGCGCGCGACATACATATTCTGATCCTGATACCATTCCAGGCTTTGATCGGCGGTGACTTCGATCTGCTGCGGCGCGGGTTCGGGCGCAGGCGCAGGCAGGGGCGCGGCGGATGCAAAACCCGTCAGCGCGCCATACGCCATTATGCCCATTATCGCTGAACGCATCGGAACCCTCGCGGAATGGCCTTTATCCATCTTCATTTATTGCTATCCGGTAAAGGGTTGGCCGGTAAAGGGCCGCCGGAGGATGTATCAGAACCTTGCCCCTGATGTAAACTGAGGGTCGCGGTGGCGGGGCCGGTCACCACCACGATATGCCCGCCATCGAGGAAACGGAAGCCCGTGCCCCGGATGGTGCCGAAATTCCCCTGAATTAACACGGGCTTGTCGCCCCAGGCGGTGTCGGTGTCGAGGTCGATCTGGGCCTCCTCGCTGGTCACCTGATAGCCTTTATCGTGGAACAGACGGACATTGCCGCCCAGCCATAATTTTTTGGTCGCTTCGTCGTAACGACCATAATTGGCGCGCCCGTCCAGCCACGACCCGCTTTGCAGGGTGATTTCGCCTTCGGGCCGCACCAGATCATACATGGTGGCAAGGCCGGCGGGGCGCGTCGCCTGCGCCGCGTTCAGCGAATAAGGCTCATTTTTATTATCGACGCCGGTGTAATGCAGATTGTCGATGACCAGATCGGGAATGTTTTTGACGACATTCTTCATCACGAAATTGGGCGCGATTTTCGGCCACAGAAACAAGGTCAGGATAACGATCCCCGCGCTCAAAGGCAGCCATAGCCGCAATTTGGCGATGATGCGGGTGCGGCGTTCGCTGCGCGCGTTTTTGATGCGCGCGGTCTCGCGCGGGCTGATGAAATCGAGCCGCCCGGTATCGCCGGCCTTATAAGGTGGGGGCGTGTTTTGCATGCCGCGCCATTTTACCGATAATTAGGACTTATAACTAGGGCTAAAGGAAGGGAGGGCAGCGTCGCCTCAAGAGCCGTCATTCCCGCCTGCGCGGGAATGACGCGGGCACGGGAGGTTCACGAATTTCAAAGACGGGATTGCCGCAGGCGTATTATTCCGGGCGGCGCAGCGGCTTATGCGAGAAAACATCGACGCCGAACCAGCCTTGCAGGTCAAGCTCGGTGCGCACCGGCAGGAAATCCATCACCTGCCGCGCCAGCTCGGTACGGTTTTCGCGCGCCAGCATGGCGTCGAGCTTGGTCTTCATCTTGTGCAGATGCAGCACATCGGAAGCGGCATAGGTTTGCTGCGCATCGGTTAAAGTGGCGGCGCCCCAGTCGGAAGTCTGCTGCTCTTTCGACATATCGACGCCGATAAGATCCTTGCTCAGATCTTTGAGGCCATGACGGTCGGTGAAAGTGCGCACGAATATGGACGCGATCTTGGTGCAGTAAACCGGCGCCGGCATCACGCCGAGCCAGCGTTTGATGGCGGCGAGATCGGCGCGCGCGAAATGGAACAGCTTCAGAACCTTGGGGTCGGTCAGCAGTTTCTTGAGGTTGGGCGCGTCATACTGGCCCTTGGGCAATTGCACCAGATGCGCGTTGCCGTCGCCGGACGAAAGCTGCACCACGCAGAGCCGGTCGCGGTCCCAGTTAAGGCCCATGGATTCGGTATCGACGGCGACGCAATCGCCGAAGGAGAGGCCGGCGGGCAGATCGCCGATATGCAAAGTGATGGTCATAAAGCCACGGAGGTTAGTGTTTCATTGTGTGAGAACGGTAAGAGCCGTCATTCCGGAAAATTTTCTCTTCGCTCTTGCCCGCGTCAGCGGGGGAAGGCGAAAGAAAATTTGTCCGGAATCCAGTTCACTTTTCCGCACATATTATTCTTATGGCGAGGCTAACTGGATTCCGGACAAATTCGCTTTTTGCAAGAAAGTGCAAAAAGCGAATTTTCCAGAATGACGGCTCCTTTAACACGGTTTTTGTCCTTTGGCAAAACCGTGTTATCGATAGGGCTTCCGATTCAGGAATCCTGCCTTTGTCCGTCGCCTCGCCTCTTCCGCCGATTGCTATCAGCTGGGTGCTGTCCACCATTTCCGGCTACGGTATCTATGGCATCCAGATTCTGCTGCAATATCTGCGGCAGGGCGGCACCGCGCCGAATATCATCCTTACCAGCACCCCGACCACCGCAATGCTGCAGCCCTTGGCGCAGGCGCGGCTTGAAGGCGTGTTCGAACTTTCGGTCAAACTGCGCGATTTTATGGCCAAGAATCCCGACGAGATTCTTAGTTTCAAACATCCGGCTTTGCATGCCGTCAGCAACGATTTCGGCGGCTTTCTGGGGCAGGACAGGGTGTGGGGCACCCCCAATGTCGGCTGCGCCGCCATCGAGCATCTGGTCTGCACCCCGCATGGCCGCAAGATTTCCAAAAATTACGATCTCTTCATCGCCATCTCGCGGTGGAATGAGGAATTTCTTCAAAACCTCGATATCGGGCCGGTGCATCTCTGTCATCAAGGCATCGATGCCGACCTGTTTTATCCCGGGGTGGGCAGCGGTCTCTATCGCGACCGTTTTGTGATTTTCTCGGGCGGCAAATTTGAATTCCGCAAGGGGCAGGATATCGTCCTTGCCGCCTTCAAGCGTTTTTACGCGAGTCATCCCGACGCGCTGCTGGTGACCTGCTGGCAAAATCTGAACAGGCTCGACGCGTTTCCTTTCGCGCTGGCCGGGCATGTCGGGGATGTGCCCGAAACCGCGCCGGATTTCGGGCTTTTGACGAAGCCGTGGCTTCTGAAACAGGGGTTGCCGCCCGGCAGTTTCGTCGATCTGCCTTTCACCTATAACATTCTTATGCCCACGGTCCTGCGCGATTGCGACATGGCTGTGTTTCCCAATCGCTGCGAGGGCGGCACCAATCTGGTGGCGATGGAAGCGATGGCCTGCGGCGTGCCGACTTACGTTTCCTACAATACTGGCCAGAAAGACCTGGTCGATCTCATCGGCTGCGGCGCGTTCCGTTCGCAGCGCGCGGTCAAACCGTCGCTGACCATGCAGTCGGTGCAGGACTGGGGCGAGAGCGATGTTGATGAAGTGGTCGCGGCCATGGAACGCGTCTATGCCGATCGCGCCGCCGCCCGGCGCGAAGCGCTTATTGTCGCCGAACGCATGAAAGACTGGACATGGGCCGGGCTGAACAAAAAATTGCTGCAGGTCGTCTGCGGCGGAGGAACATCACAATGACCAAGCCTTTGATCGTCGTCGGCACGCCCTGTTTCGGCGGCATGGTGTCGCAGGATTACACGATGTCGCTCTTGAATCTATCGGCGGCGGCGAACGCGCATGGGTTCGATGTCGCCGTGATGATGCTGGGCAACGATGCTCTCATCACGCGCGGGCGCAGCGCCATCGTTGCCCGCTTTCTCGATAACCCAGCTACCACGCATCTTTTGTTCGTCGATGCCGATATCTCTTTTTCGGTCGAACAGGTGGTGCGCCTGCTCAAGGCCGACAAGGATTTCACCGCCGGTCTCTATCCCGCCAAGATCATCGACTGGAATCAGCTTGCGCAGCGCTTCGGCCATAGCACGGAAACGCTCGACGAAGCCGGTCTCGCCTATGTTTGCGGGTTATGCGAAGGGGCCGAGGCCAAACGCGAAAACGGTTTCGCCACCGGCACCTATGCCGGGACCGGGTTCCAGCTTATCAAGCGCGGCGTGTTCGAACGCATGATCAAAGCCTATCCCGAATCCAAATATAAGGCGCTTCACGCGTTTCCGCGCCCGTCGCAGCCAAGCGACAATCTCTATGCCCTGTTCGACTGCATGATCGATCCCGACAGCGGCGTCTATCTTTCCGAAGATTACGCTTTCTGCCGCCGCTGGCGCGCGATCGGCGGCGAAATCTGGCTCGATCTGCAAAGCAAACTGAATCACAGCGGTTCCTATACCTATCGTGGCAACGCCGCCGCCCGCTTTAAGGAGTGACCTTATGACCCAACCTCTCGTCGCCATCGGCATTCCTTCCGGCGATATGGTGCATGCCGATTTCGCGATGTCGCTCGGCATGCTGTGCATGCGTCCGGGTGCGCCCGCGTTCCTGCTCAATTCGCGTTCGTCGCTGGTGGCGCTGGGGCGCAATCAATGCGCGGGCGCGGCCCTGATCATGAAGGCCACGCATCTTTTGTTCCTCGATACCGATATGGTGTTTCCCGCCGATACGCTGGCGCGCCTTCTTGCCCACGATAAGGATATTGTGGGATCGACTTATTCGCGGCGCGTGCCGCCCTTCCATCCGCTGACGGTGATGGAAGATGGCAGCCATGCGCAGATAACCCCGGGGTTGCATCGGGTGCGCCAGATTCCGACCGGATGCCTGCTGATCCGCATGGCGGTATTCGCCGCTCTTTCCAAGCCCTATTTCAATACCGTGGCCGAAGCCGGCGAGCTGCGCGGCGAGGATTATTATTTTTGCGAGCAGGCGCGGGCGGCGGGGTTCGAAATCTGGTGTGACGGTGATCTGTCTTTTCAGCTTGGCCATATCGGGCAAAAAATCCATAGATTAGAGAATGTTGCGGCGCAGCAAAAAGCCTGACACGGCAGAAACGACCCGGCATTTTTTGCCGCTTTGAGGCCTGTCCGGCAATATCTGCCGGGGGCAGGCGCGAAGCCTGTGCGCAAAATCAAAAACTTAACAAACCCGCGCCCATGGCACACTTCTCGCAACCTGTATTCAGCCGTTAAGTCTAAATTCACACTCAGAATTTATGGTTAACGACACTTAAACCCGCAGAAGGAGTCTGCGATATACTCTTGAAAGGAGTTCTACTATGGCAATTGGTGACATCTCCCTTAGTTCGTCCGCGCGTTCAAACCTCACGGCTCTGAACACGACGGCGAGCTTGCTTGCACAAACTCAGGAGCATTTGTCGACCGGTAAAACGGTTAACACCGCTTCTGACAACGCGACCGCTTACTTCGCTTCGAAAGGCTTCTTGAACTCAGCTAACGATTTGAACAACGTCAAGAACAACCTTGCGACAGCGCTGGAATCGGTGAACTCGTTCGATAACTCGATCTCCGACGTGACGAGTGTCATCGTCCAGCTCCAAGGTCTTGCGACCCAGGCGCTCGGTACGACCGACACCAACACGCGCGCGGGTCTTGCGTCGCAGTTCAACGCGTTGACCACTCAGCTCGATCAGCTGGTCAACGACGCTACGTTCAACGGCTCGAACCTGTTGAACAGCGCGACGGCGACCCTCGTTGTGTTCTTTAACGAAACCAACACAACGGCGCTGACGATTACTGGCGTCAACGTTACCTCGGCCGGTCTCTTGACCAGCAGCGGCAACACCGCCAGCAGCTCGTGGGCGAACACCTCCGACATTCAGTCGTCGCAATCGTATCTGTTGACCGCTCTGTCAACTCTGCGTACCGACGCCGCGAATTTCGGTGGTAATGCGACGCTGATTCAGACTCGTCAGGACTTCACCTCGAATCTGATCAACTCGCTGCAAAACGCTTCGACCGACTTGGTTCAGGCCGATACGAATACCGAAGGTGCTAACTTGCAGGCTCTGCAAGCTCAGGATCAGCTCGGCATCGTTTCGCTGGGCATTTCGGGTACGCTCGAACAGGCTATCTTGCGTATTCTCTAAGCCTAAAGGGGGAGAGCGGGCTTCGGCCCGCTCTCTACTCTCTCTTAAAAAAGTTTTTTCTCGAAGGAGTCGGGAACATGCCCTTAAAAATACGCGTCAAGCCCGAAGGCAAAATATTCGCCGGCGGCGCCGTTCTCAAGAATGTCGGGACACGTCCCGCAGACCTTCTCATCCTCTCCGACAGTCCCGTGTTGCGCGAAGACTATATGATGAATATAGATCGCCGCAACGAAAGCGACGTCACCAACGTCTATTTCCTTCTCCAGGTGATTTATCTGTTCAAGGGCAAGGATAAGCCGATGGACAGCCTCGTCATCGACACGGTGCGCAGCTTCGCCAAGCTTTATCCCAATCACGACGCTGAAGTGGCGCAGATCATCGCCCATCTCGAAGCCAAGGAATCCTTCAAGGCTCTCAAGATCGCGCATACTATGCTCGAACAGCAGGAAAAAGCCGCGAAACCTGAAACGGTGCCGCAACCCGAACCCGAAACCGTACCCGCTTAACCACCAGGAGAGGCCGATGACGACGCAAACCAACGAAAAGCTTAGTGTCTATAACGCGCACCAGAAGGTCGTGCCCGCGACGATGACCGGCAACAGCCGCGATACCGACTCGCGTGCGCTGATTTCGTGCGCCCATCGTCTTGATGCCGCGTGCAAATTGATGGAAAAAGACAAATCGAAAGAAGCGCTGAAAATATACGGCGACGCCATTCGCCATAACCAGCGTTTGTGGACGATTTTCCAGGTTGCGCTGTGCGATCCCGAAAACCATCTGCCGCAGCATCTGAAAATCATGCTGCTCAATCTCAGCCGCTATATCGACAAGGTCAGCTTCCGCGCGATGGGTAAATTCACGCCCGATATCATCAACAGTCTGGTCAACATCAACCGCATCCTCGCCAAAGGCCTCAGCAAGCAGCCCCCGGCAAATGCTGAAGCCTATGCGCCGCCGGTAAGTGCGTCGGAAGTGCCGACCTCGCTGACGACCTCGGCCTAGTCTGCGATCACTTCTCATTGAAGCGCTTGCGCTTGAATGAGGAGCGTGAATCGCTGGACTGATATTAATAAGGCTAGAATTTATCAAGTTCCGCCGCGACGCGGGCGATGACCTCGTCCCACTCGCGGCGCTTCTTTTGGCGGAACAAACGCGCGGTCGGATACCACGGGCTGTCCTCGCGCTGCAGAAGCCAGCGCCAGTCGGCATAAAAAGGCAGCAGAATCCACACCGGTTTCCCCATCGCCCCCGCCAGGTGTGCGACCGAGGTATCGACGGTGATGACCAGATCGACCTCGCGGATCAGCGCCGCCGCTTCGATGAAATCCGACGTGGTGCGGTTCCAGGCGATCACGCCGCTGGCAGCGAAGGCAGCCATGTCCTCCTCGGGCACGATGAATTGCAAACTCACATAGTCGGTATCGGCGCGGGTCAGCAAAGGTTGGATTTGTGCAAAAAACAATGACCGGTTGCGGTCATTCTCATGACTGGCGCGGCCGGCCCAGCACAACCCGACGCGGCGCGGTTTTCGCCGTAGCGGCAAGGCGACGGGTGGCGCCGAAAGATAGGGCGACAAAACCGGAATACTGTCCAATGTCGTGCCCGCCGCTTGCGGCACATCCATCATCGCGCTGTAAAAATCGAAATCGGGGACGGGTTCGCCTTTGGCGATGATATGCGGCGAACCTGGCAGGGTGCGGAACAAGGCGGCCAGCGCGGGTTGCGCCTCGATGATAACGCGCGCGCCCTGATCCATGAGGAAAGGCGCGTAACGCGCCATCTGGATGGAATCGCCGAAGCCCTGCTCGGCATACATGAATAAAGTCTTGTTCCGCAGATTCTCGCCGCGCCATTGCGGCTGTGCGAAATCGCGTTTGAATTTAGCGTAGGCGGGCAAGCGCCAGCGCGCGGCGAAACCGCGCCACCCGGCTGTGAGGTCGCCCAGCGCCAGCGCCGCGATGCCTTCGTTGAGTACCGGAATGGGGTCGTCGGGCGCGATCTGATGGGCAATGGCGCAGGCTTGCCGCGCCTGCGCGATATGGCCGAGTTCCGACAGGCAGGTGCCGAAATTGGCGTAAGCGTCGGCAAAACCGGGGTTGCGTTCAATGGTGGCGCGATAGCAACCCATCGCTTCCTCGAAACGATCGAGCTTGCCCAAGGTGACGCCGAGATTATAAACGGCGACATCGTCGGCGGGATTCTCGTCCGCTATCCGCCGGAACAAAGGTTCGGCTTCGGCAAAACGGCCCTGGGCGAAAAGCGTACGCGCTTGGTCGGAGAGAGGCGAGAGGGTATTCATGCCGGCAAGTGTATCGCGTGGGTATTTTGGCGCAAGTTCTCGCCGGAATGCGGCGTGGCCTGCAAAACGGATTTATCGCCGCCAATGAATTTCTGCAGGGCGTCCGCCAGCCGCGCCAATACCGGCGCCCAATCGCCGGGGTATGTCTGCCGGAACAAGCGGGCCGCCGGATACCACGGACTGTCCTCGCGCCCCAGCAGCCAGCGCCAGTCGGCATCGAAAGGCAGCGCGATAAAAACCGGTTTGCCCAGCGCGCCCGCCAGATGCGCGGTGGCGGTATCGACCGAAATAACCAGATCGAGCTCGGCGATGAGAGCGGCGGTGTCGGCGAAATCCTCGAGCTGCGGCGCTGCGTCGAAAAAATCCACCGGCTCGCGGCCTTTTTGCAGGGAAACTAGATGGCCGCGCCCGGCATCGAACAAAGTCGCGGCCTGCGCGAAAGGAATCGACCGTGCCGCATCGTTGCGAAAATGACCGTTGCCCGCCCATGCGATGCCGATGCGCGGGCCTTGCATGCCGCGCAATTTGCCTTGCCACAAAGCGCGCCGCGCAATGTTGGCGATCAGATAGGGCGCGGGCGGAATGCTGTCGGGACGGGTGGCGAAAAAGAAAGGCAGACTGGACAGGCGGCAGCGCGCTTCGGCAGCAGGGGCCGGTTCGTCGGTTGAGACGCATCCTATGTCAGGGAAATTTTCCGCGAACAGACGCAGCAGCGCTGGCTTAAGGCGCAGGACAAGACGTTCGACGCGTGCCCGCAGCGCGGGCAGATAGCGCGCGAAATGCAGCGCATCACCAAGTCCCTGATCTTCATAGACGAGAAGCGTGCCAGTTTTCTGCCCCTGCCAGAAGGGAAGGGCGGCGAGTTCAGCGGCAAGATCGGGCCGTTGTTCCCACAACGACCAGCCGCGCTCCATATCGCCGCTTTGCAAACGCGCGATTGCTTCGCTGCCGGCGGCTTCGGCAAAATGTGGCTGCAATGCGCGTGTGCGGGCAAATTGCGCCGCTGCCTGTTCGGGATAACCCGCGTTTTTCAGAATATTGCCCAGCGTCAGAGGAGGCCAGTCAGGGTCGGCTTTTTCGGCGTTGCGCGCGGCGCGGTGGGCGTTGACAAGATCGCCCGCCGCGAACAAAAGGGAGGCAAGATTGCCGTGAAAATGCGCATTGGCGGGTTGCAGGGCGATGGCGCGCTGATAGCAGTCGCCCGCTTCGGCATAGGCCCCGCGGTCTTTTTCCATCTGGCCCAGCATGTTCCAGGCTTCGGCGAGATTGGCATCGCTCTCCACCGCCTTGCGCACGGAATCGAGGGCATCGGCGGCGCGTCCCACGCCGCGCAAAATGAGACTGCGATTATACCAGGCGCGGGCGAAATCCGGCCGTTCCTTGAGCGCGCCTTCAATCAGCAGTAACGCATTTTCCGGCTTGCCCGCCTGATAGGCGGCAAGGCCCATGCCGTGCAGCGCGTCGGCTTGATGCGGGTCGGCGCCGATAATGTCGCGGTAAAGCGCAATGGCGGAAACAACGTCGCCCCGCATGTGAAAATGCGAGGCGGCGTCTAGTTTCTCCTGTAGATCGGAACTCAGGCCGCCTCCAGCAAGGCATAGGCGTACCATTGCGGCAGCGATTTGCCGACCACGTCGCGCACCAGAGCCTGCGCGATCTCGGCGGTCGGTTCGTCCGCCTCCATGATCGACAAAGCATCGGCGGTTTTGGCGAGACGGCGCAGTTCCGGCATCAAAGCCGACACCGAATTATTGAGCCCGGCGCGGTTGAGCGCCTGCATGACAAGAGCGTCGCGCGTCGGCACCGAAAGGCCATAACCCGTAACCTGAGAGGCGAACCAGATTTCGGTGCCGCTGAGGTCGGTTTTGTCGAGATAGCGGTTGAAACTGCCGACGAGGCGGGGCTGGGCCACGCTGCTCCACGGCGCCGAAGCCTCTTCGCGCAGGCCGCGCATGGGGGTGGCGATGCCGCAGGCGACCAGAATCTGAATCGCCTCGATGATCTTGGAAGCCTGCTCGCCGGTACCGCTGGCGTGGCCGAGGAAATCGCCGATGCCGATCGGTATCAGCGACATCAGATCGATCAGCTTGGTGTAAAGCGGCGACGACAGGTCGATCTTCTTGCCGATGGCCTTGAACGAGGCCGGGATTTCGCCGCGCGGCATCAGGATGCCGTAGGCGAAGCCGCCGAACAGTTCCGCCGCGTCGGTGGAAATATCGGCCGGATTCTTGACCCAGATATCGTTGCGGACGGTGCGGCTCAGCGCCACATCCTTGATCGGTTCGTAAAGAATATGCTGGCGGCAGCTGACCACGAGATCCTGCGCGTCGACCGGCACCGAAAGTTCGACATAATTGGCCGTGACCGACGCATCCCCGCCATAGGCGAAGCCGCGTTTCGACATCGCCACCATGGTGTTGAACGTGCCCGAGGGCGCATCGTCATTAACGTAATCGACGAAGAAATCCTCGGCCACGCCTTTGACGATCGCATTTTTCAGCGACTGCGCCACGGCGGGGTGGGCGTCGAGATAGGGACCGGCCAGACGGCGGATTTCCAGCAGAAATTCCTGCTTCTGATCCTCGTTCATTTCCGGCGCCAACTCGCGGATCAGGAAATGCAAAGCGCCATCGTCGCTGTCATAGGCGCGGTACGAAGTGGTGAAAAGGCCGCCCGGATTGAGCCGCTTCTGGGCGAGATCGAACAAAGCTTCGCGTTCGCCGGCGGGCAGGGCCGCCGCGCTTTCGTCGCAGCACAGGAAATCCAGCATCGGCGGCAAAGCCGAACCGTTGCCAATTCGGGCCAATGTTTCCGAAGGTGATCCGGTCAGAAATACCGCGTTGAAAATACCGCGATCGGTGGCGAGGGTTTCGGCGTCGCGCCGCAAGGGTTCCGAGGCGACGAGACCGTAGAAGCGCCCTTCGGGATTGCTGGCCGCCAGGCAGATGAGTTTTTCCGGGTCGCGGCAGGCGGCTTCCGCATAGGTGAAGGCCACGCCCGCTGGCCTCGGTTTCACGCCGCGCAAGGCCGCGACATAGCGCAGGGAAATCGGGCTGAAAGTTGATTGCGGTTTCATCATGGAGCTCCCATTCTGGTGCGACTCGACGCCTGTGCTCATGTTAGCATTCCTTATAAATAGTTCACGATGGATAATTTGCCGATGGTGCCGGTGGCCGAATAGGACGCCTGCAACTGGGTCTGCAAAAGATTAAGTTCGACGCTGACCTGCGTGATATCGACGCTCTGGATATCGGAAACCTGGTTGGTCAGCGCGGTGATGGCGTTGTTCTGCGTCGTGGTTTCGGTGGTCAGGGTGTTTGTATTGTAGGCGACGCTGGTATGCAGGGCCTCGATGGATGACAGCGCCGATCCGAGCAAGGTGGCCGCCTGCGTTATATTGGCCTGATAGGTGGCGGAGTCGGTCGAATTGCCGGCGGCCTGCAGGAATTGCAGGCCCGAAACCATTTGCTGGAAGGCGGGATTGTCGCTGCTGACCCCATATTGCAGGGTATAACCGCTGTCGATGGTGGCGCTGTCGGTGGCATAGGCGGCGGTGTTGGTCATGCCTGCCGAAGTCGCGCCGACGGTGGCGCTCCCGGCTACGTTGATGGTCGAACCGGTGGCCGTCGTTCCCGGCACGCCGACATTGATGGCAGCGGCGAGACCGGTGGCGATGTCGGCGGTGGTGTCGGTCGATTGCACCGTATAATTGTAGGTGGTGCCGTTGACGATGGCCGATACCTGTTGCGGTGTGGTGACGGTACCGCCGATGGTGATGGCCTGCCCCGCCGTTGTCATCGTCAGTTGGCTGGCCGTATAGGCGGTATCGTAGGCCGGCAGGACCGGGTTGCTGACGGTGGTGGCCGAAGGCGTGTTGGTCAAAGTGGTCAGGTCGGTAACCGGCTGAGTGCCGTAACGCGAACCGGCATAGATATAACGCCCGCCGATCTGCTGGTTGAGATCGACCGAAACCGATTTCAGGAAATTATTGGCCAGCGAAGCGATGCTGCTTGCCGTGCTGGCGTCATAGCTCGGGCTGCCGACGGCCAGCGATTTAGCCTGGGACACGATCGATTCCATATCGGTCATCGTGGTGTCGTAGCCGGTCAGGCGCGTCTGCACCGTGGAGATGGTGCTGAGATAGCTTTGGCGCTGGGTGGCGCTGCTCTGCAGATTGAGCAGGTTGAGCGCGTCGCTAGGCGCATAATCGGTGAGGTCGCTATACTTCTTGTTGCTCGCCAGCTGTTCCGACAGCTGCGCCAGCGTGGTCTGTTGCGCCTGTAATTGCGAGGTCAGGATGCTCTGAACCGCCGCGGTGCTGATATTGGTCGTAACCGTCATAATTAGCCCACCATATTTTCAAGGGTCGTCAGCATGCTCTGGATCGTCGAGATAACGTGCGCCGAGGCGGCATAGCTGTTCTGCCAGTTGGTCAGATTGACCAGTTCGGTGTCGGTATTGACGCCGGTTTCGCTCGACAGCGCGTTTTTGTAATAAGTCTGCTGCGTCGTGGCCGTGGTGCTGGAGGTCTGAATGGCGTTGGCCGCCTGCTGGAACCCCGACAAAATCATATTGGCGATGCCGGAATAAGTCTGGTTCTGGGTGGTCAGGCCGCCCGCGCTGAAAGTGCTGGTGGTCGTATTGGTGGTATTGTTGATGGCGAGATTGGTGGCGGCGAAAGTGTTGGCCACGTTGACGGCGGAGGCCTGCTTGACCGTGGTCGTGCCGTTGACGAGGTTGCTGTTGACCGCGAAGGTGCTGAGATCGGGCAGATTGTTGCCGTCGAGCGTAACGGTGAAAAACTGGCTGGCCTGTTCCCCGGTGCCGGTGGTGGCGCTGTCGTAAGTGTTGGCAAAGCCCCCCGCTGCCGTATTGGTGAACATATTGACGAAATTTTTCAGCTGCGACTGCAGGTTGGCGACGACATTGTTGCCGTTGCCCGCGGATCCTCCCGCCGTCGACAGAAAATCGACCTGCGCCTGCATCTTGCCGCCGGTCAGGATGCCGCTGACATCCGAGCCGATGGCGTTGACGACGCTGTTACCGCTGACGCTGTAAACCTGCGGCTGGCCGTCGATCAGGGCGTTGCCGCCGGGCGTATAAAGGGCGATCTGGCCGTTGTCGCGCTGCATCACCTGAACGTTGGTGATCGCCGAAATCGAATTGACGACCTGATCGCGCTGATCCTGCAGATTGACGATCGACTGGTTGTTGCCGAGGGCCGCCGCGATCTGCGTATTGAGGCTCTGAATCTGCGTCAGGTCGGTGTTGAGCGAGGTGACCGTGGTCTGTAGGTCCGACTGGACCGAGGATTGCAGCGTGGCGGCCTGATTGGAAATGGTGTTGATGGTTGAGGCCAGCTGCTGCCCGGCGGCGATGACCGACTGCTGGGTCGTGGCCTGTTCCGGGGCGGTCGAGAAGGATTGCCACGCCGACTGGAAATTGGCGACCGCCGCCGACAAAGCGGGCGTGCTGTCGCTCGAACCCAGGATCGACTGCACTTGCTGCATATAGCCGTTCTGCGTGCTGAGAAAAGAGGCGTTCGAGGTGGCGCTGTTCAGCGTGGCCGTCAGGACGCTGTCGCTGACGCGGTTATAGCTCGTCACCGCCACGCCGCCCAGCGAAGTGCCGTCGGTCACGGTCGATAACGTAAGACTCTTGTCGGTATAGCCGGCGGTTTGCGCGTTCGAGATATTGCCGGAAATAAGCTGCGCCGCCGTGGTGCTGGTCTGCAGCCCGGTAAGCGCGACGGAAAGGGCGGCTGAAAGCGACATTGACTTCTCCTTTGTCCGCCGCGGCCCTTGCGGGGCCGCCGGCGGTCAGGCGGAACGGATAATCAGACCGCCTGAATGATCGTGTTAAGCATCTGGTTGATCGTCGTCACGGTCTTGGCGTTGGCCGAGTAGATCTGCTGCGACTGGATCATTTCCGTGAATTCGGTGGCGATATCGACGTTGGAGGATTCCAGCGATCCGCTCGATATCGTGCCCGCCCCGTTGGTGCCCGCCGTATAGACGTTGGCCGTGCCCGAAGCGAGGGTGGCCTGATAGGCGCCGCCGGTCAGTCGCTGCAGGTTGTCGGGCGAGTTGAACTGCACCACAGGTATCTGATAAATCTGGCGCGTACTGCCGTTGCTGTAGTTGATCGAGACGATGCCGCTCGAATTGATGGCGATGCTGCTGAACGACCCCTTGCCCAGCCCGTTCTGCTGGAACGAGGTGACCGACACCGCCGTGTTGGTATCGGCATACTGGGTGACGCCCGATGCCGCGTTGTAGGTGCCGAGATTGAGATCGACGCTTTGTGCGCCCACGCCGGGGAACGACAGGTTGAAGCTGGCGCCCGCCTCGGTGCTGCCGGGGTCGACGGTATAACCGCTTCCGGCGGAAATGGTCTGGATGGTCCCGGCCGGGTCGCTGCTGTTGAAGGTAACCGGGATGGTGGCCGTATAGTCGGTACCGGTGCCGAGGCCGTCCGTCACGTCTACCGCGACGCTCCATTGATTGGTGGCGTCCTTGCTCCAGGTCAGGCTCATCTGGTGCGTGTTGCCGAGCGCATCGTAAATCTGGATGGTCGAGGCGGTTGAGGTAAAGGTAGTCGCATCCGCGCCCGAAGGCAGGTTGGCGGAAAATTTCACGCTCGATGTCGGTACCGGATTGTCGAGCAGCGAGGAAATCTGCACTTCCTTGGTCGAGGACGCGTTGACGGTGCCGTCGGCATTGACGGCATAACCGAGCAGGTAATAGCCCGCGCCATTGACCAGATAGCCGTCCTTGTTGAGGGTGAAATCGCCCTGGCGGGTGTAATAGGTCGAGCCGGTAAACTGGGTGGCGCCGGTGGTGGTTTGCACGGCGCTTTCCACCGCGAAGAAGCCTTGTCCGGAAATCGCGAGGTTGGAGGTGGTCGAGGTCGAGGAAATATTGCCCTGAACGTCGTTCTGATACATAGGCGAAGCGGTAACGCCGCCCGGATTGTTGGAGGTCGAGTTGGACACCGTGACCAGATCTTCGAACGATGTGCCGATGCTCTTGAACCCGGTGGTCTGCGCGTTGGCCAGATTGTCGGAGATGTTGCCGATGGCCTGCGACTGGGCGCTAAGACCCGCGACAGAAACACCTAAGGCTGCAAAAAGCGAAGACATGAGAAACACCTCGTTCGTTGATCCCGCTCTGGGAAAGCAGGAAGAATTATCCCGAACGTTATGGAGCAAGCTTTATGCCAAGATGGCATGCATCTGATTTTGCTTGTGATTCTGTGAATCGCGATTCCCGTCCGGGGCAATAAATGCCCGTGCCGAAGAGAGCGGGGGGAATCTTTTTCTCTCTTTTATCAATCCAATGATCGCGGACTACTTGTCTAAGGCCTTGGCCGCGGCGGCGGTCGAAAAAAAGGCCAGCAGCAGCGAGAGGCCGATATTAAGATTCGCCATCGACAGGCCCGCCAGCGTCCAGGTGATCTGGTCGCAGCGCGCGGGCAGAGTTTGCAGGAGTTCGTTGCGCAGATCGTCGGCGGAGGCCCCGTTCAACGGATGGATGCTGCAGCCCGATGTCCCCAGCCACCAATGCAGCTCGACCCCGCTATGGAAGATGGCAAGGCCGAAGCCGGTCAGGAAACAGGCCGCGCACGAAAACAGCAAAAACGCGGCCACATGGGGGCCGGGCCGCCACAGCCATGCCAGCAAAGCCGCCCCCGCCGCCGCGCCATAAGGCGCGCGCTGCCACAGGCACAAAACGCAAGGCTGCACGCCGAAGCCATATTGCAGCGTCAGCGCGAAAGCCAGCGCCAGAAGGCTGGCCGCAAGGATCATCTGCGCGGCGCGTGGCATGGACAGGATTTCGGACATGGGAACGCTCCGGCAAAGGAGGAAAACGCAAATTACCCTAAAGATTAAGGCCTCTTTATGTACGCCGTTTTTGACCGGCCCCGCAAGCCTTGCGGGGAGGGCGAGAGGCGGGCTACATAGGATATCCCTATTTGATTCAAATAACTGACATTGAGCCAGCCATGATTACCCCCCGTACCGCCGCCGGAACCCTGGAACTTCTGCCCCGCGAACAGAGGGTTTTTCAGCATATGTTCGATATTATCCGTCGCGGCTATGAAAAATTCGGGTTCAATCAGATCGAAACCCCGGTTTTCGAGATGCGCGATGTGCTGCTGACCAAATCGGGCGGCGAAACCGAGAAACAGGTCTATTTCGTGCAATCGACCGGCGGCATTCAGCAGGGGCACGAAGCCGATATGGCGCTGCGCTTCGATCTGACGGTGCCGCTGGCGCGCTATGTCGCCGAACATGAACGCGATCTCGCTTTTCCGTTCCGCCGTTACCAGATGCAGCGCGTCTATCGCGGCGAACGCGCCCAGCGCGGTCGTTTCCGCGAATTCTACCAATGCGACATCGACGTTATCGGCAAGGACAAGCTCAGCCCCGCTTATGACGCGGAAATCCCCGCCATCATCGTGCAGATTTTCGAGGAACTGAAAGTCGGCGACTTCACCATTCATTTCAGCAACCGCAAGATTCTGCGGGGGCTGCTAGCGGGTTACGGCGTCGAGGACGAAGAAAAACAGAAACTCATCCTGCGTGAAATCGACAAGCTCGATAAAATAGGCGCGGATAAAGTGCATGAAGCAATGGTCAGCTTGGGGCTTACAAATATACAGGCCCAACAGCTTCTAAGCCTTATCACGAGCCAGGGAACAAAAGACGAAATCGTTGAATTGCTTCGTGTGCTGGATCAGAAGCCCAACGAAGTTTTTGCGCAGGGTCTCGCCGAAGTCACGCAGGTGGTCGAAACTTTGCGCGCAATGGGCGTGCCGGAAAAACGCACGCGGCTCAATCTGTCGATCGCGCGCGGCCTCGATTATTACACCGGCACGGTTTATGAAACGCTTCTCGACGCGCATCCCGAATTTGGAAGTGTGTGTTCGGGCGGGCGTTACGATGATCTCGCCGGGCATTACACCAAATCGAACCTGCCCGGCGTCGGCATTTCTATCGGTTTGACGCGTCTGTTTGATCAGCTCAACGCCAATGGTTTATTGCCGCCCGCGCCCGCCACCGTGCAGATTCTGGTGGCGCAGCTCGATCCCGCCCTCGCGCCGCATTACCTCGCGCTGGCGACCGAATTGCGCAGCGCGGGCTTTACGGTCGAGGCCTATCTCGAACCTTCCAAGCTCGACAAGCAGATCAAATATGCCGACAAAGCCGGGATTCCGGTGGTTCTCCTGCTGGGCGGCGACGAACAGGCCAAAGGCACCGTGGTGGTCAAGGATATGGCGCAAAAAACGCAAAGCGACGTCGCGCGCGGCGATCTTGCCGCCACATTGCGCGGCATTCTGGGGGCCTGAGGGGTGGCATCGCGGCACAAGCATCGTAGAAAAACATCCAAGCCCGCGCCCAAGAAAAAAGGGCGCGTGCAATGGGCGGCGGTGACTGTCATCTGCGCGGCGGTGGTGGCCGTCAGTTATTTTGAAATCCGCACGTCGGCGATCGAAGCCTATCTGCTGTCGGCCTATGACGACCGCATCGCTTTCGATCTCGAGCCCGAAGTTAACCCCGCCATGCGCATCCCCAAATCCGGGCCTTACAACGAACGGCTGGGGTATAGTTATCTGCCTTTTTACACCAAAGTTCTGGAAACCGATAATTTCAAAGTCGCGGCGCAGATGCACGCCTCGCCCGCTTATTACAATCTGCTGCGCTACGGCTTGTATCCGATTTATCGGCCCAAGACGGTGACCGGCCTTGCCATGTATGACCGCAACGGCAAGAAAATGTATGTCGCCTCGTATCCCGAGCATGTCTTTAAAAACTACGAACAGATTCCACCGCTGCTGGTCAGCACGCTGCTTTACATCGAAAATCGCGATCTGCTGAAAGACGGTCCCGTCACCCGCAATCCGGTTATCGAATGGGGGCGTTTCGCCTATGCGCTGCTGGGGCATTTCGTGCATGCGCTGGTGCCCGGTTACAATGCGGGCGGCGGCAGTACCCTCGCGACCCAGATCGAAAAATTCCGTTTCTCGCCGCAGGGCCAGACCGGCAGCGGGATGGAAAAACTGCGCCAGATCGCCTCGGCCTCGATGCGCGTTTATCAGGACGGCCCCGATACGCGCGCCATCCGCAAGCAGATCGTGCTCGATTACCTCAACAGCACGACTCTATCGGCGCGCCCCGGTTTCGGCGAAATCAACAGCATCGGCGACGGGCTGTGGGCGTGGTTCGGCATCGATCTCGACGACGCCGTGGCGGCGCTGGAACTGCCCGAAGACAACGCCGCCTCGCTGAAAGAAAAAGCCCGCGTCTACCGCGCCGCCCTCGGCCTCGTTCTCGCGCAAAGGCGGCCCAGTTATTATCTGCAGACCAATCGCGGATCGCTCGACGATCTCACCGACACCACGCTCGACCGGCTCGAAGACGCGCGCGTGATAACGCCCGCTTTGCATGATGCCACCAAGGTTTCCGTTTTGAAGTTTTTGCCGGCGCCCCCGGCGCCGCCCGAACCGCCTTATATCGAACAGAAGGCGGTCAACGCTTTGCGCTCGCATCTCCTCAATCTGATGGGGCTGCGCCGCATGTATGAAATCGACCGGCTCGATATAACAGCGCACACCACGCTCGATCAGCCGGCGCAGCAGCAGCTGGTCGAATTCCTCAAGAAAATGGGCGATCCCGTTTTCCTGCAAAGCCAGGGGCTGTACGGGTTCCGTTTGCTCGACCCCGGCAACGATCCCGCCAAGATCAAATGGAGCGTGGTGCTGTATGAACGCGGCAGCGACGGCGCCAAAGTACGCCTGCAGGCCGATAATATCGACCAGCCTTTCGATATGAATGAAGGTATGAAGCTCGATCTCGGCTCGACCGCGAAACTGCGCACGCTTGTGACCTATCTCGAAATCATGGCCGAACTGCATCGCCGCTATGCCGGGCTCGATCCCGAAGATTTGCAGGATCTGGCCGAAGACGCGCCTGACGCGCTGACCGGATGGGCGATTGCCTGGCTGAAGGATCATCCCGACGCCGATCTTGAGACCATGCTGAATGCTTCGATGGACCGGCGCTATTCTGGCGACAATTCCGAAGTGTTTTTCACCGGCGGCGGCGTGCATACGTTCCATAATTTCGAGCATAAAGAAGATCTCGAAGTGATGGATCTGCACGAAGCGTTCCGTCAATCGGTCAATCTGGTGTTCGTGCGCGTGATGCGCGACATCGTCAATTACACGATTGCGCAGGGGCCGCAGACCAAGGACGAACTGCTCGACGACGCCTCCGATCCTGCGCGCAAGGCCTATCTCGAACGTTTCGCCGACGAGGAAGGCGGCGTCTTTCTCAGCCGCTATATCGAAGATTACGCCAATGTTCCGCCCGCCCAGCGCGCCGATAAACTGGCGGCCCATGCGCATAAAAGTGCCGCCGCGCTGGCGGTTCTGTTCCGTTCGCTCTATCCCAAGGCGGATTTCGACAGCTATAAGAAGTTCATGGAGATGCACCCGCATCTGCCGGTCAGCGACAAGCATCTGACCCAGCTTTATACTGATTACCCGGTCACACGTTACGATCTCGCCGACCGTTCTTATATTGTCGGCGTCAATCCGATGGAATTATGGCTGGTTTCCTACTGGCAGGATCATCCCGACGCCGACCGGCGCGAATTGCTGTCGGCCAGCCGCGACGTACGGATCGCCAGTTACGCGTGGCTGTTCAACCCGAATCTGAAACACGCGCAGGATAACCGCATCCGCATCATGCTGGAACAGGATGCCTTCGCGCATATTCAGAAACGCTGGGCGCGGCTCGGCTATCCGTTCGACCGCCTGACGCCCAGTTACGCCACCGCCATCGGCAGTTCCGCCGACCGCCCCGGCGCGCTCGCCGAACTGGTCGGCATCATCCTCGCCAACGGCGAACGCATGCCGGTGGAAAGATTCGAAACGCTCGAATTTGGCGCGGGCACGCCCTACGACACCGTGCTGAAACACGACGATAACGGCCAGCCGCAGCATGTGCTCGACCCCGCTATCTGCCGCGTCATGCGCGGCGTCATGCAGGAAGTGGTGCAGAACGGCACCGCCACCAAGGTGCGCGACGTTTATCGCGACGCCGCCGGCAATCCATTGCCCATCGGCGGCAAGACCGGCACCGGCGATCAGCGTTACGACGAATTCGGCCATGGCGGCCACATCGTTTCCTCGCGCGTGCTCAACCGCACCGGCACTTTCGTCTTTTATATCGGCGACAGATTCTTCGGCGCGATCACCGCCCATGTCGCGGGCGAAGACGCCGCCGGCTACAAATTCTCCAGCGCCTTGTCGGCGCAAATGCTGCGCGACCTTGCTCCCATCATCAATCCGCTGATCAACGAAGCGGCGCCCACCGAAGAAACCGCGCCGCCGCCGGTGGCCAGTCATCAGGCCCTGCCGCCGTGACCGGGGCGCGGGCCCTTCTCGCGCTGCTGCTGGTGATTTGGCCCGCCGCCTTGCAGGCTAAAACCCTTGGTGAGACCAGAGACAAGGCGCTCGGCACTTTCGGCGCATGGCGGACATGGCGCAGCAACGATGGCGGACAGGAAGTCTGCTATATGACGGCCACGCGCGTTCTTAAATCCACCGGGCCGCAGCGCGGCCAGCGTTATCTGATGATTACCCACCGTCCGGTCGAGGCCAGCACCGATGTTTTCAGCTATGGCGCGGGAGATATGCTCGAAGGCAGGCACGGCGCGCGCCTGACGGCGGGCAAAAAAACATTCGAACTTTTTTCGGTGCGCGACATCGCCTGGGCGCGGGACTCCATGACCGACCATGCTATCGCCGCCGCTTTGCGTAAGGACGCGACCGCGCGGCTGACCGGCTATGTCACGGTCAAAAAACATCTGCGACCGGTCAGCGACACATTCGATCTCACCGGCGCTAATGCCGCCTATGCCGCGATCGGGCGCGCCTGCGGCCTCAGCGCGTTCATGCCTAAAAAAACGCCGCCTAAAATCGCGGCCAAGCCCGTCAAAAAGGCGCCAAAGCATCATGCCGCGCCGGTTAAAAAGCACCTTTAGATGTTACCGGATTGTTAACAATCTTGGCCGAGAATGGCGGCATGAAATCATCCTCCCGACGCGGCTTTACATTGATGGAACTGGCGGTCGCGCTCAGCGTGATCGGGGCTTTCATCGGCGGCGTGTGGGTGGCGGCCGGCGCTTCCCGCGAAAACTCGCATTACCGTCAGGCCATGGACAACGTTACTTTGGCAGTTGATGCCGTGCGCGCCGCCTATATGGGGCAGTCGGCGATTGTCGGCGGCGCCAACATGGTGGTTCCGGCGCTGGTTTCGCGGGCGGCTTTGCCACCCAACATGGTACGTCAGAGCGGGGCCACCTGTTCCTACACCAATTGCCTCGACAGCCCCTGGGGTGGGGCCGCAGCGGGCGGCACTATGGCGATCTGTTCCTGGACCTATGGCGCCGACAAGCATTGCGCCACCGCAGGCGCGGCGTCGAACCAGTATTTCGGCGTTGAATATTCCGGCCTGAACAACAACAGCTGCATCGAAGTGGCGGAAAATATCTCCACCAGCGCTCCTGCCGGCCTCGTCGATGTATTCATCAACGACACCGATATGGGCGCGCTTGGCGCCCTGCCGCCCAGTTCGGTCAACGCTCTGGCCAAATGTAACAGCGGCGCGGGCGCCAATACCGTCGATTTCGTCTATGCGCTGCGCCTGTCTGGCTCTTGACCCCGGCGCGTAAAACCTGCTATTTGCCGCAGTCCGCCTTCGCCTTGCTGCGCAAGCCTATGGCGTGACAAGCTTGCGTGGTGTTCGGGTGCTTAGCTCAGCGGTAGAGCATTACCTTCACACGGTAGGGGTCACAGGTTCAATCCCTGTAGCACCCACCACGCTTTTCAAGGGGTTAGCGGAACGTTCCGTTCCGAAATGAGCCAAAATCTCCTACAGCTGTAGGATTCCCGGTTTCGGTCTGCCAAAACCCAACGAATTTACGGCGTTACGCAGATAATCCGGCGCGTGTTTTCCATAAACTTTCTCGACGGTTTTCTCGCTATCGCCGAGGAGGCGGGCGACTTCGGCCAGCGGCACCTTTGCCATGACCAGCCATGTTGCTGCCGTGTGCCGCAAAACGTGCGGCGAAGCCTTGATGCCTTGATCTTTGCACAGGCGGCGGAAGGCAGATTTGACCGATTTCACTTTCTCACCGTGATATTCGATCACATAGGCGCTTTGGCGAAGCTCTGCGGCGCGGGTCAGTGCTGCATGCAGTTCATCATTTATGGGGACAATGGCGCGGCGCTTGTTGCCCCAGCCCCGGCCAAAATCGATGAGTCTTGTTTCCAGATTCACTTGCTCCCATGTCAGATCGAGAATGGCTCCGCTGCGTGCCGCCGTACAAACGGCAATCTGGATGAAAAGCCGCAAATGTTCTGACTTCGCCGCTTCGATCAAGGTGGCGACCTGCTCATATGTTAGCCATAAATCACGCGGCGGTGGCTGGCTGACCGGCATGATGAAGCGTGGCTGCTCGTTAATCCAACGGTTGCCTTCGGCGTAATGAAGGGCGGCTTTCAAAGTGCCGAGTTCACGCAAGATGGTTCCCGGCGAAACTCCTCGTACCCCGGCATATTCTTTGAGCAAATTGTTGGTCACATGGCGCGGCTGAAGATTGCCGAAAAACGGTTTTAGAGTTTTGATATGAAAGTCGATAGTCGGCAGCGACCGGGTATTAACGGCATGCTCGTCCCTATAGCGGTCGAGCAATATGTTGATAATCGGATCGTCGGGCAATGGAACATTCTTCAACTCTGCGATGAATTGCGCCCGGTATTGCTCAGCAATCTTTCGATCTGTCGTTGCCGTTGAGACGCGGGGTGACCGCGCGCGCTTGCCAAGAGTGGAGTCGGCAGGTTCTGTCCAGGTGACGTACCAAAGTCCGTTTGGATGTTGCCAGAGTTTATAAATGTCGTCGTCTTTTGACATGCGGCGTCCTCAAATTCTTTGACAAAATGAATGGGGATGCGAATGGCCTTGCCGATGCGCAGATGGGGCAGGGCGTTGCTGTGAAGCAGGTTGTAGATATGGCTCGGCGACACTTCCCAGCGCGCGGCGAGTGTTTGCACAGTGAAGTGACGCGGCGGCGCATGAGATTCATTCTTCATGATGGCTCCTCTTCAGAAAACGAAACCCCGCAAGGCGGTTTGCCTTGCGGGGGTGATGTTCACTCAAATGAGCAGACTTACGGAGCAGCGCCAGCGCCGACATAACGACGGGCCTTCCGCGCTTGATCGGCATCTGGCGTTATATCTGCCGAGAGCTTTGGCGTATCCGGCCTATTCCAGATTAGATTGAACTGTTCCGGATTGTCTCTGTCGGGAAATAACGCCGCGTTGATCGGTGTGGGCAGAACCGGCGAGTCGAGATTGCCTCCCCCCAAAGACGGGAAGTGCTGAATCTTCTTCTGGAATGGCCTGCGATTTTTGTGAACTCGGCCGGATTTTCTTGCGCGGCCATATTTGCGAATCGGCCTTTTCTTGCCGGGTGCGAGCTGTTGGAGTCCAAGCCCCACTTCCATCTCGCGTGAACATTCGCGGGCTTTCTTTTTATAGAGGCCGGGGTCGATGGCTCTGCCGGTATCCTCACTCACACGGTTCAGCATGACGTGAAAATGTTGCCGCCCATCTTTGATGTGTTCAACGATGACATGCTGGTGATCTTCTATATTTATATTGCATTTGCCCGCATAGGCTTCGGCAATCTGCTTAGCCTGCTTATCGGTCAAGCGTTCATCCTTGAACGGGTTGATGCTAAAGTGAAACAGCGGCTTCTCGACCTTCGTCTGGCTCGCCACCTGCCACATATTCTGAAAGGCCTCGCTCAGGTCTTTGGCATCAGGATCGCTCATAGAGACGAGCCGCGAGACTTCGTTCGTGCCCTGTGAGCTTAGATAATGAGCGGCAGCTCGATAGCCACCACGTATATGCGCTTTGATAAACAAGTTTCTAGGGCGAAGGCTGATCGGTCTGCCGCGACAATGCCTTGCGGATCATTTTCAGGCTTTCCAAAACCGGCTCGCGGATAATGTCGATATAATCCAGTACGGGGTCGATATAACCTCTCCCGGCATTGACCCGGTGAACGAGCTGATTGAGATTGATGCCGATGCCGGTTATCGCGTTTGATATCTTCGGGGTTGGTTCGGCTGCCGCCGAAGCCGCGGGGGAAGTAATTCATGAAATGCCTCATCGAAAAATTAAACCAATGAGGGTGAGTTTCGGTAATGCAGTTGGTTGAAACTATTTCCGCAAATGGCGCTTTTCGTCGGACTCGCTGGTGATTTTCATCGTTTTCCGCCAATCCCTCGAAAACAACCAGTTAGGCCGATGTTTTTCGAGAAATTTCAGGGAATAGCGGCGTGGCCATGCCCCAAAGTGCAAAGAAATGGTTGCGATAATCCTGCGCTACGGCGGCACATCGGATAACGACAAACTGAAAAACGCCTGCGCCCTTGTAAAGCACTAGAGCATGCTTGTTCCCGAACACGAAATAGCCGGTCGGCCCGATTTGTTGCTTAGGCAGCGCCCGGAACTGAAATTCTGATACGGAAGAGCACGTAGGCGTCGTTTCCCAAACGAGGCATTTGATGTTGGCGATAGCCTGCAATTTCGCCAGCCGTTCAAACTCACGACCTTCTGCCCCGCATGATCTTGCCAGCATGTCTTGCGAGGGGGCGACAACAAGAACCTCGCCGTTGTTTGCGCCCGTGGTTTGCATCAAATCCTGAAAGAAACAGTCGCAACTATCTGGGCCGCGATATATGGCCGCATCGTCCATACGTCGCCTGACGCCTTCGGAGTCGAGAAACTCAAGGCGATGGAGCCAATCAAAACCTCTTAGATGATATTTACAATACGCTCAAAGATACAGGCGGTGAGGTTTTGATAGCCAATGTGAATGAGGGCCGCACAATTGACCATCTATCACGTGAGCGATTGGACAATCATCTAGAGCGTCTTCACAAAGCCAATATAACCGAGCGCCTTCTTGTGCGTAATAGCGAGACGGTATTTGTTGCGCCGATTGAATATTACCACACAATTTCCGAAGAATATTTTTCGGAAAACCAGCTTTATATTTTTGGCCCAAAGCTGGCGCTTCTGACGCGTGCGCCTGCGGCGAAGATCATCGTCATCAATGATGAACGATTTACGGACTGTGTACGCAAACTCTTCAATTATGTTTGGGAGCGAACCTCACGCCCCATCACCCAGAAGGCATCCTAAGAATGCCGCATATTTCCCAAATGGCTTCATTCAAAATTGCGGACGAGAAAAGTCTTTCGCAAAGGCTGGATATGATAGCGACGAGTTGCGCGACTTCATCAAATCACGCGGAGCCAAACCGATTATCCCGCCCAAGAAAAACAGGAACGTGCAGTATCGTTACGACAAGGAGCTTTATAAAACACGCAACTGCGTCGAACGCTTCTTCTGC
>JARLJC010000365.1 GCA_031291435.1 Alphaproteobacteria bacterium | reverse complement strand
CTGAATCTCCGCGCCGTCGAGCAACTCAGAACGGTCCTGATCGATGTGCTGGGATCATCTCCGAAGGGCAGCGAAAACGCGATCACGCCGATCTTCGCAGCGTATCGCAATGGTTTGGCGCAGCGCATGGTGTGGCTGATGCAAAGCGGCAGCCTCGTTATGGGCCCCGCCGGTTTGCCCGTGCTGGACGAAATGGTGCTGGCCTTGCATGCACTGCGCGAAAAGCTGGCGGGGCCGGAAGCGCAAGTCGATATCGCCGATACGAGGGCGATCGTTCACTTGACCACCTTCGCCGCCTTCGGCGACGCCATCCTGGGCAAGCGCTTGCGCCGTGCGCCAACACCGGCAGAAGAAATCGCACAGCGGCAATCGTTCGAAAACTGGTTCGGCGAATTTCTGAACGTCTATATGTCGCGCAAAGGCTGACGCCGCAGGCGCCGGTTCAGCGCCGCTGGTGATCCGCGCCGGTCAAGGTGAGCGGATCCTGCAAAAGAAAATTGACCAAATTCACGCCCAGCAGGAACAGCACGGCAAGAAAGGGCCCGAAGGACCAGTTGCTGTTGTAGCTCCAGACTGGCGCGACCGCGACCAGTATGACGGCGAGGAGAAGAAGGAATTTCTGATACATGCGTCGTCCGCTGATGAGATGGCGGGAGGTCAGCGCGACGCGGCGCGAAAGTCCATTTGGTTTCGCGGTTAACCCTACCGCGCGTGCCCGGAACTTGGCGCACATGCCTGGCGGGGAAATCCCGACCCGGCGACGCGAGCCTTGCGCCATCGGCAAGTCGCATGCCGGAGAGCGCAGATGCGCACCGCGAATGGCCGGCTCGAAAAAGGACGGAAAACAGAGCGTTTCCGCGACAATTCCGGCCGCAAAACGGGCCCTGGCGGCCCTGGGAAGCTTGAACCTTGAATAAACCCCCTATAGCCTCGCGCCCAGATAATGCCCGCTCGGGGGAGCAGGCATTCGCCTCGGCTTCCCTGTTTGCTTTTTGCGCACGCGTCCAAGCAACAATTCCTAGGGAGAACCAAGAATGAAAAATACCATTCGCGAAGAAGTGAAGGACGATCTGCTCAGCCGCGGTTTTTCGCG
>JARLJC010000364.1 GCA_031291435.1 Alphaproteobacteria bacterium | reverse complement strand
CTGCGTTTCTCGCCGGCACCCTGGACATCAACGCCTCTGTCAAAGGTGCGCGTTTCGTGCGCTTTTGCGACGCGTTCAACATCCCTCTGATTACTTTTGAAGATGTTCCGGGTTTTCTTCCCGGTACCCAGCAGGAATACGGCGGCATTATCCGCCATGGCGCCAAACTGCTCTTCGCCTACGCGGAAGCCACGGTGCCAAAGATAACCATCATTACGCGCAAGGCCTATGGAGGGGCATATTGCGTCATGGCCTCAAAACACATCCGCACCGACGCCAATTTTGCCTGGCCCACGGCGGAAATTGCCGTGATGGGTCCGGAAGGCGCCGTGGATATCGTCTACAAGCGCGAGCTCAGCGCCGCCCCGGAAAAAGATCGCGCCCGGCTGCGCCAGGAAAAAATCGCGGAGTTTCGCAGCCGTTTCGCAAATCCCTTTGTCGCCGCCGAGCGCGGCTACCTCGATGGCGTCATCGAGCCCGCCGATACCCGCCGGCAAATCATCACGTCTCTACGTGCCCTCGAGAACAAGCGCGACACCAACCCGAAAAAAAAGCACTCAAACATTCCTTTGTAATATCCCCCGCCCACGCCGCAAACAATTGGACACGCAAGCAAAGCCTTGTCCGCGAACCCGCTAAACCGCGTGATAGAATTTCGCTGGCTCCCGGGTCCACTCATGTTCAAGAAAATCCTGATCGCCAATCGCGGTGAAATCGCTGTCCGCATCTTGCGCGCTTGCCGCGAACTGGGCATCCCGACGGTTGCCGTCTTCAGCGATGTGGATCGCACCTCACTTCACGTCCGCCTCGCCGACGAAGCCTACCCCATCGGCCCCGCAGCCGCCCGGGAAAGTTATCTCTCCATTGATAAAATTCTGGATGTCGCCCGCAAATCCGGCTGCGATGCCCTGCATCCTGGTTACGGCTTCCTGGCAGAGAATCCCGCACTCGCGCGCGCTTGCTTCGATGCGTCCATCACTTTCATTGGTCCTCCCGCGGAGGCGATGGAAGCGATG
>JARLJC010000363.1 GCA_031291435.1 Alphaproteobacteria bacterium | reverse complement strand
CGAATGGTTCATCGAAGCCTCCTGCCACCTGCCTTGTTGCGGATTTGTATGGTCGGCCCGCTGGCAGGTTCACCGTCTCGATGCAGGAAACGTAAGGATTCGCCTTTTGGTTCCTAAGAGGCGATCACAAAGCAGTGATAAGACGTGAATGTTCGCGATTGGGGTTTTTGCCCAAAATCAATAAATGCGAAAATATATAGTTTTTACAGTAGCTTAATCCTTTAGTCGGCTCGGAGCCGCAAAATGACGCCAACTCGTCCGGATCAACAAATCATTTGCCTGTGGCTAAAAAACACGCGGCCGGTGATTTGCTCCCGGCGGGTCAAGATCGGACATTCGTATTCGGTACGCTCCAGCCGTGGCCTGGCCGGCCATGATGGAAGCCATTCGAAAATGGTGCATCGATAGGCAATTCCTCAAGACGCGCCAATGCCTCCGCGGTCGCCAAAGTCCCGTCAAGGACGCTGCGAAAGGTGGTCGCAACCTGCACCATGTCGCAGCTATGCGGGGATAGCCTGTACCGGACAACGCCCGCCGCCTCGAGGGCCGGGATTTCCTGCACAAGATTGAGATATTCGTAGGACAGCGTCTGCACGCCGTTGGCGACAAGAAAGGGTGTTCGCTCAAGCGTCGTCAGCACCAGGCCGTCCGGATCATTCTCGCAGACAAACCGGCAGGTATCCCTGGTGCGGCCGTGCGCCCTTGCATGATAACATCGTGCCGAAAGCGCAAGTGACTGGCGCCCGAAGACCTGAACCTCGATCGTCACCTTCTCCGAGGCTGCGGCTGCGCAGAGCACGCACGTTGCTGCAAACGGCAGTTCGATCGGGAGGCAGATATTCTGTGCGCCCTTGCTCGCAAGAAAGCGCAAGGTCTCCTCGTTATAGACGTTCATCAGCGGGCCGATGTAGTGAGGCCGCCCGCGCAAAAACAGCGCCGCTGATGCGTCGTTTGCCTCGATCAGATCAGACGTTCTTTCGCAGACATCGCTGACCAGCCGGCGATCGACCCGCGAAGCGGTCTCGCCAAGCGTCGAATGCACCACGGTCTTGCCCGCCGCGCCAAGCCGTTCGCTGACTGCTTCGTAATAATCCGAAAACAGCGGCGCGCGTTTGGAGCAGATGGTTTCACCGAGATAGACAACGGCCACCGGCGCTTCGTCGGCGATCCGGAAATAGAAGTCGCGCCATCTTTCGGGCGCCCAGTTGAACAAATTTGGGCCAAGCGTCAGCTCGGTTCGCGCGGCGCTCATGCTCGATTATCTCCAACTCTTGCTCTGAAAGGCGCCTTGAGTCTCCTTATGACCCTCGGTGAGCGCGATGAGATCGGTCAGCGCCGGCTCCTCGCCGGCCATGATCCCGTCGACAGCCAGGCGAAAGGCCGCAACGACGGATTTCACGTAGGCGCGGCTGCGCTGGCGTCCTTCAATCTTCAATGCCGTTACGCCGGCGCGCATGAGATCAGGCAGCAGGGCCGAAAGGTTCAGCGATCGCGGCTCTTCGAACGCGTAATAGGGCTCGCTCTGGGCCGAACAGCTATACCGTCCCTTGCAGATGGTCGGGTAACCGCCATTTTCACCGCACCGGTATTGATCGATGACGAACGACCCTAGCCGGGTCGTCAGTGTGCCGTCCGCATCCTCTTCATAACGGACATCGGCCGCCGGTGAACACACGCCGTCCATATTGGTCGAAATACCCGTGACATAATTGGTCAGGCTGCAGCGGCCCTCCGCCATCATGCCGATATTGCCGAACACGAACGCCTCGATCTCGCAGGGGATCTGCCGGTGGACGTCGGCGATCTCGGCAACCGTCAGAAT
>JARLJC010000362.1 GCA_031291435.1 Alphaproteobacteria bacterium | reverse complement strand
GGCCCAACGAGGAACTGCCGCAAAGTGAAGAACGCCGCCAGATGCCGGGCGGCCTCGGCCCGGTGATCGATTTGTTGAAGGTGCTGCTGAAACAGGTGGCCGAGGAAAAGGGCGTGGCCGCCAAGCTGATCGCCACCACCGATCATCTCGAAGATATCGCGGTGTCCGACAATGCCGGTGTGCCCGCCTTGCATGGCTGGCGGCGCGAGCTGTTCGGCAATGCCGCCCTTGCGCTTAAACGGGGAGAGCTGGTTCTGGGGCTGAATGGCCGTAAAGTCGTTCTAGTCCCTGCGCGGGGCGCGTAGTCTGCCCGCTGTCGAGTAGGTAAAGCTGCTGGGCAATGGCGTCGGCCATCGTGGCTTCGAAGAACACGATTCTTTTGACATGGAAATGCCGCGCTATGCGCCACAGCGCCGCCGCTGAAACCGGAACGAATTTCGCGCGTTCGGCGATTTCGCCGCCCTGCGCCCGAAAAAAACTTTCTTTCTTGCGGGCGGCATCCTTCAGCCGTTCAAAACCCTTTTTGCCGAGTGTCGGCGGCAAATGAACGTCGCCGACGGTGCTACCCACCACGCGCCAGTTGCCGCCGCCCGCCGCCAGAATATCGCAATGCGTGTTGGCGAAATGCTTTTGCAAAGCCTTGTCGATAATCTTGCCGCTTTGCGCATGCTTGGAGCCGAATTGTTCCAAAAGCGGGTGCACCCCGTAAGGCAGTGCGACAGGATTCTTCACGCTGTCGTCGGCCGCGACTATTCCCAGTTCGACGCTGCCGCCGCCGATGGCGGCGAAAGCCATGTCTTTGGTCTTGCCGTCGAACTGCCGAAGTTCCCGCGGGCATGACATCGTGGCCGCAAGGGCGACGAGGCGCGCTTCCTCCTCCTCGCTGGCGATGAACCATCTGTCGCGCCCATAGGCTTCGGCCAGGGTTTGAATGTCCTGTTGCCCCTGATCGGTGTTTTCCACGGCGCGAATGGCGGCGGTCATCACCGCGCAAACATTTTCCGGCCGGATGTTAAAGGCCGAAAGCGTGTCGTTGAACGCATGCAGGGTCTGGACGGCGATATTAAGGTTATCGCGGCTGATTTTCGGTTTTTCCGGCGATATGCCTTCGGCAAGATGCGCATCGATGCGAAAGTTGCCGAGGTTATGCAGCAAGCCGTCGCCGTTGGGCCGATAAATGCGCAAACGCAAATTGCCCGAACCGATATCGATGGCGGCGTAAAGCTTGCCTTCAGAGGAGGGCGAAATATTTTTCGGCGACAAAATAGGTCTCCTTAATGCAATCGATAAATAGGCCCGCAAAATGCCAAAAACCGGAAGCGGTTTCCAGCACAATCATTAATTTCACTAATTCCAGCCGAAGCGGCGGATAAACCAGTTTTTGACGGTGTGCGCCAGCGCCAGATAGGCCCCCACGATGCAGAGCAGAATCGGCCAGAACACAGCCGGCAGAGCCACGAACCCAAGGCTGTGCGCGAGGAAAGAGTAGGGCAGCCACACCGCCGCCACGCAGATCAGAAGGCTGGTAACGATGAGCGGCCAGCTGGCGCGGCTTTGCACGAAGGGAATGCGGTTGGTGCGGATGATGTGGATGATGAGGGTCTGGGTGATGATCGACTCGGTGAACCAGGCGGTCTGGAACAAAGGCGCCGTCACTACGCTGTTGGCGCCGAAACCGAAATACATGATGCCATAGGTGAGATAGTCGAAGATCGAACTGACCGGGCCGAGGCAGATCATGAATTTGGCGATATGGCCGATATCCCATTTGCGCGGCTGGGTCAGATATTCCTCATCGACATTGTCGGTGGGAATGGCGGTCTGTGAAAAATCGTAAAGCAGATTATTGGTCAGAATCTGGATCGGCAGCATCGGCAGGAAGGGCAGAAACGCGCTGGCGCCCAGAACGCTGAACATATTGCCGAAATTCGATGACGCCCCCATCTTGATATATTTGGTGATGTTGCCGAACACTTTGCGGCCTTCCAGCACGCCTTCTTCCAGAACCATCAGGCTTTTTTCCAGAAGAATGATATCGGCGGACTCTTTCGCGATATCGGCGGCGGTATCGACCGAAACGCCGACATCTGCGGCTTTGAGGGCGGGGCCGTCATTGATGCCGTCGCCGAGGAAGCCGACCACATGCCCGCGCGCATGTAACGCGGCGATGACGCGCGCTTTCTGCGCCGGGGAAAGTTTGGCGAACAAAGTCACATGATCGACCTGCTGCGCCAGTTGCTCGTCGGTCATGTTGGACAGATCGGTGCCCAGCAGCACGCCTTCGATCTCGAGATTGACGTCCTTGCAGATGCGCCGCGCGACGATATCGCCGTCGCCGGTCAGAATCTTCACCTTGATGCCGTGCCCGGCCAATGCGGCGAGGGCAGGGGCGGCGCTTTCCTTGGGCGGGTCGAGGAATGCCATGAAGCCCAGCATCGTCAGTCCGCATTCGTCCTTCACGCCATAAACGGCCTGTTCGGGCGGCATGTCCTTATGCGCGACGGCGATGACGCG
>JARLJC010000051.1 GCA_031291435.1 Alphaproteobacteria bacterium | reverse complement strand
GAATTTCGCCAGTCGCGAGCCCGCATGCGGGGCGCCAAAGGCGAGATCGATTCCGTCGAATTGGCCGGCACATTGCACCGCTATTCCGAACGCGGTGACGATTATGTGACCACATTGCGCGCGATCATCCGGGCAAATGCCTTGGAGGCGTTCGACACGGCCCGGCTCAATCTGCGCAGCGTGGCAACGATTCTGGCGAGCAATTGATGAGCAAATCCCTATCATCGGCGGATCTCGATATCCTGTTCAAGGATGCGCGGACCTTAAGCAAATGGCAGGACATACCGGTCGATCCGTCCACCTTGACCGCCATTTACGACTTGGCACGTCTCGGCCCGACCAGCGCCAATACGCAGCCGGCGCGGTTCGTTTTCGTGACCAGCAAGGACGCGAAGGAGCGGCTGAAGCCGGCGTTGTCCGCCGGCAATCTGGAAAAGACCATGGCGGCGCCGGTCACCGTGATTGTCGGCGAAGATCTGGAGTTCTACGAACTCCTGCCCAGGACCTTCCCTCATGCGGATGCCAAGGCATGGTTCGCCGGCAAAGAGGCTTTGATCCAGGCGACGGCCTTTCGCAACAGCAGTCTGCAAGGCGCCTATCTGATGCTGGCGGCGCGTGCCCTGGGGCTGGATGCCGGACCGATGAGCGGCTTCGACAACGCAAAGGTTGATGAAGCGTTCTTTGGCGGCACCAGGATACGCTCCAATTTTCTGATCAATCTCGGGTATGGCGATCGGACGGCCCTGCGTCCCCGTCTGCCGCGACTCGATTTCGACGAAGCTTGCATGATCGTCTAAAGCGATTTCCGCAAAAATAAGCCGGTTCTGGCGTCGTCTCCGCAAACAAAGGCAGCAACCCGCATTTGATGTTTAGGGACTATCTATCTTCGGTAGAAAAGTAAAGATAGATAGTCGCGCATCATGACGATATTGGTTGGGCGGATTATATGATCAATACAGAGGGCGGAATGCCATCTGCAGAGAGGGGTCTGCCGTGCCCGAATCAAAACATGAGTCCACCGACGCCAATCCCGCTGCCTGTGTGGCGGAGGACATCACGGAGGTTCGGCGCCAGGAGGCCTTGCTGAAAACCGGCGCACTGCAGCGCGCGATATTCAACAGCGCCAATTTCTCGAGCATCGCCACCGACGCGACCGGCGTCATTCAGATCTTCAACGTCGGTGCCGAGCGCATGCTGGGCTATACGGCGGCCGAAGTGATGAACAAGATCACCCCGGCGGACATTTCCGACCCGCAGGAAGTGATCGCCCGGGCCAAAGAGCTCAGCATCGAACTCGGCACCACGATCACGCCGGGTTTCGAGGCCCTGGTCTTCAAGGCCTCGCGCGGCATCGAAGACATCTACGAACTGACTTACATCCGCAAGGATGGCAGCCGCTTTCCGGCGGTGGTGTCGGTCACGGCGCTGCGCGATGCGCAGGACACCATCATCGGCTATCTGTTGATCGGCACCGACAACACGGCGCGCAAGCAAGCCGAAGAAGCGTTGCTCAAGGCGGGGGCCCTGCAGCGCGCGATTTTCAACAGCGCCAATTTCTCGAGTATCGCCACCGATGCGAAGGGCGTCATTCAGATCTTCAACGTCGGTGCCGAGCGCATGCTGGGCTATACGGCGGCCGAAGTGATGAACAAGATTACCCCGGCGGACATTTCCGACCCGCAGGAAGTGATCGCGCGG
>JARLJC010000050.1 GCA_031291435.1 Alphaproteobacteria bacterium | reverse complement strand
GCTTGCTGAAAATGGTTGGTGATGGCGACGGAATAAAATTCGCCCACGCTGTCATCGCCCTGCAAAATGCAGCTCGGATATTTCCATGTAATTGCGCTGCCGGTTTCCACCTGCGTCCACGAAATTTTCGAGCGCGCGCCGCGGCATGCCCCGCGCTTGGTGACGAAATTATAGATGCCGCCTTTGCCGTCTTTATCGCCGGGATACCAGTTCTGCACCGTGGAGTATTTGATCTGCGCGTCGTCGAGAGCCACCTGTTCGACCACGGCGGCGTGCAACTGGTTCTCGTCGCGTTTGGGCGCGGTGCAGCCTTCGAGATAGGAGACGGAGGAGCCCGCATCGGCGATAATCAAAGTGCGTTCGAACTGCCCGGTATTTTCGGCATTGATGCGGAAATAGGTGGACAGTTCCATCGGGCATCGCACGCCCTTGGGGATATAAACAAACGACCCGTCGGTGAAGACGGCGGAATTCAAAGTCGCGAAGAAATTATCTGAAACCGGCACGACAGAGCCGAGATATTTCTGCACGAGTTCGGGATGTTTCTGCACCGCTTCCGAAATCGGGCAGAAAATAATGCCGTGGGATTCGAGTTCTTTTTTATAAGTGGTCGCGACGGAAACGCTGTCGAACACGGCATCGACCGCGACGCGGCGTTCGGTCACGCCCGCGAGGATTTCCTGCTCCAATAAAGGAATGCCGAGCTTGGCATAGGTCGCGAGAATTTCGGGATCGACATCGGCCAGCGATTGCGGCTTGTTGCCCTGTTTCGGCGCGGCGTAGTAAGACGCCGCCTGATAATCGATGGGCGGGTAATGCACCTTGGCCCAGTTGGGCTCCTTCATCTTCTGCCATTGCGCAAAGGCTTTTAATCTCCACGCCAGCAGCCATTCCGGCTCGCCCTTTTTGGCCGAGATATAATGAATGGTGCCTTCGCTGAGGCCGATGGGGGCGGTTTCCGATTCAATCGCCGACACGAACCCGTATTTATAGCTTTGTTCGGCGAGGTCTTCCGCGATGGCGCTGGTATTGGTCATTCCATTTCTCCCGCTGCCGCTTGCGGCGCGGTCGCCATTTCCGCCAGCGTCACGTCTTCAAGGGCTTTGCGCACGGCGCGGTTGACCTTGTTCCATCCGTCGCTCATCGGGCAGATTTTTTCGATGTTGCAGCCGGTATGCTCGCTGCCCGCCGAGCAGTCGGTAATGGCGATGGGGCCGTCCATCGCCTCGATGATGGCGGCCACGGAAATCGCCGATTGCGGGCGGGTCAGGCGATAGCCGCCGGAGGCACCCCGCTGGGCGGCGATAAGCCCGCTTTTGGCGAGTAGTTTGAGGACTTTCGCCACCGTCGGCAGCGGCAGGCCCGATTTTTCGGTGAGGTCGGGCGCCGTCCACAAAGCCTCGGTGTCCCCCTTTCCCATATAGGAAAGAAGTGCTACGGCGTAATCGGTAAGGCGGCTAAGACGGATCATGGCATGGTTATAATAATCCGTACCGAATAAGTACAGATTAATTTCCTTCTTGATGGGCTTGATTGTTTCACCAGCCCAAGGCCTTGGGCGGTTATGATAAATTGGCTTCAGTCGATCTTAAATATCAGCTGGCATGATAGGCGATAATTCAAAAGGATACATGGGACAAAAATATGGATCAAACAGATTCTCACAAAGCCAAGGATTTCAGCGCCTGCGCCCGCGATGCCCAAAATCTGCTGGACGCCTTCATCGACATCAAAGTGGTGACGCCGGCGGGCAAACTGACGCCCGAGGCGCGCGCTCTGGTCGATAGCCGCCTTGCCACTTTTAACGGCGCGGATGAACTGGATCATGCGATTTACGGCGTGGGCGGCATATCGGACTGGAAAGCGCCATTTCTTGATGAAACCGAACTGCGTTCAACCGCAACGCGCCTCGAAGCTTTGCTGGCAGGGCCGGATGGGCGTTTGTTCGCTTCGCCGCATGTCTTCGGCGATTGTGCCCGCACTTATGTTGAAAATGCGCAGGGACTGCTTCCCCCGATGGAACCGAACAGCGTCGTGCAAAGGCCTTTGGCCGCACAGCCGGGCCAGCATTATCAGGGCGCGCCGGGGATTGTGGTGCCTGCGGCGCTGAAACGCGGCCCCGGGGGCTAACGCGCTGCTTTTGCTTCCGCTTGCAAGGGCTGGCGATTGCGCTTAAAGTCGCGCGCCATGTCACCAAACGCCGCCTCCATACCCGCCGATATCGCCAAGCTGAGCTTCGAGGACGCCCTCGCCGAGCTGGAAAAGCTCGTCAAGCAGCTCGAAGACGGCAAGGCCAAACTCGACGACGCCATCGGCGCTTATGAGCGCGGCGCTTTGCTCAAACGCCATTGCGAGACCAAACTGCGCGAGGCGCAGGCCAAGATCGAACTTATTACCGTCGGCTCGGATGGAACCGTGACGACGAAACCCTTCACATCTTAACCCCTCTCTTCCCCCTTCTTTCCCTCTAGCCCCCATCTTTTCTCATGCCCTCCGTTAGTGCCAATCTATCCGCCGCCATGTCCGAAGCCGCCGCTCAGGTGGCCGACGCGCTCGAACGCATCCTGCCGAAATCGGAATTTCCCGAAAGCAAATTGTTCGAGGCGATGCGCTACGGTGCGTTGAACGGGGGCAAGCGGTTGCGCCCGTTTCTGGTCATGAGCTCGGCGCGGATTTTCGGGGTGGGGGACGAATGCGCCCTGCGCGCCGCCGCCGCCGTCGAATGCGTGCATTGCTATTCGCTGGTGCATGACGATCTGCCCGCGATGGATAATTCAGACCTGCGTCGTGGCTCGCCCACGGTGCATAAGAAATATGACGAAGCGACGGCTATTCTGGCGGGCGATGCGCTGCTGACCATCGCGTTTGAGATTCTGGCCGATCCGCGCACGCATGAAGACCCGCAGGTGCGCTGTAAGCTGGTAACGGCCTTGGCGAAAGCGTCCGGCGTGCATGGCATGGTCGGCGGGCAGATGCTTGACCTCATCGCCGAAACGACTTCTTTGGATATCGGCGCGATTACGCGCTTGCAGCGCATGAAGACCGGCGAGTTGATCGCCGTGTCCACCGAAGCGGGCGCCATTCTTGGTAAGGCTTCGCAGCAGCATCACAATGCCCTGCGCGCCTATGCCCATGATCTGGGATTGGCGTTTCAGATTATCGACGATTTGCTGGATGCCGAAGGGACCGAAGAAGAAACCGGCAAGCCGGTGCAGCGTGACGCCGTGGCCGGCAAGGCGACCTTTGTGACTATTCTCGGCGCGGACCGTGCGCGCAATCAGGCGAAATTGCTGTCGGAACAGGCTATCGGGCATCTCGCCGTGTTCGGCGGGCGGGCCAAGCATCTGGAAGATGTTGCGCGCTTCGTCGTCGATCGCAAGAGCTAACCAGGAGCCGTCATCCCGGGGCAAGCCGGGATCCAGTATAATTAGTATCGTAGGTGCTGGCTTGTGGGGGCTATGGGACTGGATCCCGGCTTGCGCCGGGATGACGATATTTCTGAGCGTCGATTGTAATTGTCGAATTGATGGAAGATTTTCCAATGTCTCTCGCCCTCGCCCCGCATATCCTCGTCGTCGATGACGATACAAGGTTACGCGGGTTGCTTGGCCGCTATCTGGGCGAGCAGGGCTTTGTGGTATCGACCGCCCGCAATGCCGAAGACGCGCGCGCCAAACTCAAAAGCCTGTCTTACGATCTGATGGTTCTCGATGTCATGATGCCGGGCGAGAATGGGTTTGAACTGACCCGCGCCATGCGGACGGCGGATGCGGATGTGCGGCCTTTACCTATTCTGCTGCTGACCGCGCGCGGCGAAACCGACGACCGGATTCAGGGGCTCGAAGCCGGGGCCGACGATTATCTGATGAAACCGTTCGAACCACGCGAGTTGCTCTTGCGCATCAACGCCATTCTCCGCCGCGCGCCGAAACCTGTTGCCAAGACCAAAACCGCGTTGCGCCTCGGCGCGTGGATTTACGATCCCGAACGCGACGAACTGCGCTCGGCGGATGAGACGGTGGCGCTGACCGGCATGGAAGCCGGGCTGATGCGCGCGCTGGCGGCCTCGCCGGGGCAGGTGCTGAGCCGCGAAACGCTGGCCGAAGGAAGTGCCGGCGGTCAGCCGATCAATGACAGGACGATTGATGTGCAGGTGACGCGCCTGCGCCGCAAGATCGAAGCCGACGCCAAAAATCCGCGGTATCTCGTCACCGTGCGTGGAGGCGGCTATTGCCTGCGCCCCGACCCAGAGTAAAGGGTCTTAGTTTTTAAGCTGCCTAAAACTAACGGTATTGCGGATTTTTTGAATCGTCGGTTCGGGTAAATAACCAATCTCGCTTTTGACGAGGCTGATAATCGTATCGGTTTGCGGGCGCAATGGATTGTTTTCTGCTTCAAGCAAAGCCATTATTGAGACGGAGGTGTCAAAGGCGCGGCTTTCAAGTTGCTTCGTCCCGCGTATAAAATCTTCAGATACTTTCTCATTTTCCATCATGATCTGGCTTTTTAGAAGGAGCCGAGAAGCGTCTACAAAACTCATTATTAACAGGCCGGCGGTAGAAGCCGCCTCTGCGATGAGGGGCAGCCCCGGTTTGGTTGCAAAGTCTCCTATTGGTTGGTCCTCGATGGCAGCCGCCTTGGCCCCCAAATAAATGTTAGTGGCATCCTCGAATGAATTCTTGTTTGTGTTGAAAGCTTTGGCGATAATTTTGACACCTAACGGATTCAGTGTTGCAAAGTGAGCTTCCACTTCACCCAAGAATTTTTCCGCAAGCGCCGATGGATAGACTCTCTCAAATAAATTATTTGCATTTTGCTCGACCATATCCGCATAGCCGACTTTCACGAATTTTGCAGCATCGGCCAGTTCATCCCAATTCCGGGGAGCAAGCTGTTCAATACGACTTACAACAACATCAAAGGTAGGTCTGTCGAGCATAATTATGTCCTGTTATATAATAGGGAAACGTAAAACCGGCCGGACCTTAACATGCGGTGAATGGCGATTAAATACTTTCATCCTTCATTTACCCTGTAAAATAGGGTATATTGTTTGTGAACAGAGGCGGAGGGCGTTATGGTTGTTATCGACTTCACCAAATACCTTGAAATTCAGCAGGCCGAACAACGGGCCGTTGAAGAGGCCCGCCATGCCGAACTGGCGCGCCGCGCCAGCCTCGAATGGACGCTCGCCGACCTTCTCGCCGATATCGAAGCGGCTTAATCTTTTCTGAATCATCACAATGAATTTGCGTTAAGGCGGTGTGGGGGCTTTTTGCGCTCCTGCATACCCCAAAAGTCGTCATCCCGGCGTAAGCCGGGATCCAGTCCCGAAGCATCTGCAAGTCATGCCTTATGGCGCTTACCGTACTGGATCCCGGCTTGCGCCGGGATGACGAGGCCGGTATTACGATAGTTAATAACTATCGTCACAATAAAAACAATAGATTTTACTAATGATGCGGGCGCGGGTAGGTTGGATGCCTCGAGCGAGAAACCCCATCAGCTTAAGGAGCCCAACATGCTTAGCGTCGGCCAGAAACTCCCCGAATTCAAACTCAAAGCCACTATCGATCTCGATATCGAAAAGGCTTTTTCCGACATTTCCAACAGCTCGTACAAGGGCAAGTGGCTGGTCCTGTTCGCCTGGCCCAAGGATTTCACCTTTGTCTGCCCGACCGAAATCGCCGAATTCGGCAAGCTGAACGGCGAATTCAAGGATCGCGATGCACAGGTGCTGGGTCTTTCGACCGACAGCGAATTCGTGCATTTGGCCTGGCGTCAGAACCACAAGGATCTGAAGGACCTGCCGTTCCCGATGCTGGCCGATATCAAGCGCGAATTGACTTCGGCGCTCGGCATTCTCGACCCGCAGGAAGGCGTTGCCCAGCGCGCGACCTTCATCATCGACCCGCAGGGCATCATCCGCTTCGTGATGGTCACCGATCTGTCGGTCGGCCGTAACGTCAAGGAAGTGGTCCGCGTGCTCGATGCGTTGCAGAGCGACGAGCTGTGCCCCTGCAACTGGCAGAAGGGTCAGCCCACGCTCGACCCCGCCAAGATCGCCAAGGAAAGCAAGAAGGCGGCCTAAGCATTCGGTAGAGAGAAAGGGGGCAGGGTCAGGCTCTGCTCCCTTTTTTATTCGTGAAATTCAAGCATGCAGGAGCAATCATGTCCGTCGAATCCCTGAAAACAGCTTTGCCCGAAACCGCCAAGGATATCCGCATCAACCTGTCGAAAGTGCTGAGCGAAGAGGGGGCTCCCGGCCTGACGCAGAAGCAGATTCTGGGAACGGCGCTGGCTTCGGCGCATGCGACGCGCGAGGCGCAGGTGATCAATGCGATCACAGAGGAAGCGGCTGCGGTGCTGACCGCCGAAGAAATCGCCGCGTCGAAGGCCGCCGCCACCATCATGGCGATGAACAATGTCTATTACCGTTTCATCCATCTGGCGGCCGACGACGAGATCAAGAAAATGTCCGCCAATCTGCGCATGCAGATCATCGCCAATCCCGGCGTGCCGAAAGTGGACTTTGAAATCATGTGCCTCGCGGTATCGGCGATCAATGGCTGCGGCATGTGCATGGAAAGCCATGTGCATGAAGTCGAAAAAGGCGGCGTCAGCAAGCAGGGCGCGCAATCGGCCATTCGTATTGCCGCCGTCATCAACGCCGCGGCACAGGGTGTGGTTTCGGTCTGATGAGAAAGTTTCTCGCGATTGTTTTAGGGGCGTTGCTCGTGGCGGCCGCCGCGCGGGCCGAGAACCAGAAAATCATCCAGCAGGAAGATATCGTCGAACTTGCGGGTCATATTTGCGTCGAGAAGCATTATGGCTCGCCCGGCTATGGCAAAACCCCTCAGAAGGATGAGGTGGTTCGTGTCCCGATGCTTATTCTCGACGCGCCGGTCGATGTTCTGGCCAGCATGCGGGTCAAGGGGTCGCACGCCTTTGCCAATGTCAAAAAAGTTCAGATTATCGGCATGCGCAAGCTGATTATCTCCATGAACGGCCAGCCTATCGCGCTTACCGGCACGCTCAGCGAAAAATCGATCCCCGAAGATTATACCGATATTCTCATCAAGGCGGACAGTCTGGTGCCGAGATAATGCATTTCATCCGTCACGGACAATCCACATTCAACGCCGCCGAAAGCATGGGCGATCCGCAAATACCCGATGCGCCTTTGACCGCGCGCGGGTTGGAGCAGGCGCGGCAGGCGGGCGAGAAACTCAAAGGCAAAGGGGTGACGCGGCTTATCGTCAGCCCCTATACCCGCGCGTTGCAAACCGCGACCGCGATTGCCGAAGTGATCGGCGCGTCGCTGCATGTCGAGCCGTTGGCGGGCGAGCGGTGTTTATACAGCTGCGATATCGGCACGCCGCTCAGCCGGTTGCGGAAGGATTGGGCGCATCTCGATTTTGCCCATCTGCCGCGCGAAAAATGGTGGCCGGAATTTGGCGAGTCGCACGAAGCTTTAACGGCGCGCGTGCAGGCGTTTGGCGAGAAATGGAACGCGCATCTGGCGCAGGGCGATCATGCGCTGGTCAGCCATTGGTATTTTCTCAATGCCCTGACCGGACATGATTTCGAGAATGGCGAAGTGCTGACAAGAAAGAACTGAGCGAAGTGATTATTCATCGTGCGCGGTAGTGATGCGGCGCTGGGCGGTGCGCAGCGAAAGCTGGTTCATATAGGCGGCCATGGCTTTCTGCAATCGTTCGGTCAGGCGCTGAATTTCCGCCTTGCTGGCATTATGATCGATGGCTTCGGCGAGATCGCGCTGGGCGTCGCGCAGGTGCTGCTGCGATTCCGTGCTGTTGCCGTTTTCGATGCGTGTGGCGGCATCCCATAACAGATCCCCCGCCGACACCGCGGCTTCGTGCCCGCGGTCGAGGATCAGGCGCACGGCGCCCGAGCGCAGCGCCATCAGCACGACCGGGTCGCCTTTGTAATCGCCGACTTCATGCGCGATTCCGGCCATGATATTGGCGGTTTCGTCGCGCACATCGGTATCGTCGGGATGCTCCATAAGGCGTTTGCGTTCTTCGATCAGGACGCGCGCCACCGGATGGAAGAAGCTGCGTTCGGGCAGGGTGAAATCGACCGGGTCGCTGATGCCCTTCTTGCCGCTGACATTGGTGGCGACGATCTGCAACGCGACCTGCTGCCCGGCCCAGGGGCGCGCGGTCAAATCCTGAATATCGACGCGGGAAATGTTTTTGGCGCGTTCTGTCGTCAGCGGAATATCGACCGGCGCGTTGTTGGCGCCGGGCAGGGCGTCATGCGGGGTGACGCGCAGATCGACTTCGGCGACGTTCAGATTGTCGCTGGCGGTATAGGCGACGCGGATATTCTTGGCGTCGGTAATAACAGGCGGCGCGGTCAGGCTGGCTACCGGCGGCGTGTCCTCGACGATATGGATTCGCCATGAAGCGAGTTTCAGCCAGCCGCGGCGGATGACGAGGTGCTTGCCTTCGGTCAGTTTTTCGGTGGCGGCGAAATCGCCATGCGCATCGGGGGTGAAGGCGACGGCGTTATCGTCGATCATCAGTTCGGGGGCGTCGCCATCCTGCTCGGCCAGATGGGCGCTGACGATGCTGCCGGCGGGAACGGTCAGCGTTTCGCGATCGAAGCGCACGCCCGCAGGGGTCGAGATGATAAGCGGCCCGCCGCCCGCATATTCCGGCGGCGTGATCCAGACATCGAGCGCCGGGCGGGTGGCGGCGAGAATTTCATGCACGAGGGTGGGGTTCAAAGCGGTGATGATCTGCGATCCGGCCACGCCCCAGCCGATCAGGGCGGCCAGCCCGACGATGATGGCGGCCAAAGGACGCGCCGTGCGCCCGTGCCGCAAAACCGCCGGAATTTTCAACTGCCATGCCATTATGCCTGCTTTCCCTGACCAATCCCGCGATTCCCAGTATCCCAATTAAGATTAAAAAAACGATTAGAATCGGGAACAAATTGACCTGAATTCGATTCCGCACCTGCGAACGAGGCTGGCACGGAAAGGGGCGATTGAACAGAGGGCTCCCTTAAAAAACCATACCGAAGCCAGCAAAACAGGGCTTTGCGGCGGCGGCGATAACATCGCTGGACATTGGGGGGCTTTTGTTTTACCAAGACCGCCTTCCTGACGCTGACCGGCCCTTTCCTTGGGCTTGTAAGGGGTTAGGCGGGCGAATAGCTCAGTTGCCCGTGGCCCGAAGGGGCCACAAAATATACGAGCGTAGAGTGGTGGTGAGGGCGAATAGCTCAGTTGGTAGAGCAGGTGACTCTTAATCACCGGGTCCGGAGTTCGAGCCTCCGTTCGCCCACCACTTTCCCTGGCAGATAATTTCCATCGTAAGAAGCGGTAACCGAACCTGAGTCGCGGGGGACGGGTTTCTTTCTATACTGCGGAGGTCGAGTCACCTTCCGCCCGCAGGTTCATCATGAAAAACGCGCTTGTCTTCCGCCATGTCCATTTCGAGGATTTGGGATGCTTCCAGAAACCTTTGCAGGATGCCGGATACGGCATTCGTTACGTCGATGTCGGACTCGATGATCTCGATGAGAAAACCGCATTAGCCGCCGATTTGCTGGTGGTTCTGGGCGGGCCCATCGGCGCTTATGAGGAAAATCTCTATCCGTTTTTGAAGCCTGAGCTTGCGGTGCTGCGGCAGAGGCTGGTGGCGCGCAAACCGACGCTTGGTATCTGCCTCGGCGCGCAGCTTATGGCGCTGGCTTTGGGCTCGGACGTCAAGCCGGGCAAGGCAAAGGAAATCGGCTGGGCTCCGATGCAGGTGAGCGAAGAAGGTAAACGCGGCGTGCTGGCGGCATTGGATGGCGTGGCCATTCTTCACTGGCACGGCGATGTGTTCGATTTGCCGTCAGGAGCCGTGCGCCTCGCCTCGACCGAAATTTGCGCCAATCAGGCTTTTGCCATCGGCGATTATGCGCTGGGTTTTCAGGGCCATCCCGAAGCCGACGGGCGCGGTTTCGAACGCTGGTTGATCGGCCATGCCTGCGAGATTTCGCAAGTGAAGGGGCTGAGTGTTCCGGCTTTGCGCGCTGATGCCAAAAAATACGGTTCTGCTGCGGGCGCGGCAGGACAAAAATGCCTGCAAGAGTGGCTTGAGAAGCTCACTTTCTGAAGAATATCAGGCCGCCTGTGCCGCGCGGCGGTCGGCGGCTTTTTGCATGGCGGCGAAGAAAGCGGCGTGTTTGGCGCGCAGGCTCCACGGATCGCTAGCGAAGAAGGTGCGCAGCCGCTCGAAGGATTTCGCGTCGCAGCCGGTAACGTCGAACAAAGCTTCCTGCCCAATGAGGTATTTCCCGGCCCAGTCCTGCGCCGAGGCGAAGAAAATGGCGAGTTCTTCAAAGGTGGCGCGGTCGATGAGATCGGCGGCGTGCAGATGACGAAAAAATTCGACATCGACGGTGACG
>JARLJC010000361.1 GCA_031291435.1 Alphaproteobacteria bacterium | reverse complement strand
GGCGAGTCGTCATGCATAGAAAAATTTTCGGGGGTTTGATTATTCCGATTGAGAAATCAATGGGAACGGTATGCCGTGCCCTATGTGCATGTCGGCGATTTTCTGGTCACGGATTAAGAAGATTCATTATGCCTGCGATGCGGCGGATGCCGAGGCGATCGGGTTTGATGATCAGGAATTTTACCGCCAGCTCGCCAAGCCGCTGGCGGAGCGGGCGATCCCGGTGGTGCAGGATAAAACCTGTTATGACGAAGCACTGGCCTGCTACCGGAGCTGGGCCGATAATGACAAGCGCACACCTTATTAGCAGCATGGCAGACAGCTTGCAGATTGATACAGCCAGTCTTGAACATTTGTTCGAGCACTCGCCTTGGGTGGTGCAGCGGGCGCTGTCGCTGGGGCCGTTTGATAATGCCAGTGAGCTGCACCGGGCGATGATGCAGGTGGTGCAGTCTGCCCGAATTGATGAGCAACTGGCGCTGATCCGTGCGCATCCGGAACTGGCGGCCAAAGTGGCGCTGACCGAGGCATCGAGCACCGAGCAGGACGGCGCCGGGCTGAAGGCGCTGAGCGAGGCGGAGTTTAAGAGATTTGCGGCGCTGAATAAAGAATACCGGGAGACATTTGGGTTTCCTTTCATCATCTGCGTGCGGATGCACAGCAAGGATTCGATTTTAGCGGCGTTTGAGCAGCGGTTGCATAATAGTCCGAACGATGAACGGGCGACAGCTTTGGCCGAGATTGGTAAAATCACCAAATTGCGCCTTGGGGATTTGCTGCCATGAGCCTGACGACGCATGTGCTGGATATTGTGCGCGGTGGTGGTGCCGCGGGGATGCAGGTTGAAGTGACCGGGCCGCATGGCAAGGCTGGGGCCGTGCTGGATGATAGTGGGCGGGCGGTACTGTTGCCGGAACTTGTTGCGGGGTCTTATGAAATTCTGTTTCACGCTGGGGCATATCAAGACCATGCCGGTTTTTACGATGTGATTCCGGTGCGCTTTAATGTCACTGATCCCGCCGCGCATTATCATGTGCCGTTGGTGCTCGGCGCGTTTGGCTATTCCACCTATCGGGGCGGGTGATAGTTTGCGGGACCTCATCGGGTATGGTGCGCAGCCGCCGCACGCCGCCTGGCCGGGGGAGGCGAAAATCGCTATTAGTTTTGTGCTCAATTATGAAGAAGGCGCTGAAAATACCGTCTTAAATGGCGACGCGGCATCGGAATCATTTCTGTCCGACATTGTGAATGCCGAGCCGATTTCAGGGATGCGGCATGTGAGTATGGAAAGCCTGTATGATTATGGCGCACGGGCCGGATTCTGGCGTATCCGCCGACTGTTCGATGACCGCAAATTGCCGCTCACCGTATTTGGCGTCGCGCTGGCGATGGAGAAAAATCCTGACGCGGTTGCGGCGATGCTGAAATCCGGTTGGGAAATTGCCAGCCATGGCTATCGCTGGATTAATTACCAGCATGTGCCGGAAGTGATCGAGCGTGCCCATATGCGCCGGGCGATTGATATTCACACTGCTCTGACCGGCATGCCGCCTTTGGGTTGGTACACGGGCCGCACCAGCCCTAACACCGCGCGGCTGGTGGTGGAAGCAGGTGGGTTTGCCTATGATTCGGATTCGTACGCTGATGATCTGCCTTATTACGATACCACCTACGGCAAACCGCAGCTCATTCTCCCTTATACGCTCGATACGAACGACATGCGCTTCACTGCCGTGCAGGGGTTCAATGCGGGCGAACAATTTTTCAATTATCTGAAGGATTGTTTCGATAGCCTCTATGCGGAAGGCGAGATCGCACCGAAAATGATGTCGGTCGGGCTGCATTGCCGGATTATTGGCCGGCCGGCGCGCATCGCGGCATTGGCGCGGTTTCTGGATTATGTGCAGGGGCATGAGCGCGTCTGGGTGGCGCGGCGGATTGAGATTGCCCGCCATTGGCAAGCGGTGCACCCGGCGTGAGGGCGCGGCCTCGGGTGTTTGGCGTATTGTGGGGCCTGGCAGTCTGGGGTTTGATCGCATTATGAATATCGCTGTGCTTGGGGAACGACCCTTCATTTTACCCGACGCGCCGCAGCGCGGGGTAGGGTGCTTGTCGCTGTCGTTCCGTAGGGCCGCGACGTTAAATATCACCCGGATCGAGCGGTTTTATCAGGAAGGCTGCCTGAAGGCGCGGCTGCCGCGGGCGGTGGCGGCTGAGGATTGCGAGGCCGTGCTGATGAATATATCCGGTGGCATTGCCGG
>JARLJC010000360.1 GCA_031291435.1 Alphaproteobacteria bacterium | reverse complement strand
TCCCATTAACTTATGCAGCAAGCTTGTGTGTGATGCATTCCAGCGCCGCGATTTACCCTGTCCAGCGGGCATCACATTTTCGAAGTGCGCAATGAGAGTTGCAGGGCTGGTTATGCTTTCCCGGGCGGGATGGCTTCTATGGACTGCGTCGGCCCCATTCGATTCAAATTGATATATTTTCTGATCTGGGAACTACCCTATGCATTCTGCTTAATTGGATTTGTAACGAAAAATCCAGAAGCGATTAAGCGTCCAGATAAAGGTAGTCTCCACACAGATTCCGCTTACGAGGAATGCATCTGATAATGCATCGGATGCTGGCATTAGGATTTACTATTGCAAACAAATTCACTATAATATTTGCGATTGTGGTATTTTGCCAAAAACATACGTCGTTATCACTTGGCGTTGTTCAGCGTACTTCTACCGCTATGCCCTCTTCATGGCGTCTATTATCGGCGGGCGATCACAGCAACGTTCGAGCGAATGACGTCAATTATGGCAGCGGACGTCGGCCTGCGGCCTGATGGTGCGCAGATTTAAGCTTCTTGAAATTCGCAAAACATCCATTAAAGTGATTCGAAATGTGCAAATGCGGCGAATATATGGGTTAAAAACGCCGTCATTGCGCCGCTGCCATGCCAAGGAGAGACCATGCCTGCCGCAGACACGCGATCCCAAGCGTTTTCGGCTCATTGCCGCAGGTCATGCCCATGACCGTGCCGTCATCTGCCCAAAGCGATCCCCTTCTCGCCGAACTGACCGGGCCCGGCATGGGGTTCGAGATCGTGGAGCGGGAGGGCGCTCGCGCCTTTCGCCATGCGCCGCCGGATCTCAATCTGATGATCGAGAGCGCGCGCCGGCATGGCGACCGCACCGCGATCGTCGGCTGGCGCGATGACGGCAGCGAGCGTCGCACCAGTTTTACCGAAATCTTTGCTGCCCGCGACCGCCTTGCCGCGCAGCTTGGCGATCGGCGTGGGCAGCGCATTGCCATCTGCATGCACAACCGTGCCGAATGGATGATC
>JARLJC010000359.1 GCA_031291435.1 Alphaproteobacteria bacterium | reverse complement strand
CGTTTGTACCCGGCCAAAAGGTTGACCCCGTCCTCGGTGCCGACAAACGCCTGCAAGGCATGGACCCGCGCGAGCAGCCGCACGAGATCGTCTTCGCCGCCCAGCGCAAATACCGCATCGATCAGATCGTGCCGCACACCAGCCTCGCGCTGCTGAACCTTGAGCCGGTCAGCAAAAAAATCTCTTATGGCGCCGACCGCTTTTTCAATACCGTCCTTAAAATCTTGACCCAATCCCGGTCTCTGCAGGTCGCCAGCGATTGCCCACCTTGTTGAAATCGAAATTTTCTCAGCATCTATTTCATCAAAATTATTCCATAAAATATCATCTATTTTATCAGCAGCCTCATCCGCCGCCAAAATGTAATTACCGACTATTCGACTTGCAACAATTCCATCAATAGCCGATTCAATTTTGAAACGAAGCCCATTTTTCAAAATAATCTGCAGAACACCAAGTGCGGCACGACGCAACGCATAAGGATCCTTCGATCCTGTCGGCTTCTCGTCAATCGCAAAAAATGAAGCAATGGTGTCAAGCTTGTCGGCCAACGCCACCGCGACCGTCACTGGTGCCGTGGGCGCGTCGTCACCCTGCCCAACTGGCTTGTAATGATCGCGGATCGCGTCAGCCACGGCATCGGGCAAGCCTTCGACGCGGGCGTAGTAGCCGCCCATAAGGCCTTGCAATTCGGGGAATTCGCCGACCATTTCGGTGACCAGATCGGCCTTGCACAATTCGGCCGCCAACCGCGCCTCCTTCGGTTTGGCGCCAGGAACTATATTATGCCGTGCGAGCCATTCTGCCAGACCGGCCACGCGCGCGACCTTTTCGGCCAGACTGCCGAGCTTGTCATGGAACGTGATCCGCCCAAGCTTCTTCGCTTGTTCGGCCAATGGCGTCTTCTGGTCTTGATCCCAGAAAAACCGCGCATCGGACAGCCGCGCCGCCAGCACCTTGCGGTTGCCGGCGATGATCGCAGCGCCACCGTCCCGGGCCACGATATTGGCGGTGCAGACGAAGGCATTGGCAAGCTTGCCCGCAGCATCGCGGCAGATGAAATACTTCTGATTGACGCGCGCGGTCAGCTGGATCACTTCGGGCGGCACGGCGAGAAACGCTTCGTCAAACCGGCCGAGCAAGGGCACCGGCCATTCGGTCAGCCCGGCGTT
>JARLJC010000358.1 GCA_031291435.1 Alphaproteobacteria bacterium | reverse complement strand
TTTGCTTCCAAGGTCGCATTTGAAGCCTATGAGGTAGAGGAACAGGATTTCGCCGCGCTTGCGCAACACGGGTTCAACGAGGAGGACGCGTGGGACATTGCGGCGGTCGCATCATTCTTCGCCTTATCCAACCGGATCGCGAATATTGCCAAGATGCGGCCGAATGACGAATTCTATGCAATGGGACGGTGAGTGTGTGCCAAGGGTTGTGCCGCTCACTTCAGGTGTTCAGCGACATATCGCTCAATCGATTCCGGTCATGTGCGGGAAACTCGGGTCTATGTAACGGTCGCCGAACGGCCCTTCGATTCCGGCAAAGGCCTTGCAGCCTTCGATGAAGGTTTCGGATGTGCCGCGGCAATCTAGGGGATTGCTGATTTTGTGCGCCGACGCCCAGGAATAGCCTTCCCAATGTGCGGTGCAGTCATCGCCGCAGGCATAACCGTAAAACAGAAGCGGCCCCGACGCGGTTGCCGTCTTCACCGGCTCGGGCGTGTGTCCGGTGGCCATGGTCTTGGCGGTTGCCGTGATGGCGGCGGGTTTTTCAGCCTTGGCATCCTTGCTGCCGTCCGGCGAGCAGGCGGCAAGCCCGGCCAGGGCGATCAGAAGAACTGCACTGGTGAACCGCATGCCCCGGATGACTCCCTGCTGCGCGCCATCATTCTGCGGCCAAGCGTTGGGGAGTGTCTAGCGGGTGGGGATGGGGGTAGTGCCCTAATTTGAAATTTGCAGTTCATAGAATATTTCGTCCTCAGTTTCCCCGTCGGGCCAAGTATGTGGGAGCTTTTTCGTCCGGACAAAACCGTGCCGCTGGTTAGCTCGCCGCGAGGCTTCATTTGATTTTCGGTGAGAGACCAGTACCCGACGGAACTGCGGTTGCGCTCGAATCCAAGCCAGCCGCGCATCATAGAACATGCGCGATAGGCCGCGTCCGCGATATGACGGCAAGATAAACGACATCGCCAGCAGCGCGGTTTGGCCCGTCGGGTCTCCGCGATACGTGAAAGCCGCCGTAATGCCAATTAGGTGCTTTTCGTCGAACAGCCCGAAGACCTGGTGATCTGAACCCTTAGCCTCGGCTTGCCAATCTTCTGGTGACCACATCGCTGCTGCATCGTATGTGGTAGCGAATACGCCGGGCGCAGCTTTAAGCGAACCCAATCGAAAATCTCGGAAAACTTCCCATTCCGATGGCTCAAGCGCGCGGATAATGACGTCATTCATTTGGTTGACGTTCGCTCTCAACCTTCGGATCTGTCACGCGCTGGCGCGCGCCACAGGCTCACTACTCAGGCGCCACCGTCACCTTGATGCCGTCGGTGGTTTCGCTGCAGACGATCTGGCAGGAGAGGCGGGAATTGGGTTCGACCGCCAGCGCCATGTCCAGCATGTCGATCTCCGATTCCGACGGCGCGGGCAGTTTCTCGAACCAGCCGTCATTCACATAGACATGGCAGGTGGCGCAGGCGCAGGCGCCGCCGCATTCGGCGGCGATATCCAATCCGCCGTCGCGCAGAATTTCCATCACCGTCCAGCCGTCGCGGCCTTCCAGCGTGTGTTCCTTGCCCTGGCGGTCGACGGCGATGATCTTCACGATTCAAACTCCTTATCCTGCCGCTCACTTTTGTTCG
>JARLJC010000357.1 GCA_031291435.1 Alphaproteobacteria bacterium | reverse complement strand
TTCCCCAAATCGTTCGCGGTCACCAGCCATATCGTCGTCAATCTGGCGATTGCGCTGGCTTTGTTCGTGATGATCATCATCACCGGCTTCGTCAAGCATGGCGGGCATTTCATGTCCCTGTTCATTCCGCAGGGGCTGCCCAAGATCATGGTGCCGGTCATGTTCGTGATCGAATTGCTGTCCTTCCTCGTGCGGCCTTTCAGCCTTTCCATCCGTTTGTTCGCCAATATGCTGGCGGGCCACGTTTTGCTGCAGGTTTTCGCCGGAATGGTCGGCACTTTGCTGGCCGCCGGGTGGCTCGCGGGGCTTAGCGTCTTGCCTATGGCCGCCGACATTGCTATCACCGGTTTCGAATTTTTCATCGCGTTTCTACAGGCTTACATCTACACCATTCTGGCTTCGGTGTATCTGCGCGACGCGATTGAAATGCACTAACCCTTTTCTTAACCCTCAGGAGCTCTCTCATGGATGTCAATGCAATGAAGTTGGTCGGCGCGGGTCTGGCCATGATCGGTTCGCTCGGCGCCGGTATCGGCCTCGGCCTGATTTTCTCGGCCTGGATCGCGGCGATTGCCCGCAACCCCTCGGCTGAAAGCAAATTCTCCAAGATCGGCTTCATCGGCTTCGCCGTTACCGAACTCGTCATGCTGATCTGCTTCACGGTCGCCATGATGATCATGTTCAAAGGCTAAAAATCTTGAGCCTGCGCCTTTCCAAGACGCTGTTGATGGCAGTTACCGCCCTGGCTTCGAGCCCCGCCTGGGCCGAAGAAGGCGGTTTGCCGCAGCTCGACGTTTCGCTCTACGCGGAACAATTGTTCTGGCTGGTGGTCAGCTTCGCCATTCTTTATGTGCTGATGTGGAAGCTGGCTTTGCCGGGCGTGGAGCGCGCGCAGGATAACCGCAAGCAGGTGATCGCTGCGGAACTGGCGGCGGCGCGGGCGGCCAATGAGGCGGCCAAGGCCTCGGCGGAGAAGGTCGAGAAATCGCTGAGCGAAGCGCGGGCCGGTGCGCAGGTGAAAGTCAGTACCCTGATTGCCGATGTGGCGGAGCAGGCGGCGGCCCAGCAGGCGGCGCAGGAAAAAGATATTACGCGCAAACTGCATGCGGCGGAAGCCGACATCGCCGTGACCCGCGAAGCGGCCCTTAGGGCCGTGCAGGGGCAGGCAGAGGAGCTGGCCTCGGCAGTCGTCGCGCAGGTGATCGAAGCAAAATTGCGGGATGCTGCATGAAAGAACTGATGCAAGACCCGATGTTCGTTTATGGGGTCGCTTTTGCGATCTGCATGCTGCTGGCGTTCAAGTTCGGGCGCAAGCCGATTTTGGCGTGGCTCGACGGCGAAATCGCCAAGATCCGCGTTGAACTCGATCAGGCGGCGCAGTTGCGGGCCGAGGCTGAAGCGGCGCTGGCGGCCTCGCGCGCGCATCAGGAGCAAGCCGAAAAAGACGTTAAGGAAATCGTCAAGCTGGCGGAACAGCAGGTCGAAGATATGCGCCGGCAGGCCGAAGCCGATCTAACCGCGTCGCTGGCGCATCAACAGCGCATGGCTTCCGAACGTATTCATCTCGCCGAAGCCGAAGCGGTGGCCGATGTGCGGGCCGCCGCCATCGAACTGGCTTTGCAGATCGCGCGTAAGAATATCGCTGAAAATCTGTCGTCGGCAGATGCCGCGCGTATCGTCGATGAGACGATTGCCGCCATTCCCGCGCTCAAGAAATCCGCTTAAGGATTAATTTATCGCACAAGAGCCGTCATTCCGGAAAAACTGCTTTTTCGGAAATCGCCTTGGGTGATTTACGAAAATGCGGTTTTGTCCGGAATCCAGTTGGCCCATCAGGTAAAAGCGTCTTATGGCCGTTTTTGCGGCAAGGCCAACTGGATTCCGCATAACTTTTCTTTCGTCGCGCAAGCGCGCCGAAGAGAAAAGTTTGCGGAATGACGGCTCCTGCTGTCTTTCCGACTGTTTCTGTCGTCGGTCTTATTCCGCGTCGATCGGCAGGCGGATCACGATGCTGGTGCCGCCGCCTTCGCCCTGCTGCGCGCTGATATGGCCGCCATGCGCTTCGATGAAGCCGCGGCAGATGGAAAGGCCGAGGCCCGCGCCGATGACCGCATTGCTGAGCGCGCCGCTTTTAATGCGATAGAACATGTCAAATACGCGTTCGCGCTCGGCCTCGGGAATGCCGTTGCCGTGATCGGTGATGGCGACGCGCAATTCGGAAGCTTCGCGCCGCGCGGTGATTTCCACGGGCCGGTCGGCAGGCGAATATTTGCAAGCATTTTCGATGATGTTGACGAAGACGCGGCGCAGGATGTCCTTGTCGCCCGAGACCGGGG
>JARLJC010000356.1 GCA_031291435.1 Alphaproteobacteria bacterium | reverse complement strand
GTTTGGAATTTCAAACAACCGCCGCGCTAGGAAAAAATCTTCATTGCGAGCGCAAGCTAAGCAATCCATCGCGCCGCAACCAAGGTAGCGTGGATTGCTTCGCTTGCGCACGCAATGACGGTGAGGCATGCGAGACGTATCTTCGCGATCCCGCGATGGCTTTCGCCCGGGTTGTGCAAATCGCTTCGCCCAAGTGAGGGCATGGGGAATGCCGGGTGCCAACGCACCCCCAGCCGCGCGCGTGAATGGCTTCGCGGCGCGCGGCATGCCGGGCTAACATCGCCCGATTCGCCGGAGCCCCTTCCTTGAACTTCATTTTCGTCCTCGCGGTCGGCCTCGTCGCCGGCACCCTGTCGGGCATCGTCGGCACCGGCTCCTCGATCATGCTGATGCCGGTGCTGGTGTATCAGTTCGGGCCGAAGCAGGCGGTGCCGATCATGGCGATCGCCGCTGTCATGGCGAACCTGTCGCGCATCCTGGCCTGGTGGCGCGACGTCGACTGGCGCGCCTGCGCCGCCTATTCCATCACCGGCATTCCGGCCGCGGCGCTCGGCGCCCGCACTTTGCTGGCGCTGCCCTCGCGCGCGGTCGATATTTCGATCGCGCTGTTCCTGATCGCGATGGTGCCGGCGCGGCACTGGCTTGCAAGACATCAGCTGAAATTCTCGCTGTGGCATCTGGCGATCGGCGGCGCGGGAATCGGCTATCTCACCGGCATCGTGGTCTCGACCGGCCCCTTAAGCGTGCCGCTGTTTTTGTTTTACGGCCTCACCAAAGGCGCGTTTCTGGCGACCGAAGCGGCGAGTTCGCTCGGCATGTATTTGAGCAAATCCGTGACCTTCCAGCGCTTCGGCGCCCTGACGCTTGATGTCGCGCTGCAGGGCGTGATCGCCGGCTCCTCGCTGATGTTCGGCGCCTTCATCGCCAAGCGATTTGTCCTGCGGCTCGAGCCGGAGGTGTTTCGGCTCGTGATGGACGCCATCATGCTCGCCGCCGGCCTTTCCATGCTGTGGACCGCGGCATTTTCGTAAAATCCGCTGGTGCAGGCCGAGCGCTGGAATGGAAGGTCTTGCCGAGGGCGGCGCCGGCTGCGAGATTGTTAGTTAACACGCCGAGCTCGAGCAATCGAAGGTTGAAAAAACCTGAAGTTGTAAGCTACGTTAGCCGGACTCGACGCAATAACGATCTTGCGCGGCGGCTGTGAGGCTTAAAACTGCCCCGATCGGCTCTATGGTCTTGGCCGCCGGCTTTCGCGGAATTGAGATTCTCCGACGTGCATACAACAAGCCGCCGGGAGAAACATTTGAGGACGTGGCAGCAACATATGGTTGGCGCCCGTGGCGATACCATTTAAATTCGACGAGGTTGGCATCTGGTCCGAGCTGAAGCTCGAGATCGTCGAAAAATACGGCTCGGCCTATACGGGAGCCTTTGCCAACCAAAGAGGTCTGAAAAAATTCTATATCGACGCGTTCAGTGGCGCGGGCGTCCATATTTCGAAGCGCAGTGGTGGGCAGATCGACGGGAGTCCAGCCCGCGCGCTTAAAACGTCACCGCCTTTCGACGGTTTCGTTTTTATCGACCTGGATGCGCAGAAAACGGCATATCTAAAAACGCTGTGTGCAAACCGCAGTGACGTCCATATCGAAACAGGCGATGCCTCGAAATATCTCACCCAGACGCTTCTGCCGACGATTAAGTACGAGGACTATAGGCGAGCGCTCTGCCTCTTCGATCCTTACGGTCTTCACCTGGAATGGCGCGCCATGGAGATGGCAGGCCAGTCCCGCGCCGTCGATATGTTCCTGAATTTTCCGGTGATGGATATGAATAGGAATGCGATTTGGCGCAATCCCAGCGGCGTTCCGAAGGACGGTATAGATCGGATGAACAGTTTTTGGGGCGATGAATCTTGGAGAGAAGCGGCGTACGGTGAAGATCCGCAAGGAAACTTGTTCGGTGTACCAGATATCGTAAAGCAGGGTAATAATGCGATCGTAGGCGCCTTTCGCGAAAGGCTGCGTAAAGTGGCAGGATTCCAGTTCGTGCCCGAGCCTTTACCAATGAAGAACAGCACCAATGCTGTTGTGTACTACCTATTCTTTGCTTCGCAGAAGCCCGTTGCACAAAGAATCATCGACGCCATCTTCAAAAAATGTCGATGAGATCACGGCCTCAGTTCAGGCATCTCGTCGTAGGTCTTGCCGTTTAGAATGCGCCCGGCCGCCTTCTTGTTTTTACCGCCCCACTGCTTGAAGAAAAACGCGGTGCCGGAATGGCGGCATATGGCTTCGATCTCCTCTACCCACTCCGGCTTCATTTCGCGAGCGCGCGGGCCACTCTCGCCACCCACAATCGCCCAATGGATGCCGGTCAGATCACAATCGGCTACGGAGCCGATGAGCGGCTCAAGCGAAACAAACCTGATAGCCGCCGGGACCCGTCGAATTGCATCAAGCCGACTGAGAACGCGACTGTCCTCAACACTAGTCCCAAGCCAGACGTTCGGAAGTATTTCGAAAGATGGTTGGGCCAGCACTTGTGCCATGCGTTCAGGGCGTTTGGTGAGAATTTGATACGTGTGCCGGGAGGTGCCTTTCATGACGTCCCAAACCCGAGCGATGAATTCAGTTGCAACATCATCATGAAATAGGTCGGACATCGAGTTGACGAAAACCTTGCGCGGCTTTGACCACGTCTTCGGTATGTCTAGAGAGGCATTATCCAGACGAATTTTGCCGGTCCAGACCGCCCGCCCTCCGCTTTTCCGGGTGAGGCCGCGGTACTTCGCGGTGCCCATCGCCTCAAGCCTCGCGGCCACCCGCATGGCGTAGCAATTCGTGCAGCCTGCAGTAAGAACGGTGCAGCCTGCCACGGGATTCCACGTCGCGTCGGTCCATTCGATCGATGTTTCGGCCATTAGATTCTCTGAAGTGCCGATAGAATCGCAAGAAAGTGGTTAGAATTAGTTACATGATTGAACGGTCTCCCGCCGTAGCGAAGCCAACTCTTCAGGGAAATGCTGGAGTCCGACGCCTAGCCAGTTTTCTGTCGCGAACCGATCTTTAATCAGTTATAGAACAAAATAAGAACAATCAAATCTGGCGCATCCCCTCATGGCCAAATCCACCCTCTCCTTCGTCTGCCAGAACTGCGGCGCGGCGTATAACCGCTGGCAGGGCAAGTGCGAGTCCTGCGGCGAGTGGAACACGCTGGCCGAGGAAGATACCACCGGCGCCACCACGATGCCGGTCTCGATCCGCAGCAAGCGCAAGGGCCGGTTGTTTGCGCTGGAAAGCCTGACCGGCAAGAGCCAGGACGCCCCTCGCCTGCCCTCCGGCATGGCCGAACTCGACCGCGTCACCGGCGGCGGTTTTGTGCGCGGCTCGGTGCTCCTGGTCGGCGGCGATCCCGGTATCGGCAAATCGACGCTGTTGACGCAGGCGACCAGCCTCTTGGCCCGCGCCGGTCACCGCGCGGTCTACATATCCGGCGAAGAGGCCGTGGCCCAGGTGCGGCTGCGCGCCGAGCGGCTGGGCTTTGCGGATGCGCCGGTGCAGTTGGCTGCGGAAACCTCCGTCGAGGATATTGTTTCCACGCTGTCCGAAGGCGCGGTGCCCCGCCTGATCGTGATCGATTCGATCCAGACCATGTGGACCGACACGGTGGAATCCGCGCCGGGCACGGTGACGCAGGTGCGCGCCTCCGCGCAGGCGCTGATCAGGTTTGCCAAGAAATCAGGTGCGGCGATCATCCTGGTCGGCCACGTCACAAAAGACGGCCAGATCGCCGGCCCCCGTGTCGTCGAGCACATGGTCGACGCGGTGCTGTCGTTCGAGGGCGAAGGCTCGCAGCAATTCCGCATCCT
>JARLJC010000355.1 GCA_031291435.1 Alphaproteobacteria bacterium | reverse complement strand
CCGCGCTCGATGACGTTTTCCAGTTCCCGAACATTGCCGGGCCAATCATAAGACAACATGGCGTCCACCGCGCGCCGGGTGAACCCCCTGATCCGCCTTGCATGCCTTTGATTGAAACGGCCCAGAAAATGCGCCATCAGCAGCGGAATGTCTTCGTGGCGGTCGCGCAAGGGCGCAATAAGGATCGGGAACACATTAAGTCGGAAGAACAGGTCTTCGCGGAAATTGCCTTTCCGTACCTCTTCGCGCAGATCGACATTGGTGGCGGCGATAACGCGCACGTCGACCTGGCGGGTTTGGGAATCGCCCAGCCGTTCGATCTCGCCTTCCTGCAATACGCGCAGTAGCTTGCTCTGGGCGCTGATCGACAGCGTGCCAACCTCGTCGAGAAAAAGAGTGCCGCCGTCAGCGCGCTCAAACCGTCCGAGCCGGCTCTGCGTTGCGCCGGTAAAGGCGCCGCGTTCGGCGCCGAACAATTCGGACTCGACCAGTTGTTCTGGAATGGTGGCGCAATTCAGGGCGATGAAAGGCTTGTCGCCACGATGGCTTAGTCGGTGCAAAGTCCTGGCGAAGACCTCTTTGCCGACACCGCTCTCTCCCAGGAAGAGTACGGTCGCCCGCGTCGGGGCGACGCGCCGCAACATCTGCATCGCAGTGTTAAAACTCGGCGAAACGCCGACCGGGTGATCCGCCGCGACCGCGGATTCATCCGGCGAAAGCAGCAATTCGGAGCGGCTTGAAGCGTGTTGCGCGTCTGTGACTCCGAACATGCCCGGCATGGTGAAGCGCAAATCATCCGCCGCTTCATCGCCCCATTCCTCGACCACCTTGCCGACGATGCGGCAGGCCGGATGGCCCATAGAGAGACATTCGACCTCTCGATAAAGCACCGGGCGGCCCATGAATTCGGTCGAGAATCCCGAAGCATAGCCGGTTTGCATCCAGCACGCCGGATCGGCGCCGATCAGGAAATGCCTGATGTGCTCCTCATCCTCGACCGGATGGGTCCAGATGAATTCGCCATAATGGGTTCCCCGCTCGACATCGAATTCCAGCCGCACGACCTCGGAGAGGCCGACGCCTTCCAGACAGTGCATTTGCGGGCCAACCACGAACATGTCCTTCGGCGAAGTCGTGGAGCGTACTTTGCGCGCCATTTGCGCGTCATTGACGCCGGCGCGATAGCCCATGCGGGTCAAGAGCCCGCGCGCCGCGTCGAGGCCGAAGGCATCAATCATCTCATGCCGCAAGGCGCCGAGCGACTTGGCATGGATCAGCAACATGCGTTGGTCGTCCAGCCAGATGCGCCCGTCGTTGAGAGAAAAACTCAGCCGGCCCATAAGATCGGATATATCCGGAAAATCCGGCTCTACGAGAGGATTTTTTTGCAGAGGCGCAAGCGAAGTTGACGCTGGTGCTCCGCTCCCGGGACGGCGCGACTCGGTCACGATTGCGCCGGCAAGGCGTTTCGCCTTTTCAAGAACATCATTATTTCCACCCTTGGTATTTATTATTTTGACCGAAATTTAGCATGTTATCTGCTGTCGGGAAACACAGCGGGCGGTGATGAATTGAAGCATGTCTTGACCGTCGCTTGGGGCTCGGATCGACGAATTGATGCATTTTTGTGAATCGTTTCGGCTTGATCGCCTGGCGAACTTTGCGGGCGCCGAAAATGTCGCGTTTATCAAAAAATCGTTATT
>JARLJC010000354.1 GCA_031291435.1 Alphaproteobacteria bacterium | reverse complement strand
TAGGCGACGTCGATGGTGATGCCCTGTTCCCGCTCGGCTTCCAACCCATCCACCAGAAGGGCGAAATCGATATCGTCACCGGCGGTGCCGAATTTGCGGGAATCCTTCTCCAGCGTCGACAATGTATCTTCAAACAGAAGCTTGGTGTCGTAAAGCAAACGTCCGATCAGGGTGGATTTTCCATCATCGACGCTGCCGCAAGTGAGAAATCGCAGCAGGGATTTCTTCTCTTGCGCGGCCAGGAATTTCTGCAATTCGGAGGATGGCGCGTTCACTAGAAGTACCCCTCCTTCTTCTTTTTTTCCATCGACGCTTTCTCGTCCCCATCGATCAGCCGGCCTTGGCGTTCGCTGGTTCGCGCGGTGAACATTTCAGTGACGATGGCTTCCAAGGTGTCGGCACTGCTTTCAATCGCGCCGGTGAGCGGATAACAGCCCAGGGTGCGGAACCGCACCAGCCGTTCCTCCAATTGCTCTCCCGGCAAAAGCGCCATCCGGTCGTCATCATGCATGATGAGCGTACCGCCCCGCGCCACCACCGGCCTCTTCGCCGCGAAATAGAGCGGCACGATGGGAATGTTCTCGGCCAGGATATACTGCCAGATATCAAGCTCGGTCCAGTTGGACAGCGGAAAGACGCGGATGCTTTCGCCCTTGTTGATGCGAGTATTGTAGACACGCCAGAGCTCGGGACGCTGATTCTTCGGATCCCAGCCATGATGGCGGTCGCGAAAGGAGAAAATCCGCTCCTTGGCGCGGCTTTTTTCTTCGTCCCGGCGCGCGCCGCCAAAGGCGGCGTCGAAGCCATGTCGGTCCAATGCTTGCTTCAGGCTCTCGGTCTTCATCACCTGGGTATGAAGCGAGGAACCGGAATCGAAGGGATTGATACCGCGCTTCACCCCCTCGTCATTGATATGGACAATCAGCTCGAGGCCCAGGCGCTTGGCAGTCTGATCGCGAAATTCGATCATCTCCCGGAATTTCCAGGTCGTATCGACGTGCATCAGAGGAAATGGCGGCTTAGCGGGATAAAAGGCCTTCATCGCCAAATGCAGCATCACCGACGAATCCTTGCCGATGGAATAGAGCATCACCGGATTGGCGAATTCGGCCGCCACCTCGCGCATGATGTGGATGCTCTCGGCTTCAAGCCGGCGCAAATGCGAAATCACTGTCTTGTTGGTGGACAATTACAGCTACCCCGGATCCGGGCTGTGAAATAGGGGCAAATCGGCCCCGACGCAAGGCACGGTTTTATAGACCTATTTCAGGATCTTGATCGAAACAGCGGGCGGGACGGCCTGGGTCTCGACCGAGAAGCGAACACGCCCGATGGCATGACCATCGGTCGTTGCGATGTTGACCCGCCACTGACCGGGCCGTGGAGCGGTCTTGCTGGAATAGGCCCGAAAGCCGTCTTCACGCCCGCCATGAATGGTGAAGCGCACGGTTTGCTGTGGCGTCCAACTGCCATTGCGTGGATCACGCCATTCCCACCGGTGCTCGATGCTGGTGGTGAGCCGGTAGGGCGCGAAAATGGCGCTGTAAAGATAGAGCTTATCATTCTGCTGGATGTGCTCGACCGGAAATGTCCCGAACAGGGCCCGCCAGCGCGGCGGTTCATCCTCCGCCGTGACTTGATAATCGCGCCCTGCCCGCTGGATGGAATGATAAACGCCCGCATCAGACAGCACCAAGGGCAGCGGTGGAAATATCTTCACAAAGTAGAAGGCGTTGACCAGGCCCGTGATTGCGATCATCCCGGCCGCGATCTGCATGCGCGCGACGCGATAGCGATCATGCCCCAGGACCGCCAGGGTCTGCATATAGAAGAAAAATACCGCGACCGCGATCACGCCGGACATCAGAAAGGGAACCGTGCCGATGCGCGCAAGCACCACCGGCACCAGCAGGATGGCGTAGGAGTAGAGCGAAAAGAAAAACAGCAAAGCCGAAAATACCAGGCGCGCATGATAGCGGCGCAGATATTCATTGCCGATGAAAATGCCGGCCATGCACAGAAGAAACGGCCAGGATGCGCCAATGGAAGCACTGCGTATGTAGAAGACACAGAACCCGGATAGCAGGCAGCCTAGGGCAAATTGCGCCACAAAAACCAGAACCGTGCGCGTGCGATCGGATGGTTTGTCGTTGTCAGGGCGCGATTCCAGCGCATGCAGCACCGCGATCGCCGCACCCGCCAAGATGAGGTAGATGATGAAAACAGCCTGGGTCATCGGCCGGTCGATCCGACCGAAGGCATAACTGTCGAAGGCAAAACCGCCCGCCAGCGAAATCGCCGACAGATGCCGCTCATGCGCGCGCGCCCAGCTCACGGTATATTCGAAATGTTCAATCGCTCGCATGGCGCGAAATCATGACCCAGCCCGCAGGCAGCTAATAGCAGCGTCTTGGCGGGATTAAGGCAGACCGCGCCAGAACTATCCG
>JARLJC010000049.1 GCA_031291435.1 Alphaproteobacteria bacterium | reverse complement strand
CTGCAAGCGCCGCAGGCCGTGGCTTATGGCACTTGTGGGACTGGATCCCGGCTTGCGCCGGGATGACGCGGAGGGGGCAGTTTGCAGCGCTCCACGTTTCGCACATCTGAAAAAAATCGCGTGGCTGTGTGTTATCGCGCTGATTTTCGCGCAGATGCCCATTATCGCCCTGCGCGCGCAGGAAGCGGGCGGCGGCGACCAGCCGACCTTCATCCGCGACGCCGAAATCGAAAATTACTTGCATGAACTGGCCGCGCCGATCTACCGCGCCGCCGATATCGATCCGCGCAGCGTCACCATCGTCATCGTGCAAAGCAGCGTCATCAACGCCTTCGTCGCCGAGGGCATGAACGAATTTTTCTATACGGGCCTCCTGCAACTGGCCGACAGCCCCGAGCAGTTGGTGGGCGTCATCGCCCACGAAACCGGCCATATCGCCGGCGGCCATCTTATCCGCGGGCAGGAAGAAATGCGCAACGCCTCGGCCGAAACCATCCTCGGCATGATCCTGGCGGTCGCGGCGGGCGTCGCGGCGGGCAATGGCGGTTTGGCGGCGGGCGGCCTCGCGGGCAGCCAGCAAATGGCGATGCGCAGCTATCTGACATTCAGCCGCTCGGTCGAAGCCTCGGCGGACTCGGCAGGCATGTCGTTCCTTGATAAAGCCGGGATTTCGGCGCGCGGCATGCTGGAATTTTTCCAGAAACTCGGCAGTCAGGAAATGCTGCCCGCCTCGCGCCAGGCCGAATATGTGCAGACTCATCCCCTGACGCAGGACCGCATCGACGCGGTGCAGCAGCATCTCGACAATTCTCCGTTGAAAGACGCCAGGTTACCCGAGAAATATTACGTCATGCATGAACGCATGAAGGCCAAATTGCTGGGCTATCTGCAGCCCGAAACCGCCTTGCTGCGCTATACCGACAGCGATACCCGCATCACCGCGCGTTATGCCCGCGCCATCGCCCTTTACCGCACGGGAGAGGCCGACCATGCCATTGCCCTGACCGACGGCCTTATCAAACAGGAACCGCAAAACCCGTTCTTCTACGAACTTAAAGCGCAGATTCAATTCGACAATGGCCGCATCGAAGACTCGATAACAAATTACAAGAAAGCCAATGACTTGCTGCCCGATTCTACCTTGTTACGTCAGGCCTACGGCCACGCCCTTCTGGAGAGCAAGGAATCGGGGCGGCTCGACCTCGCCATCCAGCAGCTGGTCGAATCCAACCGGCTTGAGGAACATACGCCGATGACCTGGCGTTTTCTGGCTCAGGCCTGGGGCCGCAAGGCCGAGGAAACCGGCGATGTCCAGTATCAGGCGACCGCGACCTATGCTCTGGCGGAAGAAGCCGCCGCCAAGGGCAACAGCAAAGCGGCTGGCCAGATGGCGGCTCGCGCGATGAAAGGCCTCCGCAAAGGCTCGCCCTACTGGCTGCGCGCGCAGGATATCAAGCTGGAAGCCGATCAGGCGCGGCAGGATGAGAAAGACAAATAGGATTTAGGGAAAGCTTCTTCCCGAAGGCTGTAGCCGCGGCAACTCCGGTCTTTGCGCGGCAGCGGCCATAATCGCGTCAGCCTGCTGCCTTACAAAATACGGAACCGATTTTTTATAGTCACAAATGGGATTGAGCATTTCGACTTCCCCTTCGTCGGTTCTAAAATCGACCTTGCAGAAACGCTCGCGGCCAGAAATTTCCGCAGGAATGTAGAAATAGAAATCAACATCACGGGGATCGAAAAACTGACCACCGCCGCGGGCCTGCTGTAATTGAACCATACCGAGATGTTCATTATAGAAACGCGTCGCCAGAAAAGCGATATGCTCGGTGACATCGAGGGCCGGATCGGTCTGCAGAATGCAGATATCGGCGTGATCGCCCTTTGTCTCGAGAATGCAGGGAAGCGTCACCTTCCGCAGCTCGATTCCAACCGGCACATCCAGCGAAACGCCCTCGCGGCGCCGCTTTACGTCCGGCGCAAGCGCAATGGCGAAAGGCTCGCCCGCCAGCGGATGGGCAAGAGGCATCAGAACCTGCATTTGTTTCGCCATAATCGAACTCTCCCTGTTCGCGCGAGGCAGTCTACCCTTTTCCGCCGAAAGTAATTGCGCCAAACATCGTTAACGGCCTGCCCCGCGCCATTGACTTGGCCCCTGAAACTTGGTTCTGTCGTGCCTCGCTTCACCCACCTCTCGAATCGGAGATTCCATGCGTAAAGCCGCCCCCCGGGTCGCAATTTTTGCCGCCGCCTTTTTCGCGCTGGCCCCCGCTTTCGCGCATGCGCAGCAGGCCGCAGCCCCCGTCGCCACCAGCTTCACCCCGGCGCAGAAGGCCGAGATTCAAAGCATCATCAAAAGCTACCTGACCACCGAACATCCCGAAGTAATGGCCGAAGGCCTGCAGAACCTGCAGAAGAAGGAACAGGACGATTCCGAAACCAAGAGCAAGGAAGCCATCGCCGCGCTGAGAGATAAAGTGTTCCATGACCCGGCCACACCCGTAAGCGGCAATCCCAAGGGCGACGTCACCGTGGTCGAATTCTTCGACTATCAATGCGGCTATTGCAAGATGTCGGAACCCGGCCTCGAAGCCCTGCTCAAGCAGGATAAAAATGTAAGGGTCGTCTATAAGGAATTTCCGATCCTCGGCGCGGCTTCGGTCGAGGCGTCGCACGCTTCGCTCGCCAGCATCAAGCAGGGCAAATATCAGGAATTCCATGATGCACTAATGGGCAAGAAAGATCATTTGACCAGCGACCTGATTTACAGCACCGCCAAATCGGTCGGAATCGATGTCGATAGACTCAAGAAAGACATGGCCTCCGCCGATGTGCAGGCACAGGTCGATGCCAGCCTCAAACTCGGGCAGGATATCGGCGTGCGCGGCACCCCCATGTTCATCATCAACGACACCATATTCCCCGGCGCGATGCAGGGCGACCAGCTCAAGCAGGCGGTCGATGACGCCCGCAGCGGCAAGAAGCCGTAATCATGCCGTCGTCTAAACCTGTCGCCCCTAAACCTGTCCTTCTCCTCAACGGGCCGAACCTCAATATGCTGGGCGTGCGCGAGCCGGAGAAATACGGCCACGCCACGCTGGCCGAGGTTGAGGCTTTATGCGTCAAGATGGGGCAGGAAAGCGGTTTGACCGTCGAATGCCGCCAGAGCAACGATGAAGGCGAACTCATTACATGGGTGCAGAAGGCCCGCGACAGCCATGCCGCGATCATCATCAATGCGGGCGGCTACAGCCATACTTCGGTAGCCCTGCTCGACGCGTTAACCCTAACGCAGTTGCCGATTATCGAAGTCCATATTACAAATATCCATGCCCGTGAGGCCTTTAGGCAGCAATCGCTGCTGTCGCAGGCGGCCAAGGCCGTTATTTGCGGGTGTGGCGTCGATGGGTACGCCTATGCTATGCAAACGGCGGCCAAATTGCTTAAATGACCAAACAATCGGGAAAGACTATGCCTCCTACGATCAAGAAATTCGACATCGATATCGACGCCGTGCGCAAGCTCGCCAAGCTGCTTGAGGATACCGGTCTTAGCGAAATCGAGTATGCCGAAGGCGACCGCAAGATCCGCTGCGTCGGCCCCCATGCCGCCCCCATGCACTATGCCGCGGCACCGATGGCGGCTGCTCCGGCCCCGGCGGCTGCGCCTGCCGCTGCGGCCCCCGCCGCCCCTGTCAGCAATGGCACGCCCGTGCCTTCGCCGATGGTCGGCACGGTTTACCTCGCTTCCTCGCCCGGCAACCCGCCTTTCATCAAGGTCGGCGACAAGGTCAAGCAGGGCGATACCCTCCTCATCATTGAAGCGATGAAGGTCATGAACCCGATCAAGGCCCCCAAGGGCGGCACCGTGACCGAAATCGTGGCGCAGGACGCCAAGCCGGTCGAATTCGGCGAAACGCTCGTCGTTATCGAGTAACCGGCAATGTTTGAAAAAGTCCTTATTGCCAATCGGGGAGAAATAGCCCTTCGCATCCACCGCGCCTGCCGCGAAATGGGCATCCATACCGTCGCCGTGCATTCGACTGCCGACGCCGACGCCATGCATGTGCGTCTGGCCGATGAAAGCGTGTGCATCGGGCCGCCCCCCAGCAAGGACAGCTATCTCAACATCCCCGCCATTTTGACCGCGGCCGCCATTACCGGTGCCGACGCCATCCATCCCGGCATCGGCTTTATGTCGGAAAACGCCGCTTTCGCCGAAATGGTGGAACAGCACGGCTTCACCTTTATCGGCCCCACGCCCGAGCATATCCGCATCATGGGCGACAAGGTCACGGCCAAGCAGACCGTCAAGGCGCAAGGATTGCCGACCGTCCCCGGTTCCGACGGCGCGCTTAAAGACCTCGACGACGCCAAGAAAGTCGCCGCCAAAATCGGCTACCCGATCCTGATCAAGGCTTCGGCGGGCGGCGGCGGCAAGGGCATGAAAGTGGCGCGCGATGCCGCCGCGCTTGAAGATGCCTGGAATCTGGCGCGCGGCGAAGCGCGGGCCGCCTTCGGCAATGACGAAGTTTATATGGAAAAATACCTCGAGAAACCGAGGCATATCGAAGTTCAATTACTGGGCGACACGCACGGCAACGCGGTGCATTTCGGCGAGCGCGATTGCTCGATCCAGCGCCGCCACCAGAAAGTGATCGAAGAAGCCCCCTCGCCCGGCCTCAACGCTTCGGAACGCACCGAAATCGGCGAACTGGCGGCCGACGTTATTCGCAAGATCGGTTATCGCGGCGTCGGCACCATCGAATTCCTCTACGAAAACGGCAAATTCTATTTCATCGAAATGAATACCCGTTTGCAGATCGAGCATACGATCACCGAAATGGTGACCGGCATCGACCTCGTGCGCGAGCAGATCCGCGTCGCCGCCGGGTTGCCGATGAGCTACACCCAGAAGGAAATCACCTTCACCGGCCACGCCATCGAATGCCGCATCAACGCCGAAAACCCCGAAACCTTCACCCCCTCGCCGGGCAAGATCGCAGGCTATCACCCGCCGGGCGGCCTCGATGTCCGGGTGGACAGCGCCCTGTATGACGGCTACCGCGTGCCGCCGCACTATGACAGCATGATCGCCAAGCTGGTCGTCCACGGCTCCAACCGCAACGAGGCCCTGTTGCGTTTACGCCGCAGTCTCGAGGAATTCGTCATCGGCGGGATCGACACCACCCTGCCACTCCACCGCCGCATCATCGCCGAACCGGACTTCATAAACGGCGATTATGATATACATTGGCTGGAAAAGTTCCTCGCCCGGAAGGGCTGAGGCCTCCCTTCCTAAGCGGCCATTGTTGCCATCCGGTTAAAAAATCGGCCGCGGAAACCAAAAAAACTTCTTGCCAAGAAGGGTGAACAGGGATTACATCGGCGCGTTTTTAACTTAGCAAGTGCGTCGCGCCCATGTTTTCGCCCACGCTGCTGGAATATAAGGAACAGATCCTCAGCTACCCGCCCGTCGGGTATCAGGGGGGCTTTCCTATCCATGTCATCAATGCCCAGGTCGCCACGCCTACCGATATGCAATGGCTGCTTCTGACCGTGTTCAACGGCGAAAGAGCGATCGAGGTTAACCACAGCCGTGAAGCCAAGGCGCCCGAGATCATCACCGCCATCTCATCGGCTAACCCGCTGACGACTGCGGGGGCGCTGCCAACCCCTACCAACGAGATCAACGCCACCCCCGGTGAGCCGTTGTTCCATGTCGCGCAGAGCCCGCGTGTGCCTGCGGTTTCGTAACCCGCATTCCTTTCCGTATGGTTAAAATTTCTGCGCCGCACAATCGAATAAAGATTGTTGCGCCCAAGGGCGTTTTGCTTTGGACTTGCATCTTCAGTCGATTCTTTATTCGGGAGATCGTTCATGCAGGCAAGTGTTCACTCTTTCCCCGTTCTTCTTCCGCACCATATACGCCAACAAATTCAACACAGGCATCAGATCGGCTTTTTCGACATCGGCGTGCCGCTGAACGTGGTCAAGGCCGAAATTTTCGAGAATCTTAGAGCCCGCGACGACGGCAAATGGACGGCAAATAAAAGCTGGAGTGAACTTCTCGTCGCCGACGGCCATGTGATCGAAAGAGACGGTGAGCCGGTAAATTTCCTCGATGAAATCAGACGGTTTCAAGTCCTGTCGCCGGGGCAATCGAAAATCTACGGCGATATCGACCGCATGCTGCCCTATCACCTGCGCCACCAGCCCGTGGGCAAACTGGTTTACGAATCCCCCAATTACAAAGTGCGGCTTACCCAGGGCTTGCTCCGCGAACTTGGCGGCGATGCCTGGCCGCAGAAACTTCTGGTCGCGGATAACGACAAAGCGCAGATCGACGGTCGCATCGTCAGCCTCAAGGGCCGCATCATTGGCGTGGACGATCACCCGGTGGGAACCAATGGCCATGTCCTTGATGAACGCGGCCGCCAGATCGGTGACATAAAAGGCTACAAGGTGGTCGGGCTCGAACCACCGCGTCCCGGTGATTCATGGTTGGCCGCCCTGCCCCTCGACACCCTGCGGGTCGCCTGACCCGCCTTTTCCTTCAGGCATTTTTGAGCTATATCCCCGCTCATGTCGAACCGAGCGGCCTATCTGCTGACCCCCGATATCGTCCTGCGCGCCTATGCCGCGGGCATTTTCCCCATGGCGGAAAGCGCGGCCTCGAACGAAATCCGCTGGTACGATCCGCCGATACGCGCCCTTATCCCGCTCGACGAGCGTTTCCATGTGCCGCAGCGCCTGCAGCGCACCCTCCGGCAAAAACCGTTCAGAGTGACGTTCGACACCGCCTTCGAGCGCACCATGCGCGCCTGCGCCGCCCCCAACGAAGGCCGCGAAACGACCTGGATCAACAGCGAGATCATCCGCCTCTATACCGGGCTGCATCGCCGCCACCATGCCCATTCCATCGAAGTGTGGGACGGCGATGAGCTGGTCGGCGGGCTGTACGGCGTTTCGCTGGGGCGCGCCTTCTTCGGCGAAAGCATGTTCAGCGTCAAAACCGACGCCAGCAAGATCGCGCTCGTGCATCTGGTGGCCATCTTGCGCCATTGCGGCTATATGCTGCTCGACACGCAGTTCCTGACGCCGCACCTCTCGCGCTTCGGAACCTTTGAGATCGCGCGCTCGGCCTATCATCATCTGCTGGAAGCGGCTCTGGAAAAGCGCGCCGCGCCTTTTCCTGCCGCGCCTGCGTGGGATCAGTTGCTGGCGGCCTTGTCGGCGCAGCCGGTCACCCAGATATCGTAAACCGGATGCTCCATCGCCGAGAGCGCGGGGCTGGAGGCAAACATCCAGCCGTCGAACACGGAAGTTTGTTCCTGCGCGCCGGGCTTGAATTCATAGATTTCGAGATAGGCGGCGGATTCGGGCGGCGCTTCCTCGGGCAAGGTCACGCGGCAGGTGCGCGCCAGGATCGACAGGCTGCCGAACTGGAAGGTTTTGCCCACGGGCAAAGTCATTTCCTCGACCCGCGCCGTCATTTTATCGAGCGCGCGCAGCACCACGAAAGGCCGTTCCTGCGTCGGCACCACCGCCTGCGCCGGCAGGGCTGCACACAGCGTCGCGGCAAGAAACGCGCAAGACAGGAGCCAGCGCCTCGTCATAAGTCGCTCTTGCGGCGCATGGCGCCCGCGGATCGCGCGTCATGCGACAATTTGTCGATATAGGCCATGGCGATCGCCGACAGTAAAAAGGCTGCATGAATGACGACCTGCCACAGGATGTAACGGTCGGGCAGTTCGGCGACATTGATGAAGGTTTCAAGCAGATTGATCGAGGAAATGCTAATGAGGGAAAGCGACAATTTGATTTTCAGCGTGCTGGTATTGGCGCGGTCGAGCCATTCGGGACGGTCGGGATGGCCGTCGAGCTGCAGCCGCGAAACGAAAGTCTGATAGCCGCCAATGATGACCATGATGAGAAGGTTCGAGATCATCACCACATCGATGAGGCCCAGCACCGCCATCATCACCTTGGTTTCGGGCCAGCCGACGCCATGCATGATGAGGTCGGCGACTTCGATGATGAAGCGGTAGCAATAAAGCCCCTGCGCGAAGATCAGGCCGAGATAGAGCGGCACCTGCAGCCAGCGGCTGAGGAAGATGACGCGGCCGAGAGGGTTTTCCTGCTTCGGGGCCATCAGGGCTTAGGGATGTGCGGGTTCGGCGGCAGCCGGTTTCGCACCCGCCGAAGAATCGCCGCGCTTGCCGCTGTAAATCAGCTGGCCGATCAGATCGTCGAGGCGCATCGGCGCCTGCGTGCGGGTGACGCGGCCTGAACCGTCGGTCTTGATCATGGTGTCGTCAACGCCCGGCTCGATCGACATATACTTGCCGCCGAGCAGGCTTTCGGTCGAAACCAGCGCCATCGAATCGGTCGGCAGCTGGATCGAGGGATCGACGGTCATCGAAACCGCCACCAGATACTGGCTGGGGCCCGGATCGGTAATGAGTTTCAGCCCGGCGACAGAACCGACCTTGACGCCGTTGATCTTGACGTCGGTGCCATCCTTGAGTCCGTCGACCATCGGGAAATTGGCGGTGAGATTATAGCCTTTGACCTTGTGCAGATCGGCGCTGGCATTGGCGAAAAAGAGGAACAGGGCCGCGAGCGCAAGCACGACCGCGCCCAAAATCGTTTCAAACACATTGTGGCCCATTGTCGATCCTTCTTCTTATTCAGGTTTCCATGCGGCGTAATCGCCCGTAGCCTTGGGGCGGTCTTTGCCTTCCAGAGCGGGCGGCATCCAGGCTTCGGTGGTGCCGGTCATGTTCTGAAGATGCGGCTTCTGCCATGAACGGCGGGCGCTGTCGGGAATCGGCGCATCGGCGGTGTGATGCAGCCAGATATGCCATTCGGGCGGAATCTTGCTGGCTTCGGGCTCGCCGTTATAGACCACCCAGCGTTTTTCGCGGAAGCCCTTCTCGGGCTTGCTCTGGCGGTAATAACGGTTGCCGAACGCGTCGGTGCCGACCGGCTTGCCGCAAAAAACCGATTGCAGCAGCGTGCCGATCTGCGAGATGCGGCGAACGAACGAAAAATTATCGGGGAACGGCATGACAGATTCGGGGGACTAAGGAAAAACAGCCTTGTGGTTATAGTTCTACTCCGCAGCGAAGCAAATATGAAAAACGCCGCGCTCCGAAAATTCGGCGACAGGCCCGCGGCAGAAATCCGAATCGATCCGCGCGCCCTCCCCCGCCGACACAGGGCGCCGGACAGCCAAGGGCCGCCTTCCCCCCGCACGCAGGAACATCTTATCCCCAGCCAAATCGGAAACTGTTTTGATATCCACAACTTTATGACCCGACTGGGGGTTGCGCGCGTTGCAGCCCACCAGATTTTGTGGCATTAATCATATCGGCTACATCATCTTGTGGATAACTTCTCTCCCAAGGACCCCACCATATGGCTAAATCTGTGAAAAAGCACGACTATCTCCTCCCCTTCGCCCGGCTTTTCACCCGCGGCGAGCCCGATATTTATGGCGCGCTCTTGTTCCGTTCCGCCGAATCTTTTGGCGATGAAGAATCCCCTGCGCTGGCCGCGCCCGCGACATGGAGCGTGGAAGCCATCAATCTGCTGGCTGCAGCTGCGCATCCCGCCGCCCCCGCCGAACTGGTTTCGATCGAAGAAAACACCGTGCCGAGCTGGCTGTGGCGGCATCGCCCTGTTGGAATGCGCAAGGCCAGCGAAGGCGATGCGCGTTCTCTTATAGATCGCGTCGCCGGTTCCGCCGCCGCGCTGGGCTGGAAAGAGACTTTGTTCGGCAATGAGAAACAGGCCCGCGCTTTCTATGACGAAACGCGTTACGCCCTTATTCACCGCCAGATCGCCCTCGACCCCGCTTTGATGCGCGGCATGGGACTGGAATGGGCTTACGGCATCGGCGGCGGCGCACAGGCCGTTTCCGCATCCGCGCCCAGGCAGGCGGAGATTTCCAACGCCGCCATCGACGCCCTGCTGGGCAAGGGCAAAGCGCCGACAGCATCCCTCAAGAAATTATTCGCCGCGCGCGGCAAAGGCGAAAGCCGCATCGATCTGCGCCTCAGCGACGTGGCGGCGGACTGGCATTCGGCTTCATCCAATCCGGCGCGCGCGGCCATCGACCTGATGGCCCTGCGCCATAATGACGGCAGCGTGAATATCGACGCTTTGCGCCAGACCACACGGCTGCTTGCCGTCCTGCTTGATCTGCAGGGACATAACGATGTGACTGTCGGCCTCGCCAATCTGGCACCTTTGCTGCTGGCGTTGGGGTTGGGTTACGACAGCGAAGCCGGACGCGCTCTGGCGGCATCGCTCGCCGCCCTTGTAACGGCGGAAGCCTATGCCGCTTCGGCGGAAATGGCGTCGCTGCGCGGCCCCAGCGCGGCGTTCAACGAGGAGCGCGAGTGCATCATGCGAGCCTTGCGCAATCATCGCCGCGCCGTCTATGGCGACACCAATGATTACGAGCATCTGTCGGTGCTGCCCGCGCCCCTGCCGCTCAAGAACTGCCCCGATCTGGCGCTCGCCGCCGAAGCGCAGCGGCGCTGGGACGAAGCCCTCGATCTCGCCCGCGCTTTCGGCCTGCGCGCGACGCAGGTCACCGATATGACGCCTTCGCCCGTGCTGGCGATGCTGATGGAAAGCGCGTCGCAGGGGCTGGAACCCATGCAGGCGCTCACTTGTCTGCGTCCCGACGCCAACGATATGTACCGCGCCGAACTGCATCCTTCGGTGGCCGAAGCGCTGGCGCGTCTCACCTATCCCCGCGCCGCCTTGCACGAAGCGACTTTGCATATCGCCGGAGCGCGTAGCTTGCGCAAAGCGCCCGCGATCAACGCTGCCACTTTGCGCGCACGCGGCATCGACGATAACGCTTTCGAGAAAATCGACGCCTATCTGCCCTGCGTCAATAATGTGCGTTTTGCCGTGACGCCGTGGATTATCGGCATGGAGCATTGCCGCAAAACCCTGAAAATCGCGCCGCGCCTTTTGGACGCGCCGAATTTCGATCTTCTCAAGCATCTCGGCTTCGACGACGCCGCTATCGCAGCCGCCAACGCTTATGCCTATGTCCATGCCAGCGCCCGCGCCGCCAAAATCATCCATCTGCGCCACCGGCCTTTGTTCGCCTGCGGCAATGAAGTCTCCGCCGAAGCGCGTCTGCGCATGGCGGCGTCGGTGCAAAGCTTTATCTCGGGCGATACCGGCGTCACCGCGCGCCTGCCCGCTTCGCAAAGCGCCGAAAGCGGCGCGGAGATGACTCTGGCCGCCTGGCGACGCGGGTTGAAATCGCTGACCCTTGTGTTCGACCCGGCTTTGACAGAAAAAACCGCATCCACTTCAACCGCGCGCCGCATCAAACCCGCATCGCAGCCGCACGCGACGCCGATGAAGCTGCAACGCCGGTCGCGCAACGGCAAGAGCGCGACATCTTCAACCTCGCACAAAACCACCGAGCGCCGCGCCCGCAGCCATTAGGCTTTGTCATTCAAGAACAAGCTTTGCGGTAACGTGCCCCTCTCCCGCTCTTCAGCGGGAGAGGGGCACCCAGCCACTATGGCAGTTCTTAAATAATAAAAATTCTGCCTATAAAATCTATCCGTTACTCTTCATCCTCTGTTGCTTTATTGTGCCAGCCGACGCTCCACGGGCGCACCCCACGTCCCGCCCGCGCCGTTTCGATACGTACATCCGCGCCGTCAAAGTAAATCGCCTGCGCACCGTAGAACCATAAAGCCGGATCATCGATCACATAACGCGCGCCGCAATCCTTGATCGCGACCGGGGCCACCACGATCTCGGCCTGCCCGCAATCTTCGAGGGCAGCCGCTTCCGTCCCCGGCATCGCCACGCTATGCGGCCCTTTCCGGTACACGCAGCCAGCTTCGTCGCAGCGCACCTGTCCCTGTATTTCCGAAACATCGACGAGAGGAACATTGCCGAGCCGTTGCTGCCATTGCGTATAGGCGAATTTATCGTGGTCGAGATTGGAAACCGCCAAGCGCCCGTCATCGAGCCGCGCCGCCCATTCCATCCCGTCGGCAGTCACGAAAAAATCCGGCACCGGCGTGTAAAGCGGATACATCATGCCAAAGATAACCGGCACCAGGCCCAGCCAGCGCCAGCGCAGCCGCCACAAACACAGCCACAACCCGCCCAGCACAATCATCACCAGCACATAGCCCGGCATTGCAGGCCAATAGAATATGGAATGCGGCCAGCCCGCCACCGTGGTGGCGATGCGGATGGTCACCGCTACGCCCGCCCCCGCCGCGTCGATAAACGGGCCGTCCCAGCCGAAAGGGGCGGCGATATAGGCCATCAAAATCATCGGCATGACCCAGAAACTGGTCAGCGGAATGGCGGCCATATTGGCAGCAAAACCGTAAAGGCTGAAAGACTGGAAATGATAAATCGCGAAAGGCGTAGTCGCCGCCGTCGCCACCAGAGAAGTGCGCGCAATGCCCCACATATGCGCGGCGAAAGATCGGAACCATTCCGGCATGAAGCTGGTGAAATCGCCCTGCGCCCAGTCCCATGCTTTCTGGTTGGATGCTATGAGACAGAACACCGCCGCAAACGACATCTGGAAACTTGGCCCCATCGCGGCGTTGGGCGCGATCAGCATGCCAAGCCCCGCCGATATCATCACGAGCCGCAAGGGATGCGAACGCCGATCTACCGTAATCGCCAGCATCGCCACCCCTGTCATCAACAGCGAGCGCAAAGTTGCAGCTTCGGAACCGACCAGAAGAGTATAGGCCAGCGCCGACAGCATCGCCGCCGCCGCCGCATATTTCTTGATCGGGTAACGCAGCGCCAGCCACGGTATCAGCGCCATCCCCGCCCGCAACGGAAAATAAATCAGCAAGGCCATGATCGTGACATGGAATCCCGATGTCGACAGCAGATGCGCCAATCCGGCAATCCGCATCGCCTCAATCACATACTGTGAAATCGCGGTCTGCTCGCCATTCAACCGCGCCGCCGTCATCGCCGCGACATCGCCCGACAGATGATCGTACACATCATGCGCCAGTTTTTTGCGCGCGCGTTCAAAAGCCAGCGCGAATTTTTCATGTAATGACAGCACCGGCGGATCGGCATCGAGTATTTTAATCCCGCCATAGGCCCAGCCGAGCCCGCCGAGATGCCTGAAATAAGCCTGCCAGCGGAAATCGGTAGCGCCGGGCGCAACCGGCTCGCTGAACCCGCCGACCCTTCCATACATATCGATATCGGCCCCTGTCGGCGGCGCGTCGGCCAAGGTCAGATCGCGGAATTTGATGCGGATTTTGTCAGGGATGTTGGCGGGCGGCAGGCGGTCGATGCGCGGATGCGACAAAGTGAGGCGCAGCCCGTCGGGCATAATCTCGGTGCGCGCCACCCGGCCCTGAATCCCCACCGGCCCGTAATCGCGGTCGAGCATCGGGCGTTCATCGAGCCGCGTTTCGATTTGCGCCGCCGCGAAGCCCGCCGCCGCCAGAGTGAGGGCAAACAGAATGACCGCCGCCGGCCACGACAAACGCGAAACGCCCCATACCGCCAGCGCCAATGCCGGAACCGCCGCCACAACCCACAGCCCCGGTTCAAACGGCAACCCAAAATAGGCAACGATTCCCACCGCCACCGCCACCGGCGACCAATAGCCCCAGCGCGAGCGTTCGCGCTTGAATTGTCCGGCCAAGGTGAAGAAGGGGGCTGAGAGGGGGTTCACGGCGGGGGCAGAAGCCTCTAAAGTGCGGGTCTCACAGCATAGGCTCAGGTTCCATTCATGCAAGTCGTTACCCGTTTCGCCCCCTCACCCACCGGTTTCCTTCATATAGGAGGGGCGCGCACCGCATTGTTCTGCTGGCTGTTCGCCAAGCATCACGGCGGCAAAAATCTGCTGCGTATCGAGGATACCGACCGCGCCCGCTCGACGCCCGAGTCGATCGAAACCATTCTCGACGGGCTGACCTGGCTCGGCCTCGACTGGGACAACAAAGATTACTCAGATGAGAAAGGTGGGGGCCGCAATTACTACTCGCAATATGAGCAGCGCGAACGCCATGCCGAAGTGGCGCGCGCGATGATCGAAAACGGCACCGCTTATTATTGTTACTGCTCGCCGCAGGAACTGGACGCCATGCGCACCGACCAGAAGGCCAAAGGGCTGCCGCAGCGTTATGACGGACGCTGGCGCGACCGCCCGGCAAATGAAGCGCCCCAGGGCATCGATCCCGTCATTCGTTTGAAGGCCCCGCAGACCGGCGAAACCACCGTGGTCGATGCCGTGATGGGCAGCATCACCGTTCAAAATTCGCAGCTCGACGACATGGTTCTGCTGCGCGCCGATGGCACACCGACTTACATGCATGCCGTGGTGGTGGACGATCACGATATGGGCATCACCCATGTCATTCGCGGCGACGATCACATGACCAACACGTTCCGTCAGGTGCAGATTTACAAGGCGATGGGCTGGGATATTCCGGTGTTCGCGCATCTGCCGATGATCCTCGGCCCCGATGGCGCGAAACTGTCGAAGCGCCACGGCGCGCCTGCCGTCTCCGATTACCGCGAGCGCGGTTATCTGCCCGAGGCGGTACGCAATTACCTGCTGCGTCTCTGCTGGTCGCATGGTGACGACGAAATCATCTCAACGACGCAGGCCATCGAATGGTTCGATCTCGGCGGTATCGGTAAATCGCCCGCGCGGTTTGACTTCGCCAAACTGGGCAGCGTCAATGCGCATTACATCAAGGAAACGCCCGACGCGGCTCTCGCCAAACTGGCGGAACCTTTCATCGCGAAAACGCTCGGCCATCCTTTGTCGCTGGCGCAACTCGACCTCCTCGCCCGTGCCATGCCCGACCTCAAACCGCGCGCGCAGACTTTGGTGGAAATCGCCGAAATGGCGGTGTTCTATTTCCATACCGGGCCTTTGCCGATGGATGAGAAAGCCGCGAAGCTCCTGACCCCCGAAGCGCGCGCCGTCCTTGCCGATCTCGCGCCGCGCATCGAAAACCTCGCCGGGTTCAACGCCGAAGCCATGGAATTGCTGGCCCGCGCCTATGCCGAGGAAAAAGCCCTCAAGCTCGGTGTCGTCGCTCAGCCTCTGCGCGCCGCCCTCACCGGCTCGACCATCTCGCCGCCGATTTTCGGCGTCGCCGGATTGCTGGGCAAGGACGAAACTTTGCGCCGCATGCGCGCGGTATAATATCTGTCTCCCCCCTCCCTAACCCTCCCCGCGAGGGGGAGGGAATCCCGTCAGTCCGCCTTGCAACTTGGAAGCTCTTCTTGCGAATGTTGAAAAAAAAGAATTCGCGGCGCCACAAGAAAGCTGGTGTTCCCTCCCCCTCGCGGGGAGGGTTAGGGAGGGGGGCGGCGATATCGTTCATCACAATGCAAGACATAAAAAAAACCGGCCTTCTTGCGAAGGCCGGTTTTCTTTGACTCACTAACAGAAGCTTATTCAGCCGCGGCCTTCTTGGCGCGGGGCTTCTTCGCCTTGGGTTCTTCCGAAGCGGCTTCCGCTTCGCCTTCGGCAGTCTCGGCCTTTTTCGCCTTCTTGGCGGGTTTCTTGGCTTCGGCTTCTTCGCCTGCGGCTTCGGGCGCGGCGCCTTCAACCGGAGCGCCGAACGCGGCTTCGACTTGCGCCTTTTCGGCGGCGGCCTTGACGACGGCAGCACCCTTCTCGGCCTGCACCACGGCTTCTTCAGCCGAACGCGCGACATTCACCGTCACTTTGATAGTGACTTCGGGGTGCAGCTTGACCTTGACGGGATACAGACCGAGCGCCTTGATGGGGGTATCGATCTGAATCTGCAAACGGTTGATTTCGTGACCGGCGGCCTGCGCGGCCTCGGAAACGTCGCGGGCGGTGACGGAGCCGAACAGATGGCCGCTGTCGCTGGCCTGACGGATGACGACGAGCTTGAGCTTGTCCATCTTCGCGCCCAGCTTCTCGGCCTTGGCGCGTTCGGCTTCGTTGCGGGCTTCGAGGTCGGCGCGCTGCTTGTCGAACAGTTCCTGATTGGTCTTGGTGGCGCGCAACGCCTTGTTGCGCGGCAACAGGAAGTTGCGGGCATAGCCGGGCTTGACTTTGACGGTCTGGCCCATCGCGCCCAAACCTTCGACACGTTCCAGCAAAATAACTTCGATCATAATTTATCTCCTTTAGTTAAGTTACGTTCCGCAAACCGTTTGCGGAAATCCACTCTTTGATCGACGACCCCCAGCAGCACCATAAGCATGGCAATCCATGTGCTAGCGAAGAAGATCAAATAGAAAAACGCGAGAATAAAAATGCGATAGCGCATGGTCGCAACATAGGCATGTACGACGGCTAGCCCGACAAGGAGGAATGGCACGCACAAAATGACAATCGCGTTGAGTGCCGGATAATCGTAAGGCGCGGGCGCGAATACCGCGGCAGCACCTACGGCAGAAGTATAAATGGTCCAGTTCGAAACGCGCAGCTTAACGATCGAAAAAGTCGGGCGCAGATTCCATTTCTGCTGCTGCACGATGAACTGTGCAACGACGAGAGCCATCAGACTTGAAATCAACCACGCGGCCATTACCATCGCCGGAAAAAAGGTGGCAAAAAATTGAAAAGCCCCATGTAGATTGTCAATCATTTCCGGAGTGACTTGCTTACCACTCTGGGCCAGAGCCTGCAGCATTTCTCGGTTGACCTTGACAAAGGCATCGACAATCGTCGCTCTTAACTCGACCAAATGCCCCGGCATGACTGTGCAAATAATGAAAAACAGGAAAAGCGGCCAAGCAATCAGAAAAGCCACAACATTGCTTTCGAAATTCATCGCGCCGGGTTTGACAGGGCGTAACGCGATCACCGACAGAGCTAACGCGGGTATGGCTTCCATCAAAACATAGAACACGCCATAGACCGGCGCGGAAAATCCGAAGGTAAGCCCGGCGCCGACGGCAGCCGCGACGATAGCAGCGCCCCGCCCCGCGCCCAGCCCCGCCATCAACAAAGGCATGACAAAAACCGGCACGGCGGCCAGATAAACACACAGCACGAAAGGCGAGCCGATAAACACCCGCGCGAAAACGAGGATGAGCAACGCGCTGACGACGCCTGCAACGGCGCCATAGGCGTAACCCGCAAATCCGCGCGATAAAATGGGTGTGTCCAATGTCATCCCCTTAACGTGTCCCCCGCCCGGCACCGCGCCGGAGAGGTTAGAGAGAGGGCGGCAACTTTTCTGTTGCGCCCTGCCCCAAGTCCTGCCGCCTTCCCGCAAGCGGGAAAGAAGGAGGCACTATCTTTCTTGCGTCATTCCCGCGAAGGCGGGAATCCCATTTTGTTACATAGCAACAGAAACAAATGGGATTCCCGCCTTCGCGGGCATGACGTTCGTTTTAATTCGCGTTGCCGCGCTTGTCCGCATAAGGCAGCAGAGCGAGGAAGCGCGCGCGTTTGATCGCCTGCGCCAGATCGCGCTGTTTCTTGCCCGAAACGGCGGTGATGCGGCTCGGCATGATCTTGCCGCGTTCGGAAATGAACCGCTTAAGCAGATTCACATCCTTGTAATCGATCTTGGGCGCGTGCTTGCCGCTGAGCGGGCAGCTCTTGCGGCCACGGCGGAAACCGCCAAAATTGCCGCCGCCGAAACCGCCGCCGCCGGAACGTTCGCGATCGCCGCCGCTGCGCGGGGGACGACCGCCGAATGAGGATTCGTTCATGCTCATGCTACTTCTCCCTGAGATTCTTCACGCGGGGCGCGGCGCGGACGGTCGCCGCCGCGGTCACGGTCGCCGAACGACGGACGTTCGCTGCGTTCTTCCTTGCGCAACATGGCCGAAGGGCCTTCTTCATGTTCTTCGACCGATACGGTCATAAAGCGCAGAACGTCTTCGCTGAGCGACATGTTGCGTTCCATTTCGGCGACAGCCGCAGGCGGCGCGTCGAGATTCATAAGGACGTAATGGCCCTTTTTATTCTTGTTGATGCGGTAAGCGAGGTTGCGCAAACCCCATTGCTCGGTCTTTTTGACCGTGCCGCCGTCTTTGACGATGATGTCGGCAAAGCTCTTGGCGAGGATTTCGACCTGCGGCGCAGGAACATCCTGACGCGCGATAAAGATGGACTCGTATAAAGGCATTCGCTGCCCTCCCTTATGGTTTACGACCGGATTCCGTCTCTGGGACAACCCCAAAGCTGCGGTACCTCCCGGTCAAAGCCCGCTGTCGAGCAGCGAGCAAGGAGCTATGTAAGCTGGGGCTTTATAGCGGTTTGTTGCGGGATTGCAAGGAAAAGCAATTCTTGCTTGACTTTATACGCCAATGGCGTATAGTTACTCATGCATAGCGTTATAGAAACTCCGGAATTCTTGCGTCGCGCCGATGCTTGCGGCGTTTCCGGGGATGAGCGCGCAGAGATCGTTAAGTTTATCGCCGCCGATCCGCAGGGCGGCGATTTGATGCCGGGTACCGGCGGCGCGCGCAAAATCCGCGTGGCGAGGCCGGGGCAAGGCAAACGCGGCGGTTATCGGGTCATTACCTATTTCGGCGGCAGGGATATTCCGGTTTTTCTATTATCTCTGTTCGCCAAAAACGAAAAAAGCGACATGAGCCAGAGCGACAAAAACGAGCTGAGGAAAATTTTGAAATTTCTGGCCAAGGACTACAGGGAGACAGAAAAATGAAAAAAGCCAAAACGACCACCAAAGCGGGGCAAAGCATTTTGCAGGGTGCGCGTGAGGCGCTGGCCTTCGCCCGCGGCGAAAAAAGCCGCGGTCACGTCGTGCATGCGCCTGATCATATCGATGTCAAAGCTATTCGCAAGTTGACGCGCATGTCGCAGATCGAATTCGCCGACAGCTATGGCTTCAGCAAACGCAGCCTCGAACAATGGGAACAAGGCCGCCGCAAACCCACCGGCGCAGCGCGGGTTTTCCTAACCGTCATCGCCCGCGAGCCGGAAGCCGTGCAGCGCGCCTTGCGGGATATGTAACTTACGCCTTCACAATCGTCGCCAGCTCGCCCGCCGTGTCGTTGGCGCCGAGAGCGATGCGCGCGGCCAGCATCTTCTTGACGAGGTTACGCAAGGCATCGGCATCGCTCTTGCCCGCCAAAGTTTCGCCTTCCTTGACCAATGCGCCGAATTCCTTGGCGTCGGGGAACAGATAGGGTTCGCTGGCAAGGCGGCTATACCAGGCCTGCACATAATCGCGGTCGCGCCACGCCACCATAAAGAACAGATCGCGCATCTCGGCCAGATGCAAATCGGCATCGTCGAACGAAGCCGCATTCTTGGCCTCGATAATTTCCTGAATCCGCGCAGCGTGATTGTCGAAACGTTCGGCCTCGGCTTTTTCGGCATGGGCGCGAACGATGCGGTTGAACACGGCGTTCATTTTGCCGAGGCGGCGCTGGAGCATCGGCGCGCGGTATTTTTTCGAGAATTTGGCGATATCCTGCCGCACGAAGCGCGCTTCCTCGGCGACGCGGCGGGCGGTTTCGGCATCGCCCGCGCTTTCGGCCAGAGTTTCCGACTGTTCCTGCAAGCGCATTTTGAGCAACTGCACTTCAGGGCCGCCTTCGGGGCCGAGCGCGGCGGCGAGATCGCCCCATTCATCTTCGCCCTGCTTGACGACGGCATCGGCGAAAGTACGACCGCTGTCCCCGGCAAAGGAAACCTGCCCCGCCTGCGGCGCATAGAAACGCGGCGCGCGCAGACGCATGGCGGCGCCGTCCTTGCCCGCGATTTCGACGGTGGCCTGTAAAATGCCGCTGTCGGACATTTCCCAGTTTACCGTCACAGGCGAGCCTTCGGGAATCTCGGTGCCTTCGGGTAAATCTTCGCTGCCGATGCGGAACACGCCGACGCAGAGATTGAGGTCGATCCGTTCCGGATATTCGACCTGGAACAGTTCGAAACTCAGATGCCCGCTTTCATGCGATTTCAAAGCGCGCGCGCTGATGAAGGAAGCCTTGCCTTCGGCGGGCAGCATGTCGCCTTTTTTGACCAGAGGCTGCAAGGTGTTTTCCTGCGCCTGCTTATGGGCCAGAGCTTTGACCGCAATCGTCTGCGCCGCCGGAATGCTGCTGGTCGAGGCGACGAGGCGCGTGACGGCGATTTCCTGATCGTGCTGCGCCAGCACTTCGCCTTTTTCATCGAGCAGATGGGCGGTAAATTTGTTTTCGCCCATTTCGCGCAGCGGCACGGCGATGGTCAGGCTGTCGGCCAAGGGCAGCACGCCGGAATCCCAGTCTTTGCCGGTCAGTTTGATCTGGCGGTTGGCGGGCGCGTCGCCTTTTACGTTTAAAGTAACGACGGTTTTGTCGTTGGGCGTGCGGGCGGTATAGGCGAATGATAATTGCGGTTCCTGCGGCACCGGCGCGGCGGCTTCGACCGGCTTTGGCGCGCTGACATTATCGGTGCCCCATTGGCGGCCTTCGCAGTAATAGGCGGCGCCGACGGCAACGGCGGTCATCGGGTCGGTTTTGAGGTCAGCGGCAATGCCGAGTTCGGCCGAGACCATCTGGCGCACCAGCGGAATGCGGCTCGGCCCGCCGATAAACACGATGCGGTCGATTTCTTCGTGCGACGTGTTGTTTTCGCTGAGCAGATTGCGGATGAGGTCGATGGTCTGCATCACCGGCTTGCGGATAAGTTCTTCAAATTTCGCGCGGGTGAAAGGCACATCGAGATACATTTCCAGATCGTTCTGATCGGTCATGCGCAATTCTTCGTCGGAGGCGACGATGGCGGTTTCGTCCTTCGACGATAAATCGATCTTGGCTTTTTCGGCGGCCAATTGAGCGATACGGATCAACCGGCGATAATTTTCGTGACGCTGGAAATTCTCGGGCAGGTCAAACGTGCTGGCGAGCCACGGGCGCACCACTTCATTGACGATCATGCGGTCGAAATCGCGCCCGCCCAGCATATTGATGCCTTGATGCGCGACGATTTTCACTTCGCCATTGATGGCCTGCGCCAGCGCGACGTCGAAGGTGCCTCCGCCGAGATCATAAATCAGGAAACGGCCCGAACGTTTGGCCCCTTCCATGGCGGCGAGTGCTGCGGCAATAGGTTCCTGCAACAAATCGACGCGGTCGAGGCCGGCCATTTTGGCGGCGCGGAGCGTGGCTTCGGATTGCATCTGGTTGAAGGCGGCGGGAACGGTGATGACCGCGCCAGTAATTTTATCGCCACCGGACTCGGTCGCGGCCTGCGCCAGCAACTGGCGGATAATATCGGCGGAACATTCTTCCGGCGTTAATTTCAGATCGACGCCCTTGATGTCGATCGGCGTCGAGGTGCCCATCAAACGCTTGAACCCGGCGGCGACGTTTTCGGGCGCGACCAGAGCCTGATCATGGGCGCGGCGGCCATAAAGCCGGTGGCCGCGCTTGTCGAAATAGATCACCGAGGGCAAAACCTCGCCGCCATCCGCCGGGCGGAAGATGCGAACCTTGCCGTCGACAACGCCCGCAATGACGCTGTTCGAGGTGCCGAGATCGATGCCGAGATACATTTCCGATTAAACCTGAAACCTGAATAACTTATACTATGTACCGGATTTGCCTTAATAAACCCTTCGCGTTCGGTTAACGAATGGTTGCCAAAGCGGAGCGCATATTCGCAACCGCCTATGGTTAATGCAATGGTTTCGTTGAGAGAAAACCCCCGCATCCCTATCCATTTTTGCAAAGCCGGACTTGCGGTGCGAGGCAGATTCTACTTTAATCAAGCGCCCATATAACCCGCGCTCGGGGTTGGCATAAGGCGTGTCACAATAAAGAAAAGACTTATTTTATGAATGTGCATCAACCTCTTTCTGCCCGCGCCGGATTCGAGCGCACGCTCGTCACCCATCTGGACCATTTGAACCGCTTCGCCATGAGCCTTTGCGGTAGACGGGCCGCGGCGGAAGATCTGGCGCAGACCACCATGATGAGGGCCATCGACAAATGGGAGAGTTTCACGCCGGACACCAACATGCGGGCATGGCTTTTCACCATTATGCGCAACGAATTTTATTCGCAGATACGTAAGAGGAAGCACGAAGTCGAAGATGCCGACGGGGCCATGGCTGAAAGATTTCTCGTCATCCCTGCCGGACAGGAAGACACCATCGACATCGTTCATATACGCGAGGCTTTCGCCGGCCTTAGCAAGATCCAGCGGCGCGCCATCCTCCTCCTGGCTTCTGGTCTGAGCTATGAAGAGGCAGCAGCGCAGGAAAACACTTCTGTCGGCACAATGAAAAGCCGTGTCCACCGGGGGCGCGCGATATTGTCCGGCCGGCTGCGCCCCCTTGGTTTCGATTTTTCCACCCGCCATGAGGCAGGGGAAAAAGTGAAGATCGCCAAACCCGTGCAACCACGCTACCCCAAAGGCGAAAGGCCACTGGCGGACTATGGTCTGTTCAAACAGGCTCCGGAGCTACTCCACGCCCATACCGCGCACGGCATCGTGAAGGTCGGCGAACTCCAGGAGCATTTGCGGGCAAATGGCTTTGCCCGGACAGCGGAAACGACATTATACAACCATCTGCGTCAGTTCCTCAGAAAAGGACTGTCGGACAGGCAACCCCTCTTTCCACCTAACCTACCTTCAACAGTCGCGAGGCATGTCGGCCTCGCGCCCCATGAGGCCTATCGCGAGATTTTGAAAACACTCAGCCCCGACCTGCAGTTTTTCTGGTCGGGCATTTGGCTTCGCGAAAAAACAGGCGTCCCGCAATCACATGTGGAACGCTCCGCGCCGATGCGGACGGAAGTCGTGGAACCGCCCGTCACGCAGTCAAAGATATATGCCCATGAAGGCAAACGCCTCGACATTTATGCCTTTTTCGATTCCATCCAGGAAATTCGCGACGCCTATGCGCGGCGGGGCGTCACGACGAGCGGCGATTTACTGGAAGCCCTGCGCGATCTGTATCCCGAACCGCACCGGTCGGCCCTATCCGCGGCATCCATCGGCAAATTCATCAATGCGGGCATGATGATGGGCGCCCCGGCGCGGGGTATGCCCGAAAGCCTGCCCGCGTTGATCGCCTTGGGCGCGGGATTGACTTGCGACGCTTACGCCACAGCCCTTGGAAATATGGACAAGGCGGACCGCGCCGCGTGGAAAAAAATATTTGCCGCTAGCGAAAAAGAACTGACCGGCCTGACGACCGGCTCGGCAATGCCAGCGTCGCCCCACAAGGCCGCGCCCGCCGCCGCCGCAGCAAGCGCAGGCATATAAACCTGGGTCAGGCGGCGGCTTTATGCCCCAGATGCGTCACCGCGTCGTCGCAGCGCAGGCATAAATCAGGATGTTCCGGGCGCGAGCCGACCTCGGTCAGCACCTGCCAGCAGCGTTCGCATTTATGCCCTTCGGCAAGGCCGACGACCACGCCGACATCGGCAATATCCGGCAGGGTAAAGGCATCGGCGGGCGGTTTGCCCACCGTTAAGGTGATGCTTGAACTGATCGAGATTTCCGCCAGATCGACGCCTTGCAGCACGTTCTTGCGCTCGGCGCTCAGATACACATGCGGATGCGCCTGCAACGAGGTGCCGATTTTCTTGTCGTTGCGCGCACGTTCCAAGGCACCGGTCACGACGCGGCGCACGGCCCGAATCTCGGCCCATTTTTTGGCCAGCGCGTCATGCTGCCACGAAGCCGGAACAACCGGGAAGGTTTGCAGATGCACGCTGCTCTCCTCGCCGAAACGGGCCATCCACGCTTCCTCGGCGGTAAAGCACAAAATCGGCGCGAGCCACACCACCAGATGATTGAAGATTTGTTCCATCACCGTGCGCGCGGCGCGGCGGCGTTTGGAATCGGCGCGGTCGCAATAGAGGCTGTCCTTGCGGATGTCGAAATAGAAAGCCGACAGATCCGAATTGCAGAAATTATGCAGCACCGTGAGCAAATGACTGGCGTCGAATTTCGCCAGATCGTCGCGCGCGATTTTGTCGATCTCATGCAGGCGATGCAGAACCCAGCGGTCGAGTTCCGGCATTTCGGCGGGGTCGATGCGCTCCGCATCGCTCATGCCGTTCAAAGCGCCAAGCAGATAACGCAGCGTGTTGCGCAAACGGCGATACAAATCGCCAGTCTGTTTCAGAATATCGGGGCCGATGCGCAGATCCTGGCTGAAATCAGCGGCCACCACCCACAGGCGCAGGATATCCGCGCCCATTTTTTCGTAAACTTCCTGCGGGGCCGTAACATTGCCGAGCGACTTCGACATCTTGCGGCCCTGCTCATCGAGCGTGAAGCCGTGAGTGAGAACCTTATCGAACGGCGCGCGTCCGCGCGTGCCGCAGGATTCGAGCAACGAGGAATGGAACCAGCCGCGATGCTGATCGGAGCCTTCGAGATAGAGCGACGCAGGCCAGCGCAAATTCGGCCATTCCGAAGCACCAATATCCTGATCGATGACGAAAGCCTGCGTCGATCCGGATTCAAACCACACATCGACGATATCGAAACCTTGATCGTAATCTTCGGCTTTGTATTGAGCGCCGAGAAATTCCTGCGCGGGACGCGCATACCACGCATCGGCGCCGTCTTTGTCGAACGCATCGGCAATGCGCTTGCACACATCTTTATCGCGCAGCACTTCGCCGGTTGTCTTATGCGTGAACAAAGCAATCGGCACGCCCCATGCCCTCTGGCGGCTGATGCACCAATCGGGGCGGCTTTCGATCATGCCGTTAATGCGATTTTCGCCAATGGCGGGGAACCAGTCGGTGTCCGAAATCGCCTGCAACGCCGTTTCGCGCAAAGTCTTTCCGGTCGCCGCGATTTTCTGATCCATCGCGATGAACCATTGCGGCGTGGTGCGGAAAATCAGCGGGGCCTTCGACCGCCACGAATGCGGATAGGAATGTTTGATATTCTTTTTCGCCAAAAGCGCGCCGGCTTCCAGCAAGGCCTTGATGATCGCGCCATTGGCCTCGCCCACTTTGCCGTCGGGCTTGTAGACATGGAGGCCCGCAAAGCCCTTCACATTCGGCAGATAGCGTCCATCGTCGCCGACCGCATCGTCGAATTTGATTTTGTATTTCTGGCCGAGATTGAAATCATCCTCGCCATGCCCCGGCGCGATATGGACGAAGCCGGTGCCGGCTTCGGTGGTGACGAACTCGCCGAAATACAAAGGCACGTCGTAATCGAAATAGCCTTCGGAACCGGCGCGCCCCTTAAACGGATGATGCGCGACAACGCCTTCCAAATCTTGGCGGGTTAGAGTGGCAACCGTGTCGTAGGCAACGATTTGAGCCATCTCGTTAAAATCTTCAATACGATCTTTTGCTACAACCAATAATGAGTCGAGAGCAGGACTAACTATTGTCCCCTCACGCCCTACAGTTGTGGGGCGAATGAGAAGATATTCAAAATCCCCATAAGCAATCGCGCGGTTGGCGGGAATCGTCCACGGTGTCGTCGTCCAGATGACGATGCTGGCATTCTGCAATTCGGGCTTCGCGGCTTTGATAACCGGAAACTTCACCCACAAAGTCGTGGAGGTATGATCGGCATATTCGATCTCGGCTTCGGCCAGCGCGGTTTTCTCCACCACCGACCACATTACCGGCTTCACGCCTTTGTACAAAAGGCCGTTATCGAGGAACTTGTACATCTCGCGCAAAATCTGGGCCTCGGCGCGCTTGGTCATCGTCATATAAGGATGCGCCCAGTCGCCGATCAGCCCCAGTCGCTGAAATTCCGCCGACTGCACCCCCACCCAATGTTCGGCAAAGGCGCGGCATTCGGCGCGGAATTGGAGAACCGGCACTTCGTCTTTATCGAGGCCCTT
>JARLJC010000353.1 GCA_031291435.1 Alphaproteobacteria bacterium | reverse complement strand
GCCTTTGGTAGGGGCGCGCATCGTGGCCGCCGCCGCGCATCGCGCCGATCTGCGCGCGCCTTTGCCCCGCAATCTAAGCGCGCGATTAAAAGGCGCGAAGATTCTGGGCGTTACGCGCCGCGCTAAATATATTCTCATCACTCTCGATAATGGCGAAACATTGCTGCTGCATCTCGGAATGTCGGGACGCATGGTTCTGAGCAAGGAAGATTTGCCGCTTGGCAAACATGACCACCTGACTTTCGCCTTCGATAACGGAATGCATGCCAAGTTCAACGACCCGCGCCGCTTCGGTTATTGCGATCTCGCCCCGACCGCGACGATCGGCGAACACAAATTGCTGCGTTCGCTGGGCATCGAGCCGTTGAGCAAGCAATTTACCCCCGAAAAACTCGCCACCCTCCTCAGAGGCCGCAAGACGTCGATCAAGGCGGCGATCCTCGATCAAAATCTCGTGGTCGGCATCGGCAATATTTACGCCTGCGAGTCGCTGTTCCGCGCGGGGATCAGCCCCAAACGCCGCGCCGGTTCGATCAAACTCGAAGAAAGCAAGAAACTGGCGGCTTCCATTCGCGATGTGCTGAACGCCGCCATCAAAGCGGGCGGCTCGTCCCTCCGCGATTATGTGCAGGCCGACGGCGAACTCGGCTATTTCCAGCATCAATTCGCGGTCTATGGCCGCGAGGGCGAACGCTGCCCCGGCTGCAGCTGCGATACCGGCAAAACCGGCGGCATTCAGCGCATGACACAAAGCGGGCGCTCGACTTTCTATTGCCGCACCAAGCAAAAGTGATTTAGGATAGTGGCATGAAAGCCGCTTTCATCCCGCTGTTTCTCGCCGCGTGTCTGGCCGCGCTTCCGGCTCCTGCTTCGAATCTCAACACGGAGTCGACTCTCGTCGATCAGGGCATCGCACCGCGCGACCCGATGGCCCCCGCGCCCAAGGTTCTGGATGGCATTCCCCTGATGCAGGAATTGCAGGAAGCCAAAGACAGGGATCTGCTGAACATTCTTCCGGGCGGCGACGAGCCCCGCACTTCTTTCGTCGCCGTCGGCATCGTCGATGTCGACGATGTTTATAATTTTTACAAAAAGGCGTTGCCTTCCGAAGGCTGGCAGGCGACGGGCGCGCGCGATTACAAACGCGGTGGCCAATATCTCCATATCAACGCGCAGGCCAACGGCAAGCTGAGCACCGTGACCTTCACCGAAACCGGAACGCGATAAAAAACCGGCGGCTCCGTATCTCAGCCGCAGCAACCGAACGAGGGACTGGCCATGAAAAAATGCATGGGGATCGCGCTTCTTGCGGTAATCGTCGGCATCTCCCCGATCTGTTCTGCAGAAGCCGCAACCGCCGTCACCGAAAGCTTTCGCGGGCGCGACATGATCGTTTACGCGCCCGATCACCTGCCGCCGAACGGAAAGCGCGCCCTGATCATCGTCCTGCATGGCGGCATGGGCAACGCCGAGCGTATCGCTACCACCCAATCGGAAAGCGGCCTCAATATGAATGCGGAAGCCGATAAAGACGGATTTGTCGTCGCCTATCTCAACGGCACCAAAGTCGCGCGATTTCTGCGTTCCGACCGGCGTGGCTGGAACGCGGGCGGCGGCTGTTGCGGTATGCCCGCGGAAACCAATGTCGATGATGAAACCTATATCGCGCAAGCCGTCGCGCATCTGGCCGATGAATATGGCATCGATACCCGGCGGGTTTACGGCATGGGCCATTCTAACGGCGCCATGATGACGCAGCGCCTGATGTGCGACACCGGCCTTTACGCGGCGGCGGTGGCGGTTTCCGGGCCACTCAATCTCGATACCGCAACCTGCCCCGCCGCGCGCGGTAGACGCATCCTCGCCATTCACGGCGCGGAAGACGAAAATGTGCCGGTGGCGGGCGGCGAAGGCAGCAAAGGCTTTTCCCATGCGACTTTCAAATCGGAAGCGCATAGCCGGCAGGTTTTCACGAACTCTGGCGCCGCCTATACGCTCGACCTGGTGCCGGGCGCCGATCATGCCTTCGCGCATATCGATGCCGCTCTCAAACAAACCGAAGGCGTGACCATCGCCGAAAAATCCGCGGGGTTTTTTGGCCTTGCCGCCGCGCGATAATCCGCACGGCGCGCTTATTGCCGATCCGCGATAATGTTTTGCAACTTAAGGAGATACTGGCATGCGCCTGCCCCTCACCCCGCCCGCTTCGCTGTCGCCGGAACAGAAACCGCTTTACGACGATATGAAAGGCGGTATCGAGAAAAATTTCAAAGGCTTTCAGGCGATCGGCGCCGATGGCGCTTTGATAGGGCCGTGGAATCCGTGGCTGCATTTTCCGAAAATCGGCGGCCCGGTATGGGAGTTGGTCAAAGCCCTGTCCACCGCGCCCACTTTGCCCAAGCCTGTGCGCGAAGTGGCCATCCTCGTCACCGGCGCGAAATTCCATTCCGGCTATGAACTCTACGCGCATGTGCTGATGGCCGAACTGCGCGGCCTCGACGATAAAACCATCGCCACCATTACGGCGGGCCAGCGCCCCTCCGGGCTAAGCGACGACGAAGCCTGCGCCTATGACGTGGCCTCATCGCTGGTCGGCGGAGGCGTGCTGCCCGAACTCGTCTACAAAACCGCAGTCACCCGTTTCGGCGAGCAAGGTGCGGCCGAACTCATCTATCTTGTCGGCTTATATTGTATGGTGTCGGTGACGCTGAACGGGTTCGATGTCCCGGTGCCGGAATAAATAACTGCGGTGCGGCAATTTGCTTATCTGGAAAGATCAAGCCAACCAATAATTATTTCTCTGTAATATGAACAAAAATAGTGTCCGGTGCTTTAAGTTCGACAGTAACTGATGCAACATGGGGGAGGCGAGCGATACGCGCCTGAGCAGCGGAAGGATCGAAAGAAGACATAGGCGATCCCTGTTCGATATTCAACGCATCCCATATAGATTCTTTTGATGTTAAATGTCGTCCCTCCACCTGAATGTCTTTGACCACAGGCTCCTGATCATCGACGTCATGGCCGTCATCCTCTCTCGACGCCTTTTCTGTTTCTACAGCAATGTGGTTTGCAAAAAGTGTGCCGATAACTATAGCTGCAGGGCCAAGATCTTCGGCAGCAACGCTTTGATAATCCATCTCATCATCCACTTGGGTCGTATACTGAAACGATTGAGATATATGACCATCCTCTATATTAATTTCAGACACACTTTCCAACAATTCCGGATTTGGAAGAAACGCCCCAAACCCCATTGCCTGAACCAATGGATTTGCAGCCACTTGTCCTTGTTTTTTTAGCTTGGAAATAACGTCCAATGCCTGGGGAGAAATATCGATATTTAAATACGCCTGACAAACAAATTTAGTTGGATAAAATCGCCCATTCTGATTCTCTGACGAAACTGTCGTGATGCCCATTAGATGAAAATTATCCCTGGACAAATGGGCGGCTTCTCCTAGTTCAGCGGCTTTTTTTGAAAAAATCTCAAACAAAATATCCTCAGTTCTTTGGTCAGAACAATTAGGAACAGACGATTCTCCTATGCTCAAATAAGAAATAATTGGTCTAATCTTTTCCGGAGCCAGAACGATAAGAAGCACAACGACAACGCCTACAGCAAAAAGCATCGCGCAAAAGTTCAGAATACTTTTCATAGAATTCTCCACTCCGATCTGCGTTGGGTTTGGTGTTTCTGATCTTGAGTTCCGAAAGGGACATAGCCAGCCCGCCTTCAAAATACCCCCAACG
>JARLJC010000352.1 GCA_031291435.1 Alphaproteobacteria bacterium | reverse complement strand
TTTGGCCAGCTTCGCCGCAAACCGTTTAATATTGGTTGAGTAAATGGAAAAGAACGGGATCAACAAAGAGATAAGATGGCGCGGTAAAATCCGAGGCAATCGGTTAACCAATGGTTAACCAAAAATCGCCCCGCGGAGCAGCTCGCTGAGGCTTACCGAATTTCCTAACCCGCGCGCGGAAAAGAGCCGCTTTTTCCAGGAGCTGCGCGCTTTTACGAAGCGGTCACCACCACGGCATCGCCTTCGGGCGAAAGCCTCACGTTCAATCCGCAGGATTGCGCCAAAAGCCGCGTGTAATAGGGCTGCACCGCATGGGCATCGACGCCCGCAAGATGACCCGAACTCAGGAGATCCGCGATATTCTGCGGCATGCGGGCGTTGAGCCCGCTGGCGGCGACGCGAAACCCCAATCCCTCGCCCTGGCCGATCGGATCGACCGTGAGCACCCCGCCGCGCGGTATCGTCTGCTGCGCAATCACCATCATGTTCAAGAGCAGCTTGACCCGGTCTTTCGGCAAAAGCACCCGCGGCAGGTTCCAGGCAACCGTGGTCTTGCCGTCTTCGAGATGGCCCCGCGCCACGGCCTGCGCGTCGCCGAGGTCGATCTGCGCCCCCGACGATCCGGCCGCCCCGAACGCCAGGCGGCAGAACTGCAAGCGCGCGGAAGCGGTCCTGGCGCTCTTGCGAATCAGATCGAGGGCGAATTCGCGGTCTTCCGGCTTCGGATTGTCGTCGAGAACCTCAAGCCCGTTGACGATGGCGCCGACCGGACTGATGAGATCGTGACAAACCCGGGAACACAGCAGCGCCGCAAGTTCGAGGGCATCGGGGGCGGGACCGGGGGACGGGGCACCAGACATAAGACGTTCCTGAAAATAGATGACAAGCGAGGTGGCGAATCACGCATGCTTGCGGGCTTGATACACTGCGGATACGCGTGCTGCCAACCAGACCGGCCCGATACCGGCCGTTCTTTCGCCTGCACGTTTGAGGGCATGGGTCATG
>JARLJC010000351.1 GCA_031291435.1 Alphaproteobacteria bacterium | reverse complement strand
TGATCAAGAACACGTTCCTTTCCAACACCGACAACGCCAGCGTGGCGCTGCGGCGCGAATTGCTGGAAAGCTGCAACCTGCACACCGTGCTGGATATGCCCGGCGGCACGTTTCAGGGCGCGGGCGTCAAGACTGTGGTGCTGTTCTTTGAAAAGGGCGAGCCCACGCGCAATATCTGGTATTACCGCCTCGATCCGGGCCGCACCATGGGCAAGACCAGCGCGCTGAACGATGCCGACATGGCCGATTTCGTGGAGCGCCAAGCCAGCTTTGCCGATGGGCCGAATAGCTGGAGCATATCGGCGGACAGCCTTGATCCGGCCACCTGCGACCTGACCGTGCGCAACCCCAACGCGCCAGAGGCCGAGGCGCTGCGCAGCCCGCAGGAAATCTTGGACGAAATCGCCGCACTGGATGCCGAGAGCGCCGAGATTTTGGCCCGAGTGAGGGAATTGCTGTGAAGGCTGTTCCGCTCAGAGAAGTTGTATCTATCGACCGGGATCAGCGGCAATGGGCGAGGCGTCCCTATGTCGGGATGGAAGACATTGAAAGCGGCACGGGGCGTTTGCTCGGCAACGTAGATATCGCCACGGTCAAGAGCACAACTTTTGGCTTCACCAATCGGCACGTACTTTATGGACGACTGCGACCCTATCTGAACAAGGTTCTTCTGCCTGATTTTAATGGCCATTGCTCGACGGAAATCATGCCGCTGCTTCCAACCAGCGGCATTGACCGAAGCTACCTGTGGTATTGGCTATCAAGTGCTTCCACGGTTGCCGCCATTGACGCCACCTGCACGGGCGCAAGAATGCCGCGCGCCAACATGGACGCGGTTCTAGAACTCGAAATCCCCCTGCCCCTGCTGGAAGAGCAGCGACGGATTGTGGCGGTGCTGGATGAGGCCTTCGCCGCCATCGCTCAAGCCACCGCCAACGCGGAAAAAAATCTTGCCAATGCCACCTTAACCTATGAGGCGAGCCTCGATTCTTATGTGACGACTGCTTTGAATTCGTTTGGATCGACTATGCTCAGCAAAATTTGCGCTCACATAACTGACGGTGATCATAGCCCTCCACCTAAAGCAGACACCGGCGTGCCGTTTGTGACTATATCAAATTTAAATAAGAGGTCAGGAAATATCAATTTTGAAGACACATTTTTTGTCCCCGAAACGTACTATAAAGCGCTTAGACCTTCACGAATTCCCGAATTAGGCGACCTATTATATACTGTTACCGGAGCAACTCTCGGAGTGCCTTCCCTTGTGGAGCAAAACAAAGCATTTTGCTTCCAACGCCATATCGCCATTATCAAGCCCGAAAAGCACGTTTCATCGGCATGGTTGTTGCATATTTTGCGTTCTCCAAACGTTTTTCGCCAAGCCAGCTTGGGGGCCACGGGCGCTGCACAGAAAACCGTATCGCTTGCGCTTTTGCGAGCCCTCAGTATTCCAAAGTCTGACAGGCTCGACCAATTGGCGGCAGCAGCGCGACTTACAGCAATCTTCCAAGCAGCGGACGACCTTGTCCGTGTCTATAGTGCTAAGCTGGCGAGGCTACGGGAACTCAAACAATCCCTCCTGCACCGCGCCTTCACCGGCGAACTCGCCACCACCCCGGAACTCGCCCCCGCATGAACGAAGCCGAAGCCCGCGCGATTGTCTCTTATATGTTGACAAACTCGCCTTTGTCGCTTATAGGCGACAGGTGATCGAGGTCCGTCAGACCGCCGTGTTTCGCCGTTGGTGGAGCGGGCTTCGCGATCAGCGCGCGCAGCGCCGGATTGCCGATCGGATCGCCCGCATCCAGGGTGGCCTGCTGGGCGATATCAAGCTGTTCGACGGGCTGATCGAGTTCCGGATCGATCATGGCCCGGGATACCGCATCTATGCGGTGCGCCGGGGGCGATGTGGTAATCATTCTGCTGTGCGGCGGCGACAAGGCATCGCAGGACAGGGATATCCGCAAAGCGCGTGACATGGCGGCAGAACTGGAGTGACGACGATGGCGCTTGAAACCTTTCCTGTCGATCTGGCCCCGTTTTACCAAAGCGATGCGGCGCAACAGGAACTGCTCAACGATGCGCTGGCCAGCGGCCATGCGGGCTATATCGCCAATGCGCTGGGCATAATCGCGCGCGCGCGCGGCATGTCGGGGCTGGCAGCGCAAACCGGCGTAAAGCGCCAGCAACTCTATCGGGCGTTGAGCGAAGACGGCAACCCGACCCTGGAAACGCTGACCAAAGTCATCAGTGCGCTGGGGTTCCGCCTGAGCGTTGAACGCGAACCGGGGAAGGCGGCTTGAACGAAGCCGAAACCCGCGCCGAACTGATCGACCCCGCGCTGCGCGAGGCCGGATGGGGCGTGATGGCGGAAAGCCGCACCCGGCGCGAGGTGATCGCACCGGGCCGGATCATGGGGCGTGGCAAACGCGCCCGCAGCCTGTCTTGCGATTATGTGCTGGTCTATCGCAACACCAAACTGGCCACCATCGAAGCCAAGGCCGCGACCAAAAGTTATACCGACGGCGTGGGGCAGGCCAAGGATTATGCCAGCCGTCTGCTGACCCGCTTTGCCTATGCCACAAACGGCAAAGAGATTTACCGCATCGACATGGAAACCGGCGCGGAAGGCCTGGTCGATGCCTTCCCCAGCCCCCAGGAATTATGGGCCGCGACCTTCGCCAACGCCAACACGTGGCGCGACCGTTTTGCCGCCGTCGCCTATGAAACCAGCGGCGGCAAGTTTGAGCCGCGCTATTACCAGCATAACGCCATCGAACGCGTGCTGGAGGCGATCAGCGCCAAACGCGACCGCATCCTGCTGA
>JARLJC010000350.1 GCA_031291435.1 Alphaproteobacteria bacterium | reverse complement strand
GGTGACTTTGACCGTGCCCATTTTCGCGACGCGGCCGACATCGTTGCGCCCGAGATCAAGCAGCATGAGATGTTCGGCGAGTTCTTTCGGGTCGGCCAGCAATTCGGCCTGTAGTTCAGAGTCGGTGCGGTTGCTCTGGCCGCGCGGGCGGGTGCCGGCGATGGGGCGTATCGTCACTTTGCCGTCACGCACGCGCACCAGAATTTCCGGGCTGCTGCCGACCACGGCAAATTCGTCGAGATCGAAATAGAACAGAAACGGCGAAGGGTCGGTGCGGCGAATGGCGCGGTACAGCGCGAAAGGCGGCGGAGCGAATGGTACGCTGAAACGCTGCGACAGCACGACCTGAAAAATATCCCCGGCGCGGATATATTCCTTGGCGCGCTCGACCTTGGCGATGAATTCGCCTTCGGTCATGTTGGCGACGGGCGCGGGCAGGGGCTGCGCTTTCTTCGGCGCGGTATTGGCAATCGGCAAAGGCCGCTGCAAATCCGTGACAGCGCGGTCGAGCCGCGCCCGCGCATCCGCATAGGCTTTCTCCGGCGACGCGTTTTTGTCGAACCAGACCGGCGCCACCAGCATGAATTTATTTTCGATCTGGTCGAAGATGGCGAGCAGAGTTGGACGGATAAGAATGGCTTCGGGCACATCGACGCCCACGGGCTTGTCATCGGGGATGCGTTCCATATAACGCACCATATCGTAGCCGAGATAGCCGAACAGACCGGCGGCCATCGGCTGCGGCTGATCGGGATCGTCATTGCGGCATTCGTCGAGAAGCGCGCGCAAATCTTCCAGAGGCGGACGCGGCGATGCCGTGAAGGCGTTCTTGTCGGTCAAAGCATTGCGGTTGATTTCCGCCTTGCCGCCACGCGAACAGCGCCAGATGACATCCGGCTCGCGCCCGATAATCGAATAACGCCCGCGCACCGCGCCACCTTCGATCGATTCCAGCAGGAACGAAAAAGGCTTATTCTGGCCGAGCTTGAGCATCGCCGAAACCGGCGTATCGAGGTCGCTGACCAGCGACGCGGAAAGCGTCTGGTTCTTGCCCTCGTTCCAGCGGCGCAGGAAAGTCTGGTAATCCGGGGTCATTCCTGCTGCCGCAACTGGTCGAGCAAATCGTTATCGATTTTGACCGCGAAAACTTTGGTGAGGTGCTGAAGATATTGCTCGGTCAAATCTTCGCTGGCGCCTTCTTTGAGCCTGCTTTCGATCTGGCCCTTGCGCGGGTCGTCTTTGGCCGGGTCGGCATCGATAATGCTGGCGACACGGATGACGATCTGCTTGCCGTGATCGGAATCCGCCGCTATTTCGCCCTTGCGGATATGCAGGGCCTTGGCGACAAGGGCGGGCGGCAGCAAAGCATCGGTATCGCCGAGTTCCGAAACAGGCGTCGATTGCCGGGTTGAAACGCCCGGTTCGCTGTCGAACGCGCTGAGCGGCTTGCTCAGTTTCAACCCTTCGGTGATTTTGACGGCGAGGTTGGCGGCGCGCGCTTCCTCGGCATGGCGCGTATAGGCTGCCGCGACTTTTTCTTTCACGCTGTCGAACGGCTTGACGGCGCTCGGCGTCACATCGTCGGCGCGGGTGACGAAATAGGTTCCGGCTTTGTCGTCTTCGACCGGGCTGGTTTCACCGGCATTCTCGGCAAAACCGTCATGCACGACTTCGCCGTGGCCGGGCATTTCCGGGGGCTGTTTTCCCTCAGGCGTCAACCCCGTGGCATCGACCGCCGGAATTTTGATAAGACGGAGTTTGAGTTCATCGGCGATATCTTCGAGCGCATGCCCGGCGGCCAGTTCGTCGTCGAGTTTGTTGACGTCGCGCGTGGCGCTTTCCACCGCGCTGTCGCGTTTCATATCCTCGCGCAGTTTATCTTTGACCGAGGCGAAATCAGGAACGCCGGCGGGAATGATCTTTTTTACTTCCACGACATGCCAGCCAAGCTGGGTCTTGATGGGATCGAGCACGGCACCCTGCGCCGCCGCAAAAACCGGCTTCGCCAATTCTTGCATCAAATTGGTGTCTTCGGTATGCTCGAGCGGCACGGCGGTATCGCCGAATTTCTTCGCCGTCGCCGCCAGATCGCCGCTGTCGCGCGCGGCTGCGGCCAGAGCCTTGGCTTTGCCCTCATCCTGCAAAACGACCTGCAACAGATCGCGCTGCTCGGGATGGCCGAGTTCGGCTTTTTTGGCCTCATATTGCTTTCTCACATCATCGTCGGAAATCGCGATATCCTTGCCGAGGCTATCGGTCGAAAGCACCGCGATAGTCAGCGAACGATATTCCGGCGCGGTGAAATCTTTGGCATGGGCCTCGTAATAATCATGCAACTGCTTGTCGGAAGGCGCAGGCAGATCGCCCATTTTCGCGCCGTCGATTGTCACGACATCGAGGATGCGTTTCTGCGCCTCGGCTTTATAAAGAGCGTCGATGACAGTCTGCGGCACAGTCCCGGTTCCGGCCAATGCGCCGACCAGCTGCTGCCGCGACATATCCTGCTGCCCCTGCGCGATGAAACCGCGCTCGGTCATGCCCTGTTCCTGCAAAAAGCGCAGGAACAATTCCTTATTGAACGAGCCGTCCTTGGCGCGGAACTGCGACTGGTCGGCGAGAACGTTGAGTACCGCTTCGGGCGTGACATCGATGCCGAGGCGCTTGATATCCTGATCGATAAGGTCGCGCTTGATCATGCTATCGAGGGTTTTGTCGAGCAGCCCCATCTGCTTGGCCTGCACGGCGGTCAAATCGGGGTCGATGGTGGCGCGGGCCTGCGACAGCTGGCGGTCGAAGGACTGCATCAGATCCTGCACCGGAATCACGGTTTTCCCGGCCTTGGCGACCGTCTTTTGCAGGGGGTTACCGCGGAAAATATCGCCGATGCCCCAGATGCTGAAACTGACGATCAGGAACAGCATCAAGCCCTTAACGACCGGCGTATGGGCCAATTGACGCATCGACTGAAGCATTGGGTAATCCTCGGAAAAAATTTAACCTTTTATGAACCGGCAGGTATGATAAAGGGAGGTTCCTGCCGAGGCAACTAATCTCCGAAGAGGCCCGAAATGTCGAAACGCCGCCGTCTGGTCGTTGCAAACTGGAAGATGTATGGACGCCTGACCTCAGGACTGGTGCTGGCGCGCGATATCGCCGAAAAGGCCGAGGCCGCGCGGCCCCTCAATTTCGACGTGGTTTTGTGCCCGCCCGCCACTTTAACATGGGCCTGCAGCGATGCCTTGATGGGCACGCCTGTCATGCTGGGCGGCCAGGATTGCCATACCGCGACGCATGGCGCCTATACCGGCGATATCAGCGCGGCGATGTTCGCCGATCTCGGCTGCCGTTTTGTGATTGTCGGCCATTCCGAACGCCGCCACGGCCACGGCGAACCCAGCGAACTGATCGCGCAGAAAGTCGAAGCCGCGCAACTGGCGGGGCTGACGGCCATTCTATGCGTCGGCGAAACAGCGGCGGAACTGGAATCCGGCTCGGCCTCCGAAATTATCGAAAAGCAGCTGAAGGATTCTTTGCCCCAGAATGTGAAAATGGCCAATCTGGTAGTGGCCTATGAACCGGTCTGGGCTATCGGCACCGGCCAGCAGCCTTCGCCCGAAGATGTCGCCGCGGTCCATCGCACTATCCGCAAGGCGCTCGGCGAAATCGGCCCCAGCGTGCGGGTGCTCTATGGCGGTTCGGTCAATCCGGGCAATGCCGGGGCTTTGCTGGCGCAGGAAGAGATCGACGGCGTTCTGGTCGGCAGCGCCAGCCTCAACGCCGACGGATTCTGGGCCATCGCCGAAAAATGCCAGTAATTCAGGGCTAAAGCAGGTAGGCGGCATGCATTCGCGGCTTGACTTCGGTCGCCCGGTTGCCTTATCTGTCCCCCTTCCACAAATGGCAGCGTAGCTCAGTGGTAGAGCAGGGGAATCATAATCCCTTGGTCGGGGGTTCAAATCCCTCCGCTGCTACCAGTAAAAAAACCCCCGCCTTGGCGGGGGTTTACTTCGTCTCCATGCTTCCAAAGCACTTACCAGCTTACGCGAACACCTGCCGTGACTTGCTGGTTTTTTTCGTTGGCTGACATCGTCGCATCGTAACGGCCATAGAAGGAAAGGCCGTAAGCGTCGCCCGGCGTATATTTGATGCCCAGCCCGCCGACCCCTGCATCGCGATCCGGCGCGGTACCGCTGCTGGCGAAAGAAGAGCCGGCGATCCCGTCGAAAGATTCGGTGATGTTATTGCCGGGGTTTGTGATGTAGTGCAGCCAACCCGCATGGATTTCGGGAGTCAGCGTATCCTCTGTCTGCCGGATATTGTTATTCGGAATTTTGAAATCCCGCGACAAAGTCGCCCCGATCTGGCTTTGCAGCATGCTCTTGTTGTTGTCGGGTATCGCCAGGTTCGCGCCCGGCGCCCCCGTTTCGGTATACGCATTTTGGTGGTTGAAGGTATAAGCCATGCCGACGCTCGGCGTAAATATAGCCGCGTCATCCAGATGAAGCGGATAACCGACGCCCAGATTGGCGCCCATGCCGTAGCCGGTCGAATGGCCATGCGCCGTCGCATTGATCAGACTGATTTGGCGGTCGGCGTCGCCTTCGTTGTACCCCGCCAGGACGGTGCCATCGAGGGTAAAGCCGTCAAGCCCTGCGCCCCCATAAAGTCCGATAGCATAAGTGTTCTGGACGCCCGTCTGACCGACGCCTTTGACGCTGAAGCTGTTGCTGGCGGCGCCCGCCATCATGCCCGCGCGCGTGTCGGCATCGTAATTATGTTCGATACCGACCAGGCCGCCGCCGATGGTGTTGTTTATACCCGCGGCGCCATTCGAGCCTTTAAGCGTGCCGAACTCGCCGAAACCCTGAACCCACGCCGTCAGGTTCGAAGGTTCCTTTGGCGCCGGTCCCCAGTAACTGTCGTCGGCGTCTGCCACCTGAACTTCCTCGATCTTGGGTTCCAGCATGCTGAATTGCGCGCCGGAAGCCGCGGGCGAGCCGGTCAGGCGGGATTGGACAGCGTCCATCATCATATTCATGTTCGACGCGGCGCCATATTGTGTTTCGGTAGCCGTCGTACCGTTTAAGGATGCGAGTGCTTGCCCTTGCTGCGATGCCGGCAATTGCGACAGGTTAGTCACCAGGGTATTGAAGTTACCGGAGGTATAGCCCGCGGAAACATTATCCAATGCCACAGCGACATTCTGCTCGTTACTGGTGTAACCAAGGGTGCTGAAATTCGTCGCGCCGGTCAGCGCCAGCAAATCGACATAAGTCGAATTATAGGTGATCGAGAACTGCACGCTCGACGGCGCCGAATTATTAACGGTCGTAAAGGTGCCGCTCACATTATTCGCCGTCAAAATCTGATAGGTGGTGCCGCGAATATAGGTTCCAGCATCCGGGGTAATATTCAGCGTGCCCGCGAGCGATGCGTTGCCGTTCACCGCCAGCTTGCTCGTTTGCGACGGCGATAATTCGATATTGAGGCTGCCCCCCGCATTCTGCGTATAATTTCCGTTTTCGGTCAAAGTGCCGATCGTGCCGCCGGGCGAAACGCTGCCGCTATTGCTGATCGAGCCGGTGATGGTGCCATGCCCGCCGAGGACCGCGCCGGAATTGACCGTCACATTGCTCGTAAGCGTCGCGCCGCTATGCGACGCATCGCCGACTTCCAGCGTACCCGCCGAAACCGTGGTTGTGCCGGTATAGCTGTTGGCGCCGTTCAATGTCAGCGTGCCCGTTCCGGAATCCGTGAGTGAGCCGCTACCCGTAATCGCGCTCGACAAAGTTTGTGCGGTTGTCTGATTTAAATTGAGGCTGCTGCCCGTATCCAGCGCAATATTGCCGGTGATCGTGCCGCTGCCCTGCATCGTCAGCGTATTCGACCCACCCGTAAATTCAATCGCGTTGGCTCTTGTCACGCCGTCCCCCGACAGGCCGCCGGCAATGGTGCCGCCGTTATTGGTTACGGTTATTCCCGAACCGACAATGCCGGTGCCGCCTACACCCGGACTGCCATCAAAATAAGAAGTGCCGGGGCTGTCGCCATTAACGCCGCCATTGCCGCCCTGAATGGTGCCGGTATTGGTGATCGATCCGGTCGAGGTGAATTGGACGCCCACGCCGCCGTCGCCGCCATTGCCCGTATTGCCGCCGCCGCCAACTTCGACGCTGTTCGCGCCGCCATTGCCGCCAGTACCGCCGCTGATCGTGCTGCTATTCGTGCTGGCGCCTGCGCCGGTGACGATGGCGCCGTACCCGCCCGCGCCGCCGCCGCCGCCGCCGCCGCCATAAGTGCCACCACCACCGGCGTTGCCACCTTTACCGCCATTGCCGCCCGCAAGGGGCGCTGCGTTCGCTATCGTCGCGGCGCCGCTGCCATTACCGTTGTAGCCGCCGCCGCCGCCGCCGCCGCCGGAATCGCCGGAACTCACCAATCCTGAACCATTGCCGGCATCGCCGCCATTTTTGCTTAGCGATGTACCGCCGGTACCTGCCGTACCGCCAGTACCGCCGCCACTACCACCTGCACCGCCGCCAGCGCCACCGCCGCCTCCGCCGTCGCCGCCCAGACCGGCGTTGCCGCCATTGTTGCCGGCAACGCCGGTATAACCGGTACCGCCATTTTGATAGGTGCCCAATTCACCGCGACCGGACGAGCCGCCATTCGCCCAGGCTGAATTGACAAGACATAGGGTGTAAGTTGAAAAAACCCCGCCCAAAAGTATGATGCGCAATAGCTGAGAATTCGGCTTCAGATATTTAATCACCGAGGCGCTCCGCGTCAGGATGGAATGAATCATGAAGCTTTAACCATAAAGCTTCTGGCGATTCGCGCCAGCCATAAAAATGCCAAAGTTATTACTATGGCATGTTCCGACGGGGGCGGCGTGGCTTATGATAGGTGCTATTATCGGCAATCTAGTCGGCTGCCGGTAATGGCGGCACTCACATGCTGGCTGAATTGAATTTAAAGGGTTAGCTTAAAGATAATTTAAAAGGCGGTCTGTATTGGCTAAAGCGTTCCGCTGCCACCAATTTCTTAACGCTGGCAAGCTTCAGAACGGATTTCGAAGTCCCTTTTCGGCTACCTAGGAGGATCCGTTGGCGAACACACAAATGCTTATCGCTGAAGCCTATTCCGCTTTCAACCGGCGGGATATCGATGGCGCGCTGGCGCTCATGAGCAAGAATGTGAGCTGGCCCAAGGCATCAGAAGGCGGTCGTGTCGTTGGGAAAGACGAGATTCGCGCCTACTGGACGCGTCAATGGAAGGAATTTGCCCCTCGTGTGGAACCGGTGGAAGTAATCGACTGCGAGGGAAGCAAGACCGATGTGAGGGTTCACCAGCTCGTGAAAACCCTTAGTGGAGATGTTCTTTCAGATATCGAGGTGTGGCACGTTTATACCATCACGAATGGTCTGATTGAACGCATGGATCTGAGAGAAAGCGATCCGAGCTCGCAACGATCGCCATCCGCCGCGTTTTCAAAGCCCTAGCAGGCGGTAAGGGATGTGCGACTTTCCCTCCGCTGCCACCCATTTTTAACAGCCGGTGGCCATAATCAGGCCGTTATCTATGAGCAGATAAATCACGGTGCCGACTACAGCCGCGCTGCCGATGGCTATCGCTGCATTGGTCGCGGTACTGTTTCCGTTATTGTTTCCACTAGGGGCGCTCGGGCCGTCACAGCCAGCCGGCGCACGGTATTCTGGTTTCGTCAGCAAAAGAACGGTACGCGTGTTCTCGGTTCCAAATGCCATCTTTGGCGAGGCAAGATTGAAATCGACATTGCTTTCTACGCCTTCGTCTCTCGCGCCCCATAAATCCGAGGATGTGGCCTCCGCTCTATGCGAAAAGCCCAGCCCTAGCCATGGCTCACTTAATCCTTCTACTGGCCCTATTGTAAAAGACAGGCGGAGCATGCCCGTGCTGCCTTGGGGAATTTCAGCCCCTGCGCCGATGGGTACAAGCATCAATAAAACGGATAGAGCGAACGCCGGTAATTTGTGCACAAGAGCCATTCCATCCCCGTTGCATGAGCCAGAATTCATACGTATAAACACTAAATCATTTGCATCGATTCGATATAAATATTATTCGGCTTAAAGGATTTAATCGCGATCGTTGCCATGAATTCGTTTAACGGTATTGAAGGCAGTAGGGCAGGCGATATCTCAAATTTCTAAAATCATAATTTTCCTGGCCGGGAAGGGGGGGGTAAGGCCTTCTTTCGTTATATATTTCTCCTTTTCATTCAGGCTCATCCTTCACTAGTTAAAAAATATTAACCGCAATTTACCTTCTGTTAGAGTTGGTTTGGTATCCTTGTAGTGAAGGTCCAAGGGTTTCCGGAGCAATAAATGTCTGTGGCATCTATTCTCTTTCTGGCTTCTCAGCCCGGCTACGGCAATGTCGGGGCAGACACGCTTTTGACTCAGGCGCGGTTAGCTCAGGCTGAAGCGCGCGCGACTCCTCCCGCTGGTACGGCATCGACGGAAACCGGGGTTTATACCGGTGCCTCGAGCCGGACCGCCTTTCTTGCCAGTATCCTCAATCCCGTTGCCTCGAGGCCGGTCGGTCTGCAACATGCTCTGACGGGCGGCGGCGCCAAGACCATTTATGGTTCGGTGCTCGATACTTTCGCTTAATTCCCCGTTTTTAATCCCACATTGCCGCACCTCGTAAACGTCGTTAAAATGCCGGCTTCGTCGTATGGGATTTTTTTATGCATATCGAGGGACTGCGTCTTTATCCGATCAAATCCTGCCAGGGTGTCGATGTCGACAGGGCTTATGCGGCTCCACGGGGGCTTCAGGTGGGACAGATCATCGATCGCGGCTGGATGATTGTCGATGGCAATGGCGATTTCATCAGCCAGAGGCAGCGGCCCGAGCTCGCCCGCGTCAAGGTCGAATTGCTGCGGGTCAATGCCGATCAGGCTAACAGGATCAAAATTTCAGTCCCTGGGTTCGGCGAGCAAATTCTCGATCCCGACTTTGGCGGTGACGGACGGCAGGTTATTTTTTTGCACAAGAATCCGGTTTGGGGCACCGTCGCGCCCTATGCGGCCGTGCAGTTTTTCCGCGATTATCTCAAAAGCGATGTCTTTCTGGTTTATCAGAAAGAAGGCGATGCGCGCCCGTGCGACGAAAATTTCGCGGCGAGACCCGGAAAGGATGTCGTAAGCTTTGCCGACGGCTATCCCTATCTGGTGACAACCACGGCTACTTTGAGCGCGCTTAACGCGCGTCTGGATGCGCCGGTGCCGATGGAAAATTTTCGCGCCAACATCGTCATCGCGAGCGATGAGAGCGAGTATAACTGGCGTGGATTGTGTATAGGCGAGGCCGCCATACAACTGGTCAAGCCGTGCACGCGGTGTGTCATGACCACACGCGATCAGCAGTCGGGCGAACAGGCCTATCCTGATACGCTGACGGCGCTGACTAAGAACTTTTTTCTGACGCAGCAATTCGGCGATGTGAAAGTCAAGGGGCCGGTATTCGGCGAAAACGCCATTGCCATGCGCGGGGGCAAAATTTCACGGCGCGATACCGTGCGTGTCACCGAGAGGAAGCAGCCTTATGCTTTCCGTCAGGCGCACCCCACTTAGGGTTTGGACTCATAAATCATAGCCAGAAAGCGACGATGGAGGCCAAGAAGACGGCAGCCATGAAGGTGTATGGCTGTCGGTCGTAGCGGGTGGCAACACGGCGGAAGTCTTTGAGGCGGCAGAAGAAGCGTTCGACG
>JARLJC010000349.1 GCA_031291435.1 Alphaproteobacteria bacterium | reverse complement strand
GTTTATGCCTATCCGCAGCAGGCTTACTATGGCTATCCGGCCTATCCGGGTTATTATCAGTAATGATCAAAAAAGAAAAAACCTCCCCGCGACGCGGGGGCCGCCCGTCGCGGGAGCAGGCGGAAAAACTTCAGGATAAAATCCTCGATGCGGCGACGGCCTTGTTCTTCGCGCATGGCTATGGCGGCACCAGCATCGAAGCGGTGGCGGCGCGCGCGCGCATCACCAAGCGCACTTTGTATGTGCGTTTCGCCAACAAGCAGGAGTTATTTCGCGGCGTGGTTCGCCGCATCGTCGAGCATGTCACGCCGCCCGCGGCGAATGTCGAACAGCTTTTTAGCGGGGCCTCGATCGACGAAACCCTGCGCCGCGTCGCACAGGCCATCCTGCAGGCCTCGTTGAGCGCCGAAAGCCTCGCCCTTCATCGCATCATCATTGCCGAGGCTACCCGCTTCCCCGAACTGGCCATGGTTCTGCATCAGCAGAAATCCCGGCAGGAAGCCATTACCCGTATCGCCGGCCTCCTCACCCGGAATTTTGCCCTGTCCGATCCCGCTTTTGCCGCCGAGCAATTTCTCTTTCTGGTCGTGGCCGCCCCGCAACGCCGTGCCCTTGGCCTCGGCACACCTTTCACGCCAGCCGAACTCGCGGCATGGAGCGACAAGGCCGTCGATCTGTTCCTCAATGGCTGCCGGCGTTTATAATTAGAGAACCACCCATGCCGTCATCCCGCACAAGCACCTCTTGGTGCGCGATGCGGGACCCAGTTGGCCTCTCCACAGGAGAGCCGTCCGCCCGGTATCAAGACAGTATCAGGATTATATGGATTTCACATACTCCCGGCACGATACTGGCAGGCACACCCAACAGGGAGACCCAACATGGAAGACAAAAACATCATCGCCCACATCGATAAACTGGCCAGCGAAGAACATGAATTGTTCCAGCGGGAATCCAGCGGCAAAGCCTCCGACGCTGACCAGAAGCGCCTTGCCGAACTCGAAACCATGCTCGATCAATGCTGGGATATGCTGCGCCAGCGCCGCGCCAAGCGCGAATTCGGCCAGAATCCCGGCGACGCCGAACTGCGCGACGCCAAGACGGTAAAGAATTATATCGGGTAAACGGGCTTGACTGGCGCCGTACCTGCCCAATAAAGGGCGCACGTTAACCAACATCCGTGAAAATATTTCACGTTGCGGCTTTGTGCTATATTCCGCGTCTGATAATAAGCACAAAGCATTTTTAACGGATGAGGGTGATTATGGATTTACGCAAACTTGCTTTCGCTACGACATCCCTTGCCGCTCTCAGCGCGCCCGCGCTTGCGGCCAAGCCGGATTATTCCGAAGTCATTCGTGTTTCCGATTCCTATAGCTTCGGATTTTTCTGCGCCACAGTCGCCGGCGCCCCCATGCATGGCCCTATCGCTTCGAAAGTTCAGTCCGCGTGCGCCGACTTTAGCACTGCGCAAAAAACGGACGAAGCCGCCTATGACGCCAAAGGAGTTGAGATCAAAGCGCAATATAATACGGCGCTACAACTGGCCGACGCCGAGTATAAAATGGCCGGAGAAACCGCAAAAGCCGAGCAGGCCAAATCAGCCAAAGAAATTAAGGCGCTCGAACGTTCCGATACTGCCGCGCTCGCCGCCAGCGATGTCCGGGATGCTGCCGACCGCGCCGCATGGAAGAAAATTAATGCCCGTTATTTTCCCGAGGGATTGAGCTTTTCCGTCGCCCCCGTTATCGACGGCACTCAGGCTGGCGTCGATCAGGTTCTCCTTGTCGAACCGGCTTACGATGGCGCTTATTTTGGCATCCCCAGCTTTAAGACGGATGCCGCCGGTAATTTTCTCACTGAGAACCCCGATCCCTTCCACAAGCTTTGCTTTACAATTGGGGGTGATGACCACGGCAAGAAAGACTTTCTCGCCGCCGTCGTTGACCTGTGCAGCCATAGCGACCCGGTTTACAAACAAGCCATTGCAGCCGCCGAAAAGACTGAAGCCGATACCAAAGCCGCCGATGCGGTAACCGACCAGAACCAGAAAGCCGCCGACAAGGCTCAAGATGACGCGGCCCTCAAATCCGGGGCTAACGAGGGCGATGCCTGGGAAATTCAGAACCAAGCCGACGTCAAAGCCGATAACGATCAATATAACGCCGACAAACGGGCTGATCTTCTGGGCTATGCCGAGAAGGATGAGGCCTGGCGCACTCTCGTCACCACGCGCGCGCCCAAAGGCGTGCTTGTGGCTTTTGTGCTTGGATCGGGTAAGTAACGGCAACCAGCCCGCCTTCGCTTCGCTAACGCTCGCTTCGGCGTGGCAAATTTAAAACGCAAGGCGTTTTAAATTTGGTGCGCCCGACGTGATTCGAACACGTGACCCCCGGTTTAGGAAACCGATGCTCTATCCAGCTGAGCTACGGGCGCTTGCCTCGAATAATAGAGGGAAACCGATAACACACCAAGCTTGAGTTTTGGTTAAGCCCGCAACTCCGCGATAACCGGCGTGTGGTCGCTGGCTTTGTCCTCGCCGCGCGGGGCGCGGTCGATGATGCAGGAGGTGGCGCGGTCCACCGCCTCGGGCGAGAGCAGAAAATGGTCGATGCGGATGCCTTTATCCTGCTGCCAGGCGCCGCCCTGATAATCCCAGTAAGTGTAGGCCTGCTGGCCCGGATGCAAAGCGCGGAACAATTCCGTGTAACCGAGATGCAGAATTTCGCGGAATGCGGCGCGGCTTTCCGGTGCATAAAGCGCGTCGCCGAGCCAGTCCTGCGGATTATGCACGTCGATTTCTTCGGGAATGACGTTGTAATCGCCGCCGAGCACCACCGGTTTTTCGTCGCGCAAGAGTTCCGCCGCATGGCGTTTCAGCCGTTCCATCCATGCCAGTTTGTAGGCGAATTTTTCCGTGCCGAGGGGATTGCCGTTGGGCAGATAAATACTGGCGACGCGCACACCCTGCACGACGGCTTCAAGGTAACGCGCCTGCGCATCGGCATCGTCGCCCGGCAGGCCTTCGCGCACTTCTTCGATCTTATGCAAACTCGCGATCGCCACGCCGTTGTATGATTTCTGGCCGAAGGCATGCACTTGATAGCCCGCCGCCTGAAATTCCATCGACGGGAAATCTTTGGTTTCGCATTTGATTTCCTGCATCAGCAGGACATCGGGTTTGGCGCGCCCCAGCCAGCCGATGACATTCGGCAGCCGCGCGCGAACGGAATTGACGTTCCATGTGGCGATACGCATGAGACTAAAACCAGAACAGAGAACAACAGGCCGCATTCTGCCCCGCCGCCCCTTTTCACACAAGCGCAGCCGGGCTTATCGGACTACGGAAAACACTCATTCCGTAGCCGCAACGGGCTTAAATGACACAGGCGCGGGCTTTTAAAATATTTTCGCCATACTTCGTATTGAAGACTCAGTCGGACGGGTACAGATTGCGGCCTTCTTCGCCTACAGGTGTACCGATGCCTACCAATCGAGTCGTTGTTGAGTCCCGAGACCGTACTTATGTCGAGGCCGCCAAAGTTGTAGCCGAACATGCCCATATCGGCACAGCCACAGAAGGCGCGCAGCTCATCCTCGAAGGTGATCCTCAGGAAATAATGGGGCTGCTATCGTCAGAAGTTTTTGAATGTCATCTTAAAAAAGACCACGTCATTCTCGACGATATGTATGCCTCGCCCGAAGAAATAGAAAGATTGCGGCAGGATAACACCATCGATATCCATGTCCTGCATCGCGACGCCAAGGCTTTGCAATCGAACCCCTCATCCATCCCCGACCATGCGGCCTCGGGCGGAGGGCCCAAAGAATCTCCGGTCCGCACCAGACAGACTGGCCGCTTTGGCCTATTCTTTCACCGCAAAAGAACTGCCACACCCGCATGACGAAGCCGCCTGCGGATTGACGATTCGGAATCCGGATTCCATAAGACCCTCGCCGTAATCGACCTCGCTGCCATCGACAAGGCCGAGCGATGTTTTATCGACCACGAGACGAGCGCCGTCGCGTTCCACCACGACATCTTCGGCGGCATCCACAGCCTCGGCAAACCCGAATTTATACTGATAGCCCGAGCAGCCGCCGCCCAGCACTTCGAGCCGTACGGCCAGCGCCGCACCGCCGGAATCGCCGACCACTTTGTTAATGCGCCGCGCCGCGGCCTCGCTGATCGAAACTGACATTCTTGTTTCCTCTACATGCCCCGAAATGCTAATGTGGGCGCATGAGCCAGACATTTCAAGCCGCCCCCTCCACCCCCTTATTGGCCCCCTACGCCACACTAGTGGCCCAGAGCCGCGGCCGCCTTACCCCGGAGCCGCCCAGCCCCACCCGCAGCCCCTTCCAGCGCGACCGCGACCGCATCATCCATAGCGGCGGCTTCCGCAAGCTGCGCAATAAAACGCAGGTCTTCATCGAAAGTGAAGGCGATTATTACCGCACCCGCCTGACCCACTCGCTCGAAGTCGCGCAAATCGCCCGTTCCATCGCCCGCACTTTGCGCATCGACGAAGACCTCGCCGAAACCATCGCCCTCTCGCATGATCTCGGCCATACCTGCTTCGGTCATGCCGGGGAGGACGGGCTTTCGGCGGCAATGGAACCCTATGGCGGGTTCAATCATAACGAGCAGACTTTCCGCATTCTGACCAAGCTTGAAAACCGCTATGCCGCGTTCGACGGGCTGAACCTGACATGGGAAACTCTCGAAGGCGTCGTCAAACATAACGGCCCGGTCGATCACCGCACCATTCTGCCAACCCTGCGGGCTTTCAATCAGCAATGGGATCTGGAACTGACCACCTATGCCGGCATCGAGGCACAGGTCGCGGCTTTGTCCGACGACATCGCCTATAACACGCATGATATAGACGACGGGCACCGGGCCGGATTCTTCCGCCTCGAAGATTTAAGCGAGTTGCCTTTGTTCGGCCCGTCGCTGGAAAAAGCCCGCACCCGCTATCCCGAGGCCGCGCGCGAAAGGTTGATGTACGAAGCCGTGCGCGAAGTGATCGGATTGATGGTCGATGACGTTCTGCAAACTACGCTCGGCAACCTCAATGCGCTGCAGCCGCAATCCGCCGAGGAAATCCGCTATGCCGCGCAGGCGACCGTCGGTTTCAGCCCGGCCATGGCGCGCAATGTCGAAACCCTGCGCGCGTTTTTGCATGCCCGCGTCTATCGCCACAGTCGCATCAACCAGATCTGCACCAAGGCGCGGCAGATCGTCGGCGAACTGTTCGAGTTCTTTAGGGAGCACCCGGACTGCCTGCCTTCCTCCTGGTTCAACGCGGTCGAAGATTGCCGCGACGATGAGCTCGGCAAAGCCCGCATCATCGCGGACTATATCGCGGGTATGACCGACCGTTTCGCGGTTCAGGAGTATAACAAGCTGTTCTCGACCAACGCGATGGTTTAGGGTTCGGACCCATTGGATAGGCGTCAAAACAAAGCTTTAAGTGCCACAGGAGCCGTCATTCCGGAAAAACTGCTTTTTCGGAAATCGCCGCAAGCGATTTGCGAAAATGCAGTTTTGTCCGGAATCCAGTTCCCCTGTCCGCAAAGACTGCCTGTGCAGGAAGGGCAACTGGATTCCGGACAAATGTGCATTTTGACCCCGAAAAAGTGGGGGTCAAAAAGCACATTTTCCGGAATGACGGCTTTGGTACGGCCGGCTTTTTTAATGAGTCCGAACCCTAGGCCGCGTTGCGACGCGCGTCTATGTCGCTTTGCCCTTCGATGGCCGCCTGCGCCGCCGCAAGACGAGCAATCGGCACCCGGTAAGGCGAGCAGGAAACGTAATCCAGCCCGGCGCGGTGGAAGAATTTCACCGAATTGGAGTCGCCGCCATGTTCGCCGCAGATACCCAGCTTTAAATCCTTGCGCGTGGCGCGGCCGCGCTCACACGCGATTTTGACAAGTTCCCCGACGCCTTCCTGATCGAGCGAGGCGAACGGATCATGTTCGAACACGCCCGCCGCGTAATAATCCGGCAGGAAAGTGGCGGCATCGTCACGGCTGAGGCCAAAGGTGGTCTGGGTCAGATCGTTGGTGCCAAAGCTGAAGAACTGCGCGCTTTCGGCGATTTCACCGGCACGCAGAGCGGCGCGCGGCAATTCGATCATCGTGCCGACCAGATAATCCTTCACGCCGCTTTCGCTGGCAACGCGGTCGGTCATCGCTTTCAGGATATCGAGTTCCTTTTTGGTAGCAATCAGCGGAATCATGATTTCAGGAATAACCTTCTTGCCCTGCTTGGCCATGTCGGCGGCGGCGGCAAAAATCGCCCGCACCTGCATCTCATAAATTTCGGGATACGAAATGCCGAGGCGGCAGCCGCGATGCCCCAGCATCGGGTTCGATTCATGCAACGCGCTGATGCGCTTGCGCACCTTGTCAGCTGAGACTCCGGCAGCCTTGGCCACGGCTTCGATTTCGGCGTCTTTCTGCGGCAGGAATTCATGCAAGGGCGGGTCGAGCAGACGGATAGTGACCGGCAGCCCTTCCATGATCGTAAACAGATCGATGAAATCCTTCTTCTGCATCGGTTCGAGCTTCGCCAAAGCGGCTTTACGGCCCTGTACATCGTCGGCGATAATCATCTCGCGCATCGAGGTGATACGGTCGGTATCGAAGAACATATGCTCGGTGCGGCACAAACCGATGCCTTCCGCGCCGAACTTCCGCGCGGTGCGGGCGTCCAAAGGCGTTTCGGCATTGGCGCGAACGCCGAGGCGGCGGAACGAATCCGCCCAGCCCATCAGTTTCTCGAAATCGCCCGACAATTCCGGCTGCACGGTCGGAATTTCGCCGAGCATGACTTCGCCGGTGGACCCGTCGATGGTGATGATATCGCCCGCCTTCACGGTCGTGCCCTTCACGCTCATCGACTTGGCGGCATAATCCATATGCAGATCGCCCGCCCCCGCAACGCAGGAACGACCCATGCCGCGCGCCACGACCGCCGCATGGCTGGTCATGCCGCCACGGCTGGTGACAATGCCCCTGGCGGCATGCATGCCGTGAATATCTTCGGGGCTGGTTTCGATGCGGCAGAGAATAACTTTTTGTCCGGCGGCGGTCATGGATTCCGCCTCGTCGGCGCTGAACACGACTTTGCCTGAAGCAGCACCGGGAGAGGCGGGCAGGCCCTTGACGATGACTTGTTTCTTGGCCTTGGGATCGAGCGTCGGATGCAGCAACTGATCGAGCGATTTCGGGTCGATACGTTTGACGGCTTCGGCTTTGTCGATCACGCCTTCGGCCACCATATCGACCGCGATTTTCAAGGCCGCCGCAGCGGTACGCTTGCCGGTGCGGGTTTGCAGCATGTAAAGCTTGCCCTGCTGCACGGTGAATTCGATATCCTGCATGTCGCGGTAATGTTTTTCGAGCTTCAGGCGCACTTCGTTCAGCTGCGCAAAAACCTGCGGCATGGTTTCTTCCATCGCGGGAAGCTTGCTGCCCTGCTCATTCTTGCTCTTGATGGTCAGTTCCTGCGGCGTGCGGATACCGGCGACGACATCTTCGCCCTGCGCATTGACGAGATATTCGCCGTAGAACGCATTTTCGCCGGTCGAAGGATTGCGCGTAAACGCCACGCCGGTGCAGCAATCATCGCCGCGATTGCCGAACACCATCGCCTGCACGTTGACTGCCGTGCCCCAGTCATGGGGAATGTCGTTGAGTTTGCGATAGGTCATCGCACGCGTATTCATCCACGAACCGAACACCGCGCCGATAGCGCCCCATAATTGTTCATTCACATCCTGCGGGAAGGGTTTACCGAGATGTTTCTCGACGGCCTTCAAATAAGATTCGATCACATCCTGCCAGTCTTCGGCGGTGAGCTGCGTATCCTGCGTATATTTCTTGTCGCGCTTCACATCATCGATAATGTCTTCAAAAATGTGATGCTCCATATCCAGCACCACGCAGGAATACATCTGAATGAAACGGCGATAGCTGTCATAGGCGAAACGCGGATTGCCGCTTTGCGCCTTCAAACCTTCGACGGTTTCTTTGTTGAGGCCCAAATTCAGAACCGTATCCATCATGCCCGGCATCGAAGCGCGCGCGCCCGAACGGACAGAGACCAGCAACGGATTTTTAGCGTCGCCGAATTTGCAGCCGACGATCTGTTCGACCTGCGCCAAACCGGCCTGCGCCTGCAAAGCCAGATCGGCGGGATAGGTGTTTTTATGCGCATAGTAATAGGTGCAGACTTCGGTGGTGATCGAGAAGCCCGGCGGCACCGGCAATCCCAAATTCGACATTTCAGCGAGGCCGGCGCCCTTGCCGCCCAGCAAATTCCGCATCTCGGCCTTGCCTTCCGCTTTGCCGTTGCCGAAGCTGTAAACCCATTTCTGCGTGGTCATGTGTATCTCCTTATGCTTGCGTCATTTCCGCGAAGGCGGAAATCCCATTTCCTGTTAAGCCGCAAGAAAACAAATGGGATATTCGCCTTCGCGAATATGACGATCCCACTTGACGGCCATACCATCACCCCG
>JARLJC010000348.1 GCA_031291435.1 Alphaproteobacteria bacterium | reverse complement strand
GCGCCGGTGAAATCGGCGTCGGCCATGTTTTTCTTGACGAAAGAAAGACCGGCCAGATCCATATGCGCGAGATGCGCGCGGATGCCACCCATGCGCCCGGTGGCATAGAATTCATGCTTCTTGATGATGACGTCGAGTTCCGCCTGGGTTAGCCGGGCGACCGCCGCATCCTTCTTTTTTTCATCATTATCGGACATCGGTCTTCCTGATTGGGGCGTCAGCGCAAAGGATAAAAAAGAGCCTGACCGGCGAGACCGGCAAGCTAATTGGTAAGGCCTGATTTTACAAGGCGACTCGTTAAAAAAGTCCAACTACTCTCAATTTGTCTCATATTTTAGGGAAACGCCGCCTGCCTCCACAGTCTCTTGGGTTTTGACGCGGATTAGGTATTTTCCCTATCGATAATCAAGCTTTTCAGATGACCGGGGCCGCCACCTCATTTGCTCTACCCAAAGGGGTACCTTCAAACCCGTCGTGCAGGCAGAGACGCGGCGCATTCCGTTTTTCGTCAACCGGGTGGCGTGGCCGCAGATCACACCCTGACGGCGCGGCTGGCCCTCAAAATCCTGCCCGGATAAGGGCAAAAGCAGGCCAAATATCTCCCTTGCTCAAGCCCTTGCTGTTCTGCTATTGGCTTGCCCCTACCTCGTGAAAACAGGACGTGCGGTCGTGGCGGAACTGGTAGACGCGCAGCGTTGAGGTCGCTGTGGGAGAAATCTCGTGGAAGTTCGAGTCTTCTCGACCGCACCATTTCCCTGGCCGTTCTAACGCCCTTGGGGGTGGATCCCCACCTTCGCGAGGACGGCAGCCTTTCCAAGCCAGCCGCTGCGAGCCCCCTCGACTGCTCAATCGCACCAAGTCCATTTTATGGAAAATCGGCTGATTTGTGTTATTATAGCTCCGCTTATAAAAGAATTCAGCCATCGGTCATTCATGCGGGCCTCGTCGCGCAAATTTCTGCAATACGGCAAAATTTTTGAGCTGTTTCCGCTCGCGCTCCGCAATACGATCTATGCCAAGGCCGAGTATCGCGAAATCCATCCCGGCGATTATGTGTTCCGCGTCGGCGAAGAAGGGCCTTTCATGGCCTGTCTGGCCTCGGGCCGTTTGCGCATGAGCGTCACTTCGCGCGAAGGCAAGGAACTCCTTATTACCATGGTTGAAAAAGGCGAGCTGGTCGGCGAAATGTCGATCCTCGACGACAAGCCGCGCGCGGTCGATGTCATGGCCGAAACCGATTGCACGCTGATGATCGTCAAGCGCGACGATTTCCTGCCCATTCTGCGCACCTGCCCCGACGCGATGATCGCCCTGATCCGCATCACCTGTTACCGCATGCGCCGCTATCTGCATACGATGGAACTGATCGCGTTGCAGGATCTGCCGGTGCGCCTCGGGCGCTATCTGTGGCGGCTGGCACTCGATTACGGAGTCGAGAAAGACGGCGAGATCGTCATCGCCGCGCGCCTCAGCCAGGCGGAAATCGGCAAGCAGCTGGCGGTGTCGCGCGAAAGCGTCAACAAGCAGCTGCATCATTTCGCCAGTCTCGGCCTGCTGAGCCTCAAAGGCACCACCATCACCTTACATGACGTTGAGGGCCTCAAACGCGCGATTGCCTATGTCGGCGGCTGAACAGGGATGCGGCGCAAAGGCGGCAACCGGCACGATGGCCGCGCGCGTCGGACCGTAACTGGCAAGGCCGTCGCCGCCCCCGATGGCGCAGCGCACGCACTCATACAGTTCATCGGCACCGGCACTATGAAGGCGGCCCTGCGCAATATAGCGCGCTTCGCCTTCGATCTGATCGAGGCAGCTCATCGCCAGATGCGGGCGCAAAGTCAGCCGCCCCTGCCCGTCGCCGAGATCGCGCAAAACCGTGTCGCGAAACAGATCGAGATCGAACCACGCGAAACGCAGCACCCCCTGATAGGCGTTGGGCCGGTTGGTTTCATCGACAATGCCCGCATAAGGCAGATGCGGCAATTCATGCGGCAGCGGCCCCGCCCCATGCCGCGTGGTGTAAGAACGCGTCAGGTAATAGACGTCGAGATCGTCCAGCCCCGCCGCCTCCGCCAGCGTCAGCACATTGCGGATGCCGGTATAAGAGCGCGTGACATGCGGGAACCAGCCGCGTTCCTGATCGAGCAGCAGCCCCTGCGCGCCTTCGAAAATCACATGTTCCCATTGCGCGAGATGCCCGCCCCCGACCGGCCTGATTGCGGCGAGAAACTGCGCGGCATCGTCGATGAAATGTTCGCGCAGCGTTTCAGAGGCCAATAGCCTTTGCCATTCCTCGCCGATATCCGTGACGCCCAGCGCGGCGAGCCGCTTCGGCACCCAGTCCGCACGCATGAGATCGAGACGGCGGCGCAGGCCATCGGCATCCTGTAAATCGTCGAGGCGCAGCGCATAGACGGTATTTTGCTGCCGCTCCAGCGTTTCCCCGAAACCGACGCCGACGCTGCCATGGCGGTTTTTGCCGCGCGCCTGCTCGACGATCTGGTTGATCATCATGTCGTAGGGTGTCGTCACCGCGCAGTTTTTATCGGCATAAACGCAAGGCGTAACGCCGAGCGCCGCAAGCTGTCGCAACTCGCGCAGAAAAATAACCGGATTGCACACAAAATAAGAAGACAGGAAAGTCGGTAATCCCGCCAGGCTGCCGCTGCCGAAATGGCCGAACACATGCCGCCTGCCCTCGGGCGTCTGCACCGTATGGCCCGCCTGCGCGCCGCCGTTGAAACGCACAACGCAGGTTCCCGCCTCGCTCTCCGCGGCCAGGTAATCGGTGAACAGGCCCTTGCCTTCGTCGCCGAACGCGCCGCCGATAATGACTTTTGCCGTTTTCATTTGCTTCTCCTTTCACAGACAGTTGGGCAGTTGGAGGGCGGCCTCGATAGGCCGCCCTCCCCCGCTGTCACGCCACCATCGGCGTCATCAGGCGAACGACGCCATGCTTGCCGCCGCCGGTGCGTACCGGCCCCGGCGTTTTCGGCAGGGCGTTGGCGACCACCAGGCTGGTATCTCCCGACCAGCTCTTGACCACCGCGTCGCGATCGGCCCCGGCATTAAGCTGAATCGCCGAGGTCACGACTTCCGACAGTTTGGTGTAGTCGGACAGCAGCAGCACATGCCCCTCGCCCAAGAGCTTGTTCCAGCCGCCGACGACGCGGTCGCGCCCGTAGTCGGAGATCCCGCTGCCCTGTTCGACCACGACATGGAACACGTCATACTGCTTGCGCACCATTTCGAGCAGTTCGGCGGAAGTGAAGTCGCGGGTCGGCTCGCCGCCAATGACGCGTTCGATCTGCTCCTTGGTCAGGACATCCACCGGCGGTTCGTCGCCGATGGTGAAGAGCACGCCTTTCTTGCCGCGTTTCTCCACCGCGTCGGTGCTGGTCTTGGTCGCGGCGAAGTACCAGGGCAGGTTATAACTCTCACCGCCGTTGCCGCCGCCGCCGCCTTCGAGATAGATATCTTCCAGCTGCTTGGCGATGCGGATATCGGCTTCGAACTGCGTCACCTGCAAGGGGGACTGATCGGTGCGGGCGTCGCCCACCGCCATGCACATGATGTGGGGATCGCTGACCGGCTTGCGGTCGTAAATCTCCTTCATCAGTTTGCCCAACCCTTCCTGTACGAAGGCGTAGGGAATGCTCCCCATCGAACCGGTCACGTCGAAAGCGAGAATGACCGGCGTCGCGTTGGGGTTGGCGTCTGAATCCCTCGATTCACGCACCGTGATCGTAGTCGGGTCGAACGAAGTGCGGGGATCGCTGGTCTTGTTGATCGACTGGCGCACGAAAGCCTGATCGATCGTTCGCGTGCTGGCGGCGCTGCTGTAAGTGCCCCAGTCATTATCGTCAAAACGTGAACCACCCATGATAAGTCTCCTTTTTGGCAAGGTTCTCCCGCCGCGGGCCGAAGGGATTTCGGCCGGTCATCGGAAAAACGGTTTTTCAGAAAGTCGCGCGGACGGCGTTAACCGTGCTGCGGCGATCGCGCATGCGACGAAAGCTTTCGGTGCCTGCGTTGCGCTGGCGTAGCTGCGAGGCCGAAGGGGGCTTTGAAGCCGCGCCAGGCGTGAGTGATGGATTGATGCATCTCTAACCTCCTGGCTTGTAAACGTCGCTGTAAGCAACTTTGAGCTCGGTGAAGCGACGGGCACCGAAACTTTTCGGCAGGACGGTCTGATACCAATCCTGCAGATCCTTTTGCGCTTCGCCATTGGCGGGCTGGCGCAGATAATCGATCATCGGCTGGGGCGCGGGTTTCAGCGCGGTCAGACGCGTGCCGACACGGTCGCCCAGCATCTCGCGCGCGGAGGCCCGCGCCATTTCGCGGTCGGGCTTGCCGCTGGCCAGCACCGGCTGGCCGTCATCGGGCAAAAACTCCGCCGTTTCGGCAAGCACCGCCGTCAGGGGCGTTCCGTAAGGCGCCGCATACCACCAGCCGCCGAACAAACCGATCGTGTGGGTGCTGGGAGAAACGAAAACCGTATCCGGCGTAATCGCGTTATGGGCGATGCCGGCATGATCGAGATAGCGCGTCATCTCCAGCAACCGGCTGGTTATCCAGGCGGCATGTTTGGCGCGGGTATCGTCGGGCAAGCGCGGCAACAGATCGCGCAGGCGGATATCGTCCGGGCGTTTCCTGACCGCGAGGATGAAGGCGTTTTCGCCCTCATAGCTCTTGAAATCCACCGGCAGGGAAGGCGCGTAAGTCTCCTTCATCTTGGCGTCGGGCTTGCCGTCGTCGCCGGTGAAAGCCAGCGCGCCGATGCGCGTCACCGCATTCTTGAATAAATCCGCATAGGGCGTGCCGACCACATAAGTCAGCGTCGTCGGGGAAACATGCAAGGTGCCGAGTTCGAAATCGAAAGACGCGTCGGAACGGATGCGCAGGGTCTTGCCGGTCTTGAGGCGCAGGCTGGCATAACCCGCTTCCTGCCAGGTGTGGGCCGCGAGTTTCTCCTCGGCCTTGTCGCGCAATGTCTTGATGTGGCGGAAAACGTCGGAAGCCTTCGGGTCGGGATTGAGATCGGGAAACCACTTCTTGGCCAGCGCGTGATAGGCGCGCGTCACCTCGGCGGTATCGGCGGCGAACAGCAACTCGGGCTTCTTCTCGTCGATGGCGAGAATCTGGTCGGCCGTCAGTTTTTCGATGTCCGTATAAGCCATGATAATCCCCCTTGAGTGAGTTCATGGTCGCGCAGCATCAGTCGCAAAGAACCGCCTCATTCCGCGCCGGTGTGAGGCGCGCCACAGAAGGCGGCAGAAATATGCGAAAGGATGTGAGGAGGATCACAGGGGCTGTGAGGGGGATCACAGACGCGCCAGTTTCCGAAAAGTAAGATTCGGGATAGGAACAAAAAGCCCCCTTTAGAGGGGGCCTTTTGTTTGGTTGGGGAACGTGGATTCGAACCACGGTAAACAGAGTCAGAGTCTGTTGTCCTACCGCTAGACGATTCCCCAACGGAAGGCCGGTTAGTATCACAGCCTTCCGGCTTTGTGTAGGGGGGTAAAAGCCCTTTCAGGCCATATTATTTCCTTTATTTATGGCTTATAAGTACCCCCATGACCGACCCCAAAAAACATAAAGGCCTGAAAACCATCGCTTCGCGCCGCCGCGAGGCGGTGCGGGTCAAGGCCAGCACCAAACGCAGCGAATCCTCGCGCCAATGGCTGCAACGCCACTTGAACGACCCCTATGTGGCCGCGTCGAAAGAAGACGGCTACCGCGCCCGCTCGGCCTATAAATTGCTGCAGCTCGACGAGAAATTCAACCTGCTCAAGCCCGGGATGCGCGTCGTCGATCTGGGCGCCGCCCCCGGCGGCTGGACACAAGTCGTCGCCCGCGCCATGAAGAACAAGAAAAGCAAGCTGGTGGCTCTCGATATCCTGCCGATCGACCCGATCGAGGGTGTTGCCATCCTGCAAATGGATTTCCTGACCGACGACGCACCCGACAAACTGAAAAAAGTTCTGGGGGGACCTGCCGATCTGGTGTTAAGCGACCTCGCCCCCTCGACATCCGGCCATTCCGGCACCGACCATATCCGCATTATGGCGCTGGCAGAGTTAGCGGCGCATTTTGCCATCGATGTTCTGGTTCCGGGCGGGGCGTTTGTGTGCAAATTCTTTCAGGGTGGCGCGGAAAAAGAAATCCTCGATCTGCTGCGCAAACATTTCGCCAAGATCAAGCACGCCAAGCCGCCCGCCAGCCGCGCGGAATCTTCGGAAACCTATCTGGTCGCGCAGGGCTTCCGCAAATGAGCCTGTGGCCTAAAGTGAAGAGCTTCATATGCCGCGTGATACCCGGGGGCCCCCCGGGCGCCGCCCCGGCCCCCCCGCCCCCCGGGGGGTTTGGGCCTTTGGGGGTGGTCTACGCGCGGGGGGGGGGG
>JARLJC010000347.1 GCA_031291435.1 Alphaproteobacteria bacterium | reverse complement strand
TGTCGTCATCAGCGCCATGGGCCATTCGCTCAAGGGGGCCTTCGATTTCCTGCCCGATTGCGTGCGGGTCTCGCTCGAACTGCCCTGGATCCTGGCGCTCGTCGCGGAAAAGGCCAAAAGCCTGATCGTGCACAAGACCGAGGACATGCTGCTGCTGCCGCCGCCCAAGGGGTGACGGGCGCGATGGAGCGATCCGATGTCATGCGCGCGGTCAAGGGACGCGACACAACGCCGGAGCGCGTCGTGCGCAAGATTCTCCGCGGCATCGCGCCAGGCTATCGCCTGTGCCGCCGCGACCTGCCCGGCGCTCCCGACATCGCTTATATCGGCAGGAAGAAGGTCATCTTCGTCCATGGCTGCTTCTGGCACGGACATGACTGCAAGCGCGGCGCGCGCCTGCCGAAAGCCAACGCCGAATATTGGGCCACAAAAATCGCCCGCAACGTCGCGCGGGATCAAAAGCACCGCGGGGCCTATGCCGAAATGGGCTGGCGCGTGCTGACGATCTGGGAATGCGAAACGCGCGACGAGGCGGCGTTAATAGTGAAATTGCGTGATTTTGTTGACGCGACGATTTTTTAGGCTGCGGACCGTGTCTCAACAATAATAATTTTATCTGATCAAATTAACGTCCAATGTTGCGCCTGTCACGTCACCGACAATCGTAATTATTGCATAATGTTGATTTGCCACCTGCACGTCGCATTTCGGATTAATAAGGCCCTTACACGTCGCAATCGCCTGCCGAAACAACGGGCTTTCGTCGAAAATTATGAAGATCGACCATCTTGGGGGCACTGAAAAACCGCCGAGCGATTTTCCTTCCGAATCCTTCGTATCTACAAAAATACTCTCTGTAAAAAGAGCATACCAATATTTTATATTTTTTTGCCCGCGCTCGATGGGTACGGTATGCAAATCCGAAAATTGTAGAAACAAATTTGTGTCGATGATTTTTGGTTCATTTTTCTTTGTATCGTCCCCCTGCGGGGTAACCATCAGACCGACCCCCAAACCACAAAGAAACACGCAGATGGTGAATCCGGCCATTGCCACCCAAAATGGCATTTTCGGCCAGCCATTTGGGGCCAAGCCCCAGATGCCAAAAATGATAGCGAAAGCAAAGCTGACGATTGCCAAACCACGATCAAACATCAATAAATTCCCGCGCAAGAGCCTGAACTACACGCGAAGTTCATTCTAATCCGATTCGGGCGTGCGAAATAACTGACTATTTGATGTTTTCCGACTGATGGAGAGAGAGGAGGCACCGGCGGATCATCCCTTTGCCGATCTTGGAAGCCGCCGCCCAAAGTCGTAAACCGGCGCATCCGCGAAAAAATTCAGGATCGCCGCGATGACCGCTCCTTACGCTCCCCTCTTCCCCCTCGGCAAAGACGAGACGCCCTATCGCAAGCTTTCCGACAAGGGCGTGCGCGTCGAAAAATTCGAGGGCGAGGACATTCTGGTGGTCGAGCCCGAGACCTTGCGCCTGCTGGCGGAAACCGCGATGGCCGACATCAATCATCTGCTGCGTCCCGGCCATCTCGCCCAGCTGAGAAAAATCCTCGACGATCCCGAGGCGACCTCCAACGACAAATTCGTCGCCTTCGACTTGTTGAAGAACGCCAATATCGCGGCCGGCGGCGTGCTGCCCATGTGCCAGGACACCGGCACCGCGATAATCATGGGGAAAAAAGGCCGCCGCGTTTTTACCAGGGGCGGCGACGAGGCGGCTTTGTCGCAGGGCGTCAAG
>JARLJC010000048.1 GCA_031291435.1 Alphaproteobacteria bacterium | reverse complement strand
CGGCGGCTATGCAGCCGCTTTCACTTCCTCCGGGCTGGCCAATTGGTGCAGGAAGGCAACAGCGCGCTCGGCGTGGGCGGCGGCCTGAACAATGGCGCGGCTGTCGTTCTGCAACACCGTTATCCAGCTTGCGATATAGCTGGCATGATCGGGGCGCGGCTCGATGGCCAACCCAAGGTCGGCGGCAAGGAAGGCTGAGCCAAGCTCGGCGACCAATTCTTCGCGGGCGTAACCTTCATCGCCCCATTTCTCCCGGCCAAAGCTGCGATCAAGGCGGCTCTTGTGGCGGGTCCAATGCAAGGTTTCATGGCCTCGGGTGGCGTAATAGCTGTGGGCGTCATGGAAAGCCGCGAAAGGCGGAAGCTGGATGCGGTCGGCTGACGGGATGTAATAAGCCTTGTCGCCGCCATGGTTCACGGTTGCGGGAATGCTGGCAAAGAATGCCTCGGCGGCTTCGATGCGCTCTTCCTCCGGCGCGGGTTCGGGCAGAACAAGAAACCGCTCGGGAAGTCCCTCGATCTGCGCCACGTTAAAGACGGTGTAGGTTTTCAGGAAACGGAACGATTGCGCCTTGTCCTCGCCGCTGGTTTCGTCGCGCACAGTCTTGTTGCTGTCGCCGTAATAGACGATATTTGCACCGCATTCGCCCTTGCGCACCTGTGCGCCGAAGGCTTGGGCCTGTCGGTAGGTCATCCATGACGGGCTGACAAAGCCGGAGGCCTGCGCCTCGATCCACAACAGGAGGACATTGATTCCGCGATAAGGCTGGCCGGTGGCGCGTAGCGGTCGCGCCCTGCCTGTTACGGCCATATCGCCGCCGCTCCACGGTTTCAGCCACGGGCGGGTGCCCTGTTCCAGCTCGGCCAAAATGCGGTCGGTGATGCGGCTATGGGGGTCTTGCTTGGTGGTCTGCTTGGTCATCGTGTTTGCTCCCTTCCAATCCGCGCAGCGGGTCATGCCGCGCATGACCCCTGCCGACCCGGCGAGGGGCGGAGAGAGTGGGGGCAAGGTCGGGTGCGGGGGGTGGGGCGGGCGCAACGAAGTGAGCCACGGCCCCAAAGCGGCACCTTGCAGGGAGAGAGAGGCAGCGCCTCTTTCTTCCTCGCAACATAAAGAGATTGCGCCGCTGGCGGCGCTCGTCACAGGGCGGGCGAGCCCGCCCCTATCCCGCGTCAGGGATGGCTACCCGAATGGGCGGAAACGACATGGTCGGTTCCGTAACGTCCGCGATAGAGCCCCGCCCGAAGGGGACGCTTGAGAACTTGCCAAACTAGGCCGTTAAATAGTCCTGATCGGGAATATTTCCATCATCACTGCTATCGCGCTGGCATATCTTCCCGCTCGGTAATTTTATGCTTGCAAATCATTGCAACTTGCGGCAACATCCCGCTCGGTAATATGGACAGCACCGCACTTGGACTCATCGTGCGCCGCGAACGCAAGGCGCAAAAGCTGAAGCAGACAGAGCTTGCGGCGGTGAGCGGCGTTGGCATTCGCTTCATCGTCGATCTTGAGGCAGGCAAGCCAACGCTTCAGCTCGAAAAGGTGCTGCGCGTCGTCACGACACTGGGCTGCGCCATCACCATAACACCGCCTGCGGGTGGCGCATTAGCAACCGGCTTGCCGTCTGGTGGGATGGGCGCGTCACGGGGTGCCTGTATCTCGGCCCCGATGGTGACACGCAATTTGCATATGATGCGGAATGGCTGGCCGATTCCACGGCACCGGCCTTGTCTTTTTCCCTTCCCAAACAGGCTGAGCCGTTCAATCGCCGCGCCTGCCAGCCCTTTTTCGGCGGTATCTTGCCAGAGGAAGGGCAGCGCACCGCGATTGCCCGTGCGCTTGGCGTGTCTGCCGATAATGAATTCCGGCTGCTCGAATATCTTGGCGGGGAAGTCGCGGGTGCGCTGACACTTCTGCCGGAAGGCGAGACGCCGCCACTACGCAGCGCCGCCGCCCCGAAGTTGCTCAGTGACGTTGACCTCGTCCAGTTGCTCGACCATCTCCCCATGCGCCCGATGCTTGCGGGCGAAGACGGGCTGCGGCTTTCGCTGGCGGGTGCGCAATCCAAGCTGCCGGTGCTGGTGATCGATGGCCAGATAGCATTGCCCGCGCCGGGGCAGCCGACCAGCCACATTCTCAAGCCGCCCATTGCGCGCTTTGCGGGCACCACGGAAAACGAATATTTCTGCATGTCGCTGGCGCGCGCGGTCGGCCTGGAGGTCGCTCCGGTTGAAATGCGTACCGTGGGGGAGCGGTCATTCCTGCTGATCACCCGCTATGATCGCGCAATCGGGCCAGCGGGTGAACTGACACGCCTCCACCAAGAGGATTTTGCCCAAGCCCTCGGCGTCCCCTCGCACCGCAAATATGCCAGCGAGGGCGGGCCGAACTTCCCAGACTGCTTTGCCCTGCTGCGCCGCGCGGCCACCCGTCCGCCGCGAGACATTCTGCGCCTGCTTGATGCCGCCATCTTCAACCTGATTATCGGCAATGCCGACGCCCATGCGAAGAATTTCAGCCTACTTCACAAGGGTGGCGCAATCACCCTCGCGCCGCTCTACGATCTGCTTTCGACAATCCTATATCCCGACCTGTCGGCAAAACTGGCGATGAAAATCGGGGGCAAAGCCGTGCTTGACGACATTGAAGCACGGCATTGGGAGCGGTTCGCAGCCGATGCGCAACTCGGCGCGCCATTCGTTCGGAACCGCGTCGTGCAACTGTGCGAGGCGGTTATCGCCGCAAACAGTGCTGAATTCGCGAACCCCGCCTCGGAAGTAGCAAACTTTTCAACAGTAAAGGCCATTGTTGGCGAGCGCGCCATTCGGCTCGGTGCCAAAGTCTGATGGTGGTCAAGATCTCCTCTGTCCTTCCGAAAGTCGGGTTGTGCCGGGAAACAGTAGGGCGCACGAGTTCGCCCTTTCGGCGAACTAGGTTGCCCGCTAATAAACGTATAAGTCTCGATATATTAAAAGCAGATCAGGGAATTTTATGAGCGACGAAAATTCTCTTTCAGGCATTAGAGATAACCGCGTTCGCGGGGCTGCACATCAGTTTTTGTCTTCAAGGGCCGTTCCGGGCAGCAATTTATCCATCGTTTCCGCCTATTTTACGAGCTTTGCCTATGATCGAAT
>JARLJC010000346.1 GCA_031291435.1 Alphaproteobacteria bacterium | reverse complement strand
CGCTCCGACTGGGGCGCCGACCTGTTCGCCGCCGTCCGCTCCGTCATCGGAACCGCCGCTCGCCACGGCAGCGACGCCTATCAGGCCATCCGCGATACCCTACGCGGCCAATCGGCGCTCGCCCCCAGTTGAGCAGTTACCATGTGATTCATGCCATCTCGAACGAATACGAGATGTGAATGTATCAATATTCACATCTCCCAAGTAGGTTATCAAATGCCAATGCCATTTCCAGTGAAATTTTCCATCCGATTGAATGATCGGCTCCACCTCTCGACAACCCCAAACTCGCATATCCGTCCAATCCCAAGGCATCTTCTCGCCTTTTGACAGATTGGAGGCATCTATTATAGTTTTTAGCGAACGATGTTGCGTAATTCTGAATTCCGAATCATCTAAGTCGGGAGTGGTATTCGTGTTTATAGTAATCCAATACAATTCATCCGAATCTAGTTTGGTAATAACCGGTTTCAGTGATTGCTTGAAGTATCTCTTTCCTCGAACCCTGCTACAAGTAGGGCAGGATACCAAATTACATTGCGCTCTCGGAGAGCAATTCATTAAGGAATCAGTTAATTCTTGATTGTAAATCACTTTTGTAAGCAATTTCTTCGTGCCAATAAGGCTATTAGACGAAGTATTTTTATAAATCGATTCCACGATATCCGCTCTCAGTCGAGTCATGGATTCCATCAATAGTAGATTCCTGTCAATTCGTAGTTAAGGATTCTCATATCCTGTTTTTTATGTCGAGTTCTATCCTCTGCGTTGGTTTTAGCATCACCAAGATACAAATTCGAAGCTTCGTTGTTAAACGGCATTCCGTTCTCATGGCACACGAATTCGTGAGGTAGTAATTCCCGCCCTTTTATGGCTGACATTAAGAGTCGATGTAGTTGACGTGGGAATTTCTTACCAATTCTTACCGCTTTGTAATAATACTTGGATTTTTTAGTGCCGTATCTCATCACACATGTAGAACAATATTCGTGTGTGAGCTTGTTGCGGACTTCGTGTGTAATAACATTGATCTCCCAATCAGAAAATGACGGAATATCAAGCCATATATTGACTTTAATCTCGGACTCAAGGTAAATAGTCATTGTAAATTATCGCTTTCGTTAGATTAGAAGACCCGATGTTTGGTGGCATCGGGTTTTCGTTTGTTTGGGGTTAAATTAGTTTCTCTTGATTAGCCACTCATTCAATTCGGCGACATCATATCGCACACATTTGCCACTACCAAGTCTGTAAAATGGTGGCGACTGCTTGGTGTAAGCCAAATTACCGAGACTTTGATATTTGATACCGAGATATTCAGCCGCCTCTTTTCTTGACATTAGTTGTTTGCGCATAGAATATACCTTCCTTTTCTAATACATAATACTATTTATCACTTGAATTAAGTCAAATGTAGCAAAATTAAGGCAAACATACCCGGTCAAATGGCTAGGGGGTATCCGAGGTCGGATGGCACTCGAATGTTGCCAAATGTGTTCGTTCGATATCCGATAAGTCAGCATTCCTGTCGTGAACTTATCAAGAACGAATAGGAGAATCATCCGTTGCGGAATCGCAAGTCATTGATTCAATTGATATAATTCATCAAAAATTTGTCGCTCAATGGCGATTATGGAATATCAAACCATGAGATTGATGAGACTCGCCCTTGAATCAATGACTTAGAGGTAGGCTGCCATGACAGGCCGGATGAAGGCAACCCGAGGTCGGCGAACGGGACGTGCGGGGGTATCCGGCACGCCAAAGGGCGACTTTGTGATTAGCCATGTGATTAAAAATTTCGTTCGGCTATCCGTGTGCATGATTTGAGTTAAGTCATTGTTTTAATTGAATGCCCGCCTCGGGACTCGAACCCGAATGAGCCTTGCTCTGCGGATTTTAAGTCCGCTGCGTCTACCGTTCCGCCAGGCGGGCGCCTCGGCCGATCAACCGGCCAGCCGTTTGGCGATATCCAGACCACGCCGGATCAGGTTCTCGCTGGCTTCCGGCGTGCGGAACGCGCTGTGCGCGGTCAGCGTCACGTTGTCCAGCCCGATGAACGGGTTGCCCGCCGGCAGTGGCTCATCGACGAACACGTCCAGCGCCGCGTGGCCGATTTTTCCCGCGCGCAACGCGGCGACCAGCGCTTTCTCGTCGATCAGCGCGCCGCGCGCGGTGTTCACCAGGGTCGCGCCGGGCTTCATTTGCGCCAACCGCGCCGCGGAGAGGAAGCCGCGCGTCTCGTCGGTCAGCAGCAAATGCAGGCTCAGCACGTCGCTTTCCGCCAGCAGCGTGTCCAGATCGACGAAGGTGACGCCGGGTGCCGTTTTCGGCGTCCGGTTCCAGGCCAGCACCCGCATCCCGCCGCCGCCGGCGATGCGCGCCACCTCGCCGGCGATGCCGCCATAGACGAGCAGGCCGAGCGTCTTGCCGGTGAGTTGCATCCCCTTGGTGCGCGGCCATTCGCCGCGCCGGATCGCCGCGTCCATGCCAGCGATGCCGCGTGCGGCCGACCACATCAGCGCGATGGCGTGCTCGGCCACCGCCGTGTCGCCGTAGCCGCGAATGATGTGAACCTCGATGCCGAGGCCGGCCAATTCCTCGGGGTTCATGTAGCTGCGCGCGCCGGTGCCGAGGAAGATGACGTGCTTCAGGCCGGGGCAGTGCCGCAACACCTCGGTCGGCAGCGTCGAATGGTCGTCCAGCACGAAATCGTAGCCGGCGAACAGGCCGGGGATTTCGGCCGGCATCACCTCGGGCTGCACATTGACAGTCACCGACGGGTCGTCCGGCCGCGCCACCTTGTGGAACACGGTAGCCATGTCGTCCGTGGCGTCGAGAAACAGGCCCTTCATGAGTCCCCCTTGGTCGGCGCCGATACTGCGCAGCCGGGCGAGCGGCATCAAGCGGTTACGGCGCGCACCGATGTAGCGGCGCGGGGCGCGGGCTTGTAAGGCTTGCGCGCATGTACCGGGCGCCACGCTTTGAAGGCGAGTTCCGACGCAGCGTGCCGCCGCCGCTGCCGGCCGAGCCGCGCGAGGTCGAGTGGTACGATGAGGAGGCGCCGCCGCCGCGCCGCCGCCGTCGCGGCTGGGGCGGGCGGCTGCTGAAATGGACGTTCCTGCTCGGCGTCTGGGGCGCGCTCGCGGGCACGATCTTGCTGGTCTGGTACGCCTCCGACCTGCCTCGCCCCGAGTCGGCGCTGGACGCGGTGCGGCGGCCGAGCCTGACCTTGCTGGACCGTGCCGGGCTGGTTGTTGCATCCTATGGCGACGTGGTGGGCGAGCCGCTGCGCTTGGCGGATTTGCCGGCGACGCTGCCGGAAGCCGCCGTCGCGGTGGAGGACCGGCGGTTCTGGTCGCATCCGGGGATCGACCTGCTCGGCGTCGCCCGCGCCGTGGTGGTGAACCTGCGCGCCGGGCGGGTGGTGCAGGGTGGCTCGACGATCACCCAGCAGGTCGCCAAGACCCTGTTCCTCAGTAACGCCCGCACCTTCAGGCGAAAAGTGCAGGAGGTGCTGCTGACGCTGTGGCTGGAGCGGCATTTCACCAAGACCGAAATCCTCGAAATCTGGCTGAACCGGGTCTATCTCGGCTCCGGCGCCTGGGGCGTGGACGCGGCGGCGAAGCTCTACTTTGGCGTTTCGGCGCGAAAGCTGACGCTGTGGCAGTCCGCGGTGATCGCCGGGCTGCCGCGCGCGCCCTCCCGCTTCTCGCCGCGCGTCAACCCCGAAGCGGCGGCCGCGCGCGGGCGGGAGGTGCTGGCGGCGATGGCCGACACCGGCGCCATCACGCCGGCACAGGCGCAACAGGCCGCCTCCGAGATCGCCTTCCCCACCTACGCCGCCGGTGGTTGGTTCGCCGACTGGGCGGCGGCGCGGAGCGAGGCGCTGGTGCCGGACAGCGCCGATGCCACGATCCACACCACGCTCGATTCCCGTCTCCAGGCCAGCGCCGAGGCGCATCTGACGGCGCTGCTCGACGGGCCGGGCGCGGCCGCCAATGTCGGGCAGGGCGCTGTCGTCGTGCTGGACGCGGCGACCGGCGCGGTGCGGGCGATGGTCGGCGGGCGGGACCGGCGCGGCGG
>JARLJC010000345.1 GCA_031291435.1 Alphaproteobacteria bacterium | reverse complement strand
GTTCAGCACCTCGCTCATATCCTTAACTCCACACCCAGAAAATGCCTTGGCTTCAAAACCCCCGCCGAGGTATTCTCCTCCCACCTCCAACTGTTGCACTTCAAATGTGAATCCACCTCCCGGCTTGCGCCGGGATGACGATCCGCAGGCTGGTATCTCACCCCAAAGTGTAATGCCTGCCTATAACCGGCGATATCGGTGGCGAGCTTTTTGCCGCGCACGGTATCTTCTTTGGCGGCGCGGAAACGGCTGGCTATCTCTATTTGCATAGCGTTGCCGCCAATCACAGATGCCGTGTTAATCGTCGTATAGCCTGCGCTGTAAGGGTCGCCCTGCGGGCGCGTCGGCTGTTCCTGCGGCAGAAAAACCTGATAACCCAGATCCGTCATTTCTCCCGCAAACAGCCGGTCAGGTTCGTCGTAACGGATGGTCTTTCTGTTATCGGTGCCGAGAATAAGATCAAAGCCCTCGGGCGGCGCGATATCTGGTTGTTTGCCGAAACCGTGGCAGTCGATAAAAAGCACATTTTTCAGGCCATGATGTTTTACTGCGCGCGCAATCAGGTGGTCGATGACTTCAAAGTAGTTAAAATAGAGCCCCAGAAGCCGGTCGTCGTCGAAGGCGGTTTGATGACTGGTATCGGGGTCGGGATTTTCGCTCCCCTGTGCGGCGCGGTTGCCGTCGATATAAAGCCGCGGCACCAGAAAACGCACCGCGTCGACCGCGCCGTTTGCCGCTTCGGCGATTTGCAGGATGTCATTGACGATGGGCCACACATGCTTGTCGCGGCCATGCACGGCGCGTTTGCCGTCGGGCCCTTTGTCGCGCGGATGGAAATGGCCGAAATCGGCGGGGATCATGCCGTCATGCGGCACGGAAATAACCACCCTCGCCGGCACCGTGTGGTGCAATATCTGGCAGAAACCGGCTTCGGTCAGGGACAGCCGTTCCGAGATGGGGATTGTCGTTTGCAGGGAGTCGAGGAAATAAGAAAGCTGATCGGCCATGGGAATCTCCTTTGCGTTAAGGTGAGATGCCCAGGCGTTCGGCGTTTAAACTCTGCACTTCCCGATGGTTGTCCATCTGAGCGCCAGTCATGCAAAGAAGCGCCACCATAGGGTGGTGGAATTTCGATGTCAATCTCGTGGTCTGGGGTGTTGTGTCTTAGTTTAAGAAGAAAGGTGCCGCAAAGCGGACCGGCTTGCGGCACCATTTTTCTCAAATTATGACACGGCTCTCTTAGGCGCTTATGCGGTTGAGCAGACTGCGCAGTTTTTCCGGGTTGCCGGGGCCCAGCAACCTGTCGATGGCGGCATGCTCGCGCACCCATATCGGCGTCGCCTTGGCGAGGAGAGTGCGCCCCGCCGAGGTAAGGCTCAGCAAACGCCCGCGTTTATCGGCGGGATTGGCCGTGATTTTCACCAGTTTGCGTCGGTCGAGGATTTTAAGCGCGGCGGTCAAAGTGGTGCGGTCGAGGGCCAGCAGATCGGCGACGGCGCCCATCGGCGCGGGGCCGGGCCGGTTGAGCGACATTAAAAGTGAGAATTGCCCGTTGGTCAGGCCGACCGGGCGCAGGGCGTCGTCGAAATGTTTGGCGAGCGCCCGGGCGGCGCGTTGCGTATGCAGGCACAAACAGGTGTCGCGCACATGCAGGGTGGTTTCAAACGGAACGGTTTTCGGTGTTGACATGATGCCTTATATGTTGATATCAACCTAATTCAACGCCCTTCATTCTACAAGGAGATAACGATGACCATCAGCCCTTATTTGTGCTTTGCCGGTAACTGCCGCGAGGCCTTCGACTATTACCTCAAGCATATCGGCGGCAAGATCGATTTTTCGATGACCTATGCCGACTCGCCCGAAGCCGACAAAAATCCGCCGGGCGCCGACAAGCAGATCATGCATATGCGCGGGACTTTTGCCGGGACGATGCTGATGGCGTCCGATGCGGTGGGCGACTGTTTCGCCAAGGCGCAGGGGGTGCGCCTCAGCCTCGCCGTCGATTCAACGTCCGAGGCCGAACGGTTGTTCAAGGCGCTGTCCGACGGGGGCGTCGTCGATATGCCTTTCGGCGAGACTTTCTATGCCCATGGGTTCGGCATGATGACCGACAAATTCGGCACGCCATGGATGGTTATTCATTCCAAAATGCCCGCCTGATTGTTGCGGACAAAAGAAAAGGGGACGCTTGCGGGCGTCCCCTTTTTTATTTGGCGTCACCCCAGACTTATCCTGTAGGCGTTGATTTGTCCAAAGAACTACGCGCTGGGTTATGAGTGCGTTTGTATTTCCTGCCAATAGCTATCCGTTGCTTGGGTTCCAAAACTGCGACACCTTCACGGAAAAACGTTTCCAAAGCATTTTGCAGAATATCCCGTTCCGAGGGGATATCGCAAACTGCTACGCCAAACCGCCGTTCATATGCAAACATCGCGCTATAGAATTTTATATCTTCACGATAGATATCGGTCTTGGTGAGTCCGTGCTTTACGCGAGGCAAAAATTTCAGATCAAAAAATTTCTCCACGGCTTCCCGAAAGGGCAAGCCCATTTTGCTCGCTCCGGGAAAATCTCCGGCAATTAATTCGTCGTCGGTAATTTTTTCCAAAATACTTGCTCCTCTAAAAGCACTCAGCGTTGCCGCCAGTTTTAGCCTTTACGTATCCAAGAAACTCCGCAGTTTGCGCGAGCGCGACGGGTGTTTCAGTTTGCGCAACGCCTTGGCTTCGATCTGGCGGATGCGTTCGCGGGTGACGCTGAACTGCTGGCCGACTTCTTCGAGCGTATGGTCGGTGTTCATGCCGATGCCGAAGCGCATGCGCAGCACGCGTTCCTCGCGCGG
>JARLJC010000344.1 GCA_031291435.1 Alphaproteobacteria bacterium | reverse complement strand
CCTGCGCGAGCTTGCCCCCGCCATCGACGAGGCGCTGGAGGCCGAATTCCCGCAACAGAAACAGCCGCAACCAAACCTGCGCCCGCTCGACCCGTTCGCCGCCTATCTGGTGCTGGTCAGCAAGCTGGGCGCCCTGTTTCCCGCACTTGCAGCGTGCTGCGTGGTCCTGCTGGCCGGTTCCTTTGGCGCGGCGGCGCGGCTTGTCGTGCTGGCCCTGACGGCGTCCAGCTATGTGACCGTAGCGGGCGTCAGCCGGATGGAAGCGATCGCGGGCCTGTGGAAATGGCCATGGCGGGGCGAGGCGGAATCGCTCTCGTCACTGCGCTTCATGGGCCTGCATTTCTATCCGGCGCGCCTGTCGATACAGGGCTGATCGCCCCCTCAATCACGATGGCATGGCGCAACCGGCCACCACATTGCGGGCACTCCCGCAAGGTCCGGCGGACGGCATGAAACGTCACCAGCTTGCCAAAGCGGGGCAACAGATGCTCCGCCCCGATGGCGACATGCCAACCATCCCGGCAACACCGAGCCTGCAACGCCGCCCCAGCCTCGCTGGCCTCGGCCAAAGACAGATCAAACAACCGCCGCCGCTGCCGCCGCGCCAATTCCTTGTCCGCCATTACGCGCGATTGCTCGGGCCACCGATTGTAAAGGCAGGCACCATCCCGCAATAGCCTCTGCGCCCAGATCGTCTCGCCCCGCACGCTCTCCAGCCGGGTCGAATGAAGCTGCAGCACCCGAAAGATCGGCATGGCCCCCGCCCGAACGATGGCGACAATCCGCTCATACAAGCTCCCCCGCCGCACCGATTGCATCAGCGCCTGCCGCATATGCGACTTGATTCGCCGCGCCACACACCCGCTTTGCCCAACATAGATCGGCGTGCCGGGCAGAATGCCGGTCGGGTCTGACCTTGTAGGATCAAGGATCATGTAGTTGGCATAGGCGGCATCGGGCACCAGTTCGGCCACCTCCAGCGCCATAGCCTCAATCTGCGCGCGTATTCCCACCGGCATGGGCGACAAAACCTTCGCCATCACAACATCCTTTCCGAGCTTCATCAAACTCGAAAAGCACCGGCCCCTCTTTCCTTCACCTCGTCATATCACTGATAATTAGAACGAAAATTCTATGATGACCGCCAAAGGGGGCGATATGGTCACACGAGGGGAACTTTACGAACTGGTCAGATTTGAGACCCCATGCTGCGCCGCCGAAAATTTTTGCAGTAATACCATTCGCGCAAAAACTCTATTGACTCCGCTTAACCGTAATGGCATTTCTGCAATATGGCATATACCGCACTAAAAATGACGAAACTGCGCGATCTTGCCGAGGTTTGCGCAGGCTTCCCGTTTCGGGGGGCGGTCGACGATTTGCCGACTGGTGACGTCAGGGTTG
>JARLJC010000343.1 GCA_031291435.1 Alphaproteobacteria bacterium | reverse complement strand
TCCAGCGACGACGACATAAAGAGCACGCGCAAACCCCCGCTAATATCATTTCGATCGAGCATGTCACTGGCCATACGTTCCATAGCCCCACAGAACCGCTGATCGATCTCTTCTTCCATCTGCGCCGCCGTTTTCGGGTCAATCACCAGTTTGGTCGCATCCCCGCCCAGAACCGTCGCCACCGTTTTCCGCAGCGCCGCCAGTTCGAGTTCTGGCGTAGCGAACCCCGAATAGGCCTCGCCAAAATGAAGGAACTTTTGCCGCGCCGTAGTCACTTTGGCTGCGTCATAAGCCGCCTGAATAAAACGGTCCATTTCCTCGCGGCTCGTCACCCCTTGTGGAAAAGCGCGCGCCTGATCCGCCCCCAGATCATCGAGCGCCTTCACAAGCGCCTCGTAAGCGGCATCAGCCTCACGGGGATAATGACGCAACTCTTCTAAATTCGTTTGCACCTGCTCAACCAGCTTCTTCACTTCCTTTTCGCGGGCGATCACTTTTCTTTCTTCATAAGCGGCGGCAATTCTGGCCTCTATCCCCGCGCCATTGGCATCGAAACTCCGCGCCTCTTCGCCATATTGCGCCAGCAATTTGCGTGAACTTTCGATCTGCGAGAGTAGAATATCCGGCTGCGAATGACGCGTTATCTCTTGCAGAAGCCTGTTGATGTAATTGACATGCGCCGTCAAACGGCCTTCCTGAATCTGCTGCCTCATTTCCGGGCTGGCTTTCATGTACGCGTTGCCAAGCTTTGCATATATCTCCAGAACGACTTGTTCCGGATTGATCGTCAGATTGGGCAATCCGGCGATCATCCTGTCGACGATTGCTTTCTCATTCACATTCACTTGTTCATGTGCCTGACGAAAATCGGAACGAACAGGCGAGGCCGGACGTTCGACACTCTTTGCGTTATTGACCGGTGCAGGCGAAGATGTGCTACGCCCCTTGACCAGCGGCTTGTGAACCATATGTTTGTCCCGCTTCTGCGGCTGTGAATGATTACCTTTGCCCATATGTCCCTGCCTATGATCATCGATGAAAAATCGCGCGAGAAAAAGCGACGGGCAAGCCTAGTCCGGCGTCAAACACTTGAGAAGTACCGAGTATGGTTAAAGCCGATTTTCGATGCGGCGGCGCAACATCAGCAATGGCAATCAGAAATCGCTGACGCGGCCTTTATGCTGCCAGTCGCCATAACGGGTCGGTTCCGGGCCTTTGGCCCCGCCAACCTCTCCATGTGCCGGTTGCGGCGTCTGTTTCGGCGTATTTTCACCCTTGGCGGGCGGTTTTTGCTGGGGTTTTTCCATGCCCTCTTTTAACCGGTTATTTATTATCTGCCAATAGTTTGGTAATATCCCTTCTCCGTTCCGCCAGCGCATAAAATCATGATCCGCATCGCCCCATCCATTTTGTCATCCGATTTCGCCAAACTGGGCGAGGAAGTGCGCGCGGTCGATGCGGCGGGCGCGGATTATATCCATATCGATGTCATGGACGGGCATTTTGTCCCCAACCTGACGATAGGGCCGTCGGTGGTCAAAGCGTTGCGCGCGCACAGCCAGAAACCGTTCGATGTTCACCTGATGATCTCGCCGGTCGATTTGTTTTTGAAAGATTTTGCCGACGCCGGTGCCGATATCATCACCGTGCATCCCGAAGCCGGGCCGCATTTGCACCGCACGTTGCAACTCATCAAATCGCTCGGCAAAAAAGCCGGGGTCGCGCTTAATCCCGCCACGCCGCTGGGCCGGGTCGAAACCGTTCTCGCCGATATCGACCTCGTTCTGGTGATGTCGGTCAATCCGGGTTTCGGGGGGCAATCATTCATTACCTCGCAGCTCGATAAAATCCGCGCCTTGCGCAAAATGATCGACAAACTCGGCAAGCCCATCGATCTCGAAGTCGATGGCGGCATCGATGCCGCCACGGCCAAACAGGTGATCGAAGCCGGGGCCGATGTTCTGGTCGCGGGCACCGCCACCTTCAAAGGCGGCCCTTCGCAATACGCCGCCAATATCGCGGCGCTTCGAGGATGACAGCGGCAGTCAAGATCATCAACAAGGTACGCCGCCCCCCGCAGTTCAAATATGGGGGCGACGCGAAGCAAATACACTGCTTGCAACAAGAGGCGTTAGCGTCGCACCCTCATTTGAGTTGCGGGAATCAAAAATGACAGCCGCGGTCAAAATCATCAACAAAGTGCGCCGCGGCGTGCAAAACGTCGCCTATGGCAATCCGATCTACCAGAAAATTCTGGCCTCGGGCGATACGCCGCAGCGCCTGCATTTCACGCCTTCCGATCCGTGGCCGGGCGATGCGCAGGCCGGGCAAAATCTTTTGTCGAACCAGCAATCGATGTTCGAACGCACCGAAAGCACGGCTTTGCGCCACGCCGCCACGGCACTTCGCAATCTGCGCGCCATCGGCACCGATACCGCGCGCACCGCCAGCGTCCGGCTGATCGAAAACTGGCTGGCGCAATATGACGGCTGGGACGAGGTCGAATGGATGCCGGGGCATCTCGGCTCGCGCATCGCGGCCTGGATCGGCTTCAATGATTTTTACGCGCCCGCGGCATCAATCGATTTCAATACGCATCTGGTCACCAGTTTGCACCGGCAATGGAAACATCTGGTGCGCACGATTTCGCCCTCGCTGACCGGCGTCGAGGCCGTGCAGGCGGCGCGGGGCCTCATTTACGGCGGCCTCAATTTCCCCGAAGGCGACAAGGCGCTCGGCCTCGCCTGCGATCTGCTACAGCGGCAGATGGCAGCGGAACTGCTCCCCGACGGCGGCCACGTCTCGCGCAACCCGGCGGCGCAATTGCATATTCTGCGTCACCTTGTCGATATCAGGAACATCTTCAACCTCGCCGATATCCGTTTGCCGGAATCCATCGGCATGGGGCTCGCCTCCATGATCCCGGCGCTGAAATTCTTCCGCCACGGCGACGGGGCCTTGTGCCTGTTTCATGGCGGCATCGAGGAAACCGCCTTGCTGGTCGATGCCGTTCTGACGCAGGCGGTGGTGCGCGGGCGTGTCATGCACCGCCTGACCGAAACCGGTTATGAGCGCGTGATGGCGGGCCGCAGCCTCCTCCTCGTCGATGCTGGATCGCCGCCGCCGCGTTCGGTCTCGCCTTCGGGCCATGCCGGACTTCTCAGTTTCGAATTCAGCCACGGGCGCGAACGCATTATCAGCAATTGCGGCGCGGTGCCTTACGGCGGCGCGCAATGGCATGCCGCCTGCGCGGCGACCGCCGCCCATTCGACGCTGACCGTCGCCGACACCAACGCCTGCGACGTCGATAGCGAAGGCGGCATCGTCGGCCATGTCGCCACCACGGCGCAGCGTTTCGAAGAAGGCGGCGCGCATGGCATCGAAATCAGCCATGACGGATACCGTTCGCAGTTCGGCCTCATGCATCACAGAATCCTGCGATTGTCGGGCGACGGCGAAACGCTCGCGGGCCGCGATATCCTGCAAGGCGCGGCCGGTCGCGGCGGCGGCAAGGAATTCACCATCCGCTGGCATCTGCATCCCGGCGTGCAGGCCTCGCTGTCGCAGGGGGGGCAAACCGCCCTGCTCCGCACTCCTTCGGGCGGCGGCTGGCGTTTGCGGGTCGAAAACGGCACGCTCGGCCTTGAATCCTCGATCTATTGCGGCAGCGCCACCCCGCGCCGGACGATGCAGGTCAAAACCTCGTCTTTGACCAATAACGGCGACACCGTCACGACCTGGAGCCTGACGCGGGAAAGGAAGGCGTGAATGAACACACAAACTGAACATGAAAAAATTGGGAACACAGTTCGTTGGGAAAATTATCTGCGCACAGGTCGTGCCATATCGCATCGCGAGGTCGCAGTTTGGCTGAGACGCTTGGCACAAGGGGCCTTCGGAAGATGGCATAATGTGCCGCCCGGCGCCCCCTCAAACGGCCAAAAATGCCCTCCGATTCCGCATTAAACCCTTAAATATCAACAGGATGAATTTGGCACGACTCGTGCAAAGTAACCGGCGTAAGGCGCGATGGGCGCGCTTTTTACAGCAGGTATCCGATCATGATGTCACCGAGCCTCGTATTGCTCTCCGACCAGATGGCGCTGGAACGCGCCACGGATATCGTCGCCAATAACGTCGCCAATTCCTCGACCACGGGCTTCAAGCGCGAAGGCATCCAGTTCAATACCCTGTTGAGCAACCTGATGAGCGGCAAAAGCACCGCCTTCGTCATCGACAAATCGACCTATCGCGACACCAGCCCCGGCACCATCGTCAATACCGGCAACCCGCTCGATCTCGCTTTGCAGGATAAAGGCTATTTCGAAGTTCAGGGCGCCAACGGCCAGACCGAATATACCCGCGACGGCGCCTTCCGCACCGATAATCAGGGCCAGATCGTCACCTCGTCCGGCATGCCGGTCTTGAGCGACGGCGGCGCGCCGATCACCCTGCCCGACGACGCCCGCGACATCAGCATTTCGGGCGACGGATTCCTGACCGCACAGGTCGGCACCGGTTCGGCGCGCGCCCAGCTCGGCAAGATCGGCGTCGTCACCTTCGACAGCGAAGAGCAGATGAAGCCGCAGGGCAACGGGTTGTTCACCACCGCGCAGAACCCCACCGCCGCCACCGGCAATATCGTTATGCAGGGCGCGGTCGAACAGTCCAACGTCAAGCCGATCACCGAAATGACCAACCTCATCCGCATCCAGCGTTCGTATGAGCAGGCCTGCAATCTGGTCGGCCAGGAAAATACGCGTCTGACCGACGCGATCAATAAATTGTCGCAAGTGACCTAACGGGAAAATGAGGGTTTTATCATGAGAGCTTTAAGCATCGGCGCCACCGGGATGGAAGCCCAGCAGCTCAACGTCGAAGTCATCTCGAACAATATCGCCAACTCCTCGACCAACGGGTTCAAGGCGTCGCGCGCCGAATTTCAGGATTTGCTGTATCAGAATATGCGCACGGTCGGCTCGGCCTCGTCGGATACCGGCACCATCGTGCCGTCGGGCCTCGAAGTCGGTTTGGGTGTCATGCCCGCCGCCACCTATCGCATCAATACGCAGGGCAATATCAGCGTCACCAACAACACGCTCGATCTCGCCGTCAACGGGCGCGGTTACTTTCAGGTTCAGTTGCCCGACGGCACGACGGCCTATACCCGCGATGGCGCCTTGCAGCTGAACCAGAGCGGCCAGATCGTGACCGCCGACGGTTACCAGATTTTGCCGAGCATCACGGTGCCGACCACAGCCACCGCCGTTACCGTCAATGCCAGCGGCCAGGTGGTGGCCACCATTTCCGGGCAGACCGCGCAGCAGACCCTCGGCCAGCTACAGATGGCCAATTTCATCAACCCGGTCGGCCTCGAAGCCATGGGCAACAATTTGCTGAAACAGACCGACGCTTCCGGCTCGCCCACCACCGCCAACCCCGGTACCTCGGGCTTCGGCACCATCATTCAGGGCTCCATCGAAACATCGAACGTCGATATCGTCAGCGAAGTGACCAACCTCATCACCGCGCAGCGCGCCTATGAAATGAATTCCAAGGTCATCACCGCCGCCGACCAGATGATGACCACCGCCAACCAGGTCAAGAACTAAAGGTGAACTGACATGAGCAGAACCGCACGCCTTCTCTTCGCCGCATGGCTGATCGTTTCCGGCAGCGTAGGCTCGCCCAGCCCTTGCGCCGCCGACACCGCCGTGACCATCAACCCCGCCGTCGAGACCAGACGCCTGACCGTCAAGCTCAGCGACCTGTTCAACAATGTGCCCACCGAAATCGACCGCGCCGTGGCGCAGTCGCCGCTGCCCTGCCGCAGCGCCGTTTACGACGAACGCGTGCTCGACAAGCTGGCCGACACCTACCGCCTCGACTGGCAGCCCGCCAGCGAAGGCCCCCATGCCGGCGACCATGTCACCGTCACGTCATCCTGCGCCCGCATCACCGCCGACATGGTGCGCGATGCCGTGATCGCCCGGGTCAAGCAGGACGGCAATACCCGCGACCGCACTTTCGATGTCGGTTTCGACACCCGCAATCTCGAAGTCGATCTGCCCGCCGACCAGAAACCCGATTTCACGCTCAACAACTTCACTTACGACGAAGGGGCCAAGCGTTTCCGCGCCGACCTCACCGCGCAGACCTCGCGCGGGCCCTATATCCTGCCGGTGGCGGGCCGCATCGAAATCAAGCGCAGCGTGCCGGTGCTGGCGCATCACCTGGGATCAGGCACCGTGATCGGCGAGGCCGACCTCGACTGGCAGCAAATGCCCGAAGACCGCGTAACCGCCGACATCATCACCGAGGAAGAGCAGCTGGTCGGCCGCGAATTGCGTCGCGACAGCGGCGAAGGCGAAATGCTGCGCACCCATGACATCATCCCGCCCCGCCTCGTCAAGCGCGGCGCGCTCGTCACCATGCGCGTGGCCACACCCAACATCCTCGTCACCGCGCAGGGCAAGGCCGAGCAGGACGGGGCCGTGGGCGAAACCGTGCGCGTGCTCAACACGCAAAGCAACCGCGTCGTCGAAGGGACCGTAACCGGCCCCGACAGCGTCGAAATTCATACCGCGCAGAAACTGGCTTCGGCAGAGTAGGACGCTCAACATGGCCCGTATCCTTTACAAAAACATGCTTCTGACCACGGCGGCGCTGCTGTCGCTGTCGGCCTGCAACGCCTTCGACCGGGTTTCCGAGATCGGCGACCAACCCAAGCTTTCCTCGATCGAAGACCCCACCCATCGCGACGGCTATGTTCCGGTCAAGATGCCGATGCCGCCGCCTTCGCTTTCCGAACGTCAGCCTAATTCTTTATGGGCAACGGGCGGCCGCGCTTTCTTCCGCGACCAGCGCGCCAGCCGCGTCGGCGACATCCTCACCGTCGTCGTCACCATCAACGATCAGGCGCAGATTCAGAACGAAACCAAACGCTCGCGCGACAATAGCGACAGCGCTAACCTCACCAATCTGTTCGGCTTCGAGACCAAGCTCAACAAGGTCCTGCCCGACGCCGTCAGCCCCACCAGCCTGGTCGACGCGTCGAGCACCACCAGCAACGACGGCAAAGGCTCGATCGGCCGTCAGGAACAGATCGATCTGCGCGTCGCCGCCACCGTCATTCAGGTTCTGCCCAACGGCAATCTGGTGCTGGAAGGCAAGCAGCAGGTCGGCGTCAATTTCGACATGCGCGAACTCGATATACGCGGCATCATCCGGCCTCAGGACGTCGCCGCCGACAACACCATCACCTACGACCAGATCGCAGAAGCCCGCATCGAGTATGGCGGCAAGGGCACCATCAACGACGTTCAGCAGCCGCGTTATGGCGACCAGTTGTTCGATATCCTGATGCCGTTCTGATTTTGACCGCATGCAGTCGCTGTGACGCCTAACCTGCCGGTATGGAATGCGAAAAACCTCGCTTTTTACACGCTCATGGATGCTAAACGCTTGCAATTTCAAATCTAATTTTATCAAAAATTAAGGGTACGCGGCTTAAAATAGACCGTTTATTGGCTGAGAACCCCTGGGATGTCCGACCTTACCGATCTTTTATCGGCGGCAGGCGATGTTGCCTACGACTGGGATTTACGCAACGACACGATTTTCTGGTTCGGGGCGTGGGATCGGCTGTTCGCGGGCGAAACTCCGCCGCCGGATTCGCAGGCCCTGTACCACAAACTTCATCCCGACGACCGCCATATCGTATTCAGCGGCGAAGTGCGCGCCCTCGACCGCCAGTTCCGCCTGATGCGCGAAACCGGCGGCGTTATCTGGGTGCATGAACGCGGCAGCTGCGACAGCGAGCGCGACCAGCCGGTGCGGCAGCGCGCCGTGTGGCGCATCATTGAACAACCGGCGCATGCGGGCGTCGCCGCGGCGGACGCGCAAAGCCGCGACCCCTTGACCGGCTGCTTCAAGCGCCGCACTTTGCAGAACCAGATGGCGCGCGCCATCGAAAACGCCAAGGCGGCACGGCGCGTCGGCGCTTACCTTGTCGTCGGCGTCGATAAAATGTCGTTCGTCAACGAAGCGGCAGGCACCGAAGCGGGCGATTCCGTGCTGCGCGGCGTCGCCAACCGCCTCAGCCAGATGATACCGGGCCGCGCCATTCTCGGGCGCGTCAGCGGCGACGTATTCGGCATCCTTCTGCCCGAACCTTTGGGCAACGATCTCCAGGTTCTGGCCGAACGCATCATTCAGGATTTCCGCAATTCGCCGGTCATCGCCGCCAACGCGCCGCTCCACATCACCGTTTCCATCGGCGGCGTACGCTTTCCGACCGTCGCCAAGAGCGCCAACGAAGCCATGATTTTCGCCGAGCAGGCCGTGCATATGGCGCGCCAGCGCGGCCGCAACACCTTCGTCGAATATGTCGATAGCCCCGAACGCGCGCAGGAAAACCGGCAATTGCTGGAAATGGGCGAGCGCATCAAGCGCGCCTTCAAACATGACGGGTTCCGCATCGCCTATCAGCCGATTGTCGAGGCATCGACCGGCAAGCCGCAATTCTACGAAGCCTTGGTGCGCATGTTCAGCGACGACGGCAAGCCGGTTTCAGCGGCACTCTTTGTTCCCCTGATCGAACAGCTCGGCCTCGCCTATGAACTCGACAAACTGGTGCTCGACATCGCCGTGCGCGACATGGAGGCGGTGCCCGATCTCAGCGTCGCCATCAATATCTCGGGCCTCACCGCCTCGCAGGCCGACTGGCCCGATTACATCCGCGGCATTCTGGCCCCGCGTCCTGACGTCGCCAAGCGCCTGATCGTGGAAATCACCGAAACCGCCGTCATTGTCGATATCGCCGAAACCCAGCGTTTCGTCGAGACGTTGCGCGAACTCGGCGGCCGCGTTTCGCTCGACGATTTCGGCGCCGGCTCGACCTCAATCCGTTATTTGCGCGAACTCGGCCTCGCGATTATGAAGATCGACAAGGATTTGCTGAAAGACGTTCTGACCAACAAGGAACAGCAGCACCTCGTCACCGTCCTCATCGACCTCGCGCGCGGGCTCGGCATCGAAACCGTGGCCGAAGGCGTGGAAACCATCGAAGTGGCCGACTGGCTGCGCGCCGCCCGTGTCGATTACATGCAGGGTTATTATTTCGGCAAGCCGTCGCTGGAACGTCCGGGTACGGCCAAAGCCGGGGACGATATCACGCCGCCCGCCTCGCTGTTCCCGGCCATGCCGCAGCAGAGCGTAGGCACGATTTAGCATCCAACAAGAGTGTCATTCCGCACAAAACCGCATTTGTTCCGCGCCACAGGCGCGGCCCAAAAGCAATTTTTGCGGAATGACAACTCGTTCCTAATCCTTCGCCAAATCCTTGGCCACCACCGGATCATGCAGGATTTTTTGAATGCGGTGGGCTTCCTCGAAAGTTTCGTCGGCGACAAAGCGCAGTTTCGGCACATGGCGCAGAATCACCGTTTTGCCCACGGCGTGGCGGTAAAACCCGGCGCTGTCATTCATCGCGCGTATGGTCTCTTTGATCTTCTCGCCATTCAGCGGCATCACATAAGCGGTGGCGTTTTTCAGATCGGGGCTGATCTTGACCTCGGTCACGGTGATGGTGGCAGGCGGCTTGAAATCGAGCGGCCATGGCACGTCTCCGCGCATCAGAATGGCGGCGATGGCGTGGCGGATTTCTTCGCCGACGCGAAGCTGTCTTTGGGTGCGCATAATATAAACTCAATAATAGTGGATAGTAACTCGTTCAGGATCTCGTCAGGCCGCGGTGAAAATCGTGGTTTTTCCGATTTTTTCGCGCAGCGTATTTAACATACGTGAGCAGAAAAAATCGGAAAAAACGCGATTTGCAGCCCGGCATCACGAGATCATGGACGGGTTACGAGGAAATATAGCCCGAGTCCGACGGTAAATACCATATCGCCGTAAATCGCGTGTTCGAGGGCGGCCAGTTTCAGGCTTTTATGCCGCGCATAGGCAAAGGCGATAAACAGCCCGCAAATGAAGGAAAGCGGCGGCGAAACCCAGTTATGAAAGACGATATGGATAAAACCAAAGATAGCGGCGCTGATCCACGGCAGGGCTTTTTCGCCGAAAAGCGGGCCATAGCGGCGGAAGAAAAACACCCGGAACAGAACCTCCTGCGGCAGCGCCGAAAGCAGCGGATAAAGCAGCATGACCAGAAGCCAGAAGCCCGGCCGGTTGACGGGAAAATCGAACAATCTGACCGGCGCGATCAAGGCGGTCAGCCCGACGATAGCCAGCGTCGAAAGAGCGAAACGCAACGCGGCGAGTTTCAGCCCCCGCGCCGTAAGGCCATGTCCGCGCCACGCCTCGCGCCACGAGAAATCCTTCTGCCGCGACAGGATAATCGCCGCATAGAGCGTCCCCACCCATAAAGTGCCATGCACGCTCCACCGCGTCGGATGGAAATAAACCACCAGCGGTGCCACGATGAAAAGCACGAGCCATTCGACGGCAAGTCCGGCGCGGCGCGGCAAGGAAAGGGAAGCAACCATACATCACACAAAAAAAGACCCCTCGCGCCGAAACGCGAGGGGCCTAGTTTCACCAGGATTAGCCAGCTGTCAACGAATGTGCAGCACCATATTCATGCCGAAAGGCGGCGGCTGCGGCGCCATATAAACCGGGCGCGGCTCTTCATAAACGACGGTCGGCGGCGGCACCACCACAGCAACGGGCGGCGCAGGAATCATATAATCGACGGGAACCAGCACATAGCGCCGCACGCGCCAGTCATACACCCAATGCCGCTGGCGATGTTCCCATTCGCGGTGTTCATGTTCCCAATGCTCATGCTCCCAATGTTCACGCTCCCCGCGGCCGCGGTCATCGTGATGATAGCCTTCGGGACCATGAGCGTGATCGTCGTCGGCCCGCGCAGGCGAGGCCATGCCCGCGCCAAGAATAGCGGTCAGCGCCAGCAGAGGCAGTAATTTCTTTCCGGTGATCTTTTTCATTCCACCCTCCTTCGAGGAGTTCGGGCCTGAACGGCAACATGCCGTCCGCGCCCACACGCAGAAGCTAGGGCCCGATCAAGGCAGGATTATGGAACGATAAGGGTATTTTGGGGGCGTACCCGGATGCGCCTAATAACCGCTCACCAGCAGGCTTTTCAGCGTCTTGAGTTCTTCAAGCGCGCGACCCGTTTCAACCCTTCTTCAGAAAATCCCGCACAGCGGCGACAAAAGCCTCTGCATCCGCAACCGCTTCGGCGGCCCTGTCGAGCGGCACGGGCGATGCGAGATAATCGGCGACGGAGCGTAGTTCCTGCACGCGATTGAGCGCCCGGCCCTGTTCGGCGGGAAATTTTCCCGGCTTGACAAGATGCAGGCCGAAGGCGCCGATCAGCCCGGCATGCGATTTGGCATTCCCGTCTCCACCAAGCGCCGCACGCGCCGCATCAAACATCGCATAATAGGCGCGCGAAACCGCGCCGTCGGCGTCGCCGGAATCCAGAAGCATTTTCGCCGAGACCAGCGCCTTGCGCGATTTATCCATAAGTTCTTTCGTCATGCCACGCGCGCGCCTTCGGCCAGAATATTTTTGATGAGATCCGGGTTAGAAAAATTTTCCGGGCGCCGCAGATCGTCTTTCCACAAAGGCAATGGCTGCACCAGAATGCCCGTTTCCATCAGGACATCGAAAGCGCAGTTCGCCATATCGAGTTTGGTGTCGAGGAAATTTTTGCGCGCGCCATTGAGAATGACGGCAAGATCGAGATCGCTGTCGGCGCGGTTGTCGCCGCGCGCGCGCGAACCGAAGGCGATGAGTTCGGCCACGTCATAGGATTTTTTCAGGACATCGAGGAAAAGCCGGGCGGCATGCTCGGCCTCGCTGTCGAGAACGGGCGCGGAGGGGGTATCGCGGCGTTTCAGCCGTTCCCATTCCTCGGCGGCCATGACCACAAGCGAGGCACGCCCATGTTTGGTGATGATGATGGGCTCATGCCGCGCTTTATCGCTCAGCAGCCCGAAAGACTGCTGAAAGTTGCTTGCGGTGACGCGAGTGTTTTCGTGCAAATTATCCATTTCATCTATTATAGACAAAATAGATAATAATTCAATAAAGTCGCCTAATAACCGCTCACCAGCAGGCTTTTCAGCGTCTTGAGTTCTTCAAGCGCGCGCCCTGTTCCCAGCGCTACGCAGGAAAGCGGGTCTTCGGCGACCGATACCGGGAGCCCGGTGGCATGACGCAAAACGAGGTCGAGATTGCGCAGCAACGCGCCGCCGCCGGTAAGCACGATGCCTTTATCAACGATATCGGCGGCCAGTTCCGGCGCGGTGTTTTCGAGCGCGACTTTGACGGCTTCGAGAATGGCGCTGACGGGTTCGGCCAGCGACTCGGCGACCTGACGTTCGGTAATCACGATTTCTTTCGGCACGCCGTTCATCAGATCGCGGCCCTTGATCTCGGAAACGCGGCCTTCGCCGTCTTCCGGCGGGCAGGCGGAACCGATTTCCTTCTTGATCCGTTCGGCGGAGCCTTCGCCGACCAGCAGGTTATGGTTGCGACGGATGTAGCCGATGATGGCCTCATCCATTTTGTCGCCACCCACCCGCACGGAACGGGAATAGACGATGCCGCCCAGCG
>JARLJC010000342.1 GCA_031291435.1 Alphaproteobacteria bacterium | reverse complement strand
CCGTACCAGGGCATAAGGGGGTTGGCCCGAACGGTGAAGGGAATAGCCAGGCCCCGCTAGCGTTCGGCCTTGAAGCGCCGGGCGCTTCAAGGACGAACGATCGCGGGACTAGTCTATCCCTTTCTCCGTTCGAGGAAAAGCCGTTCGCCGATGGTTCGTTTACTGATCTTTATCGCGGCCCTGTTGATGGCCGCTCCGGCCGGGGCCGAAGATTCCCTGAACGCGCAAAAATATCTGGCCGACCCCAGCCATTTGGCCGATTTTTCAGCAGCCGAGAAAAACGAGCTGCGCGATTTCTATATCCGGCGCGGCGATCATGCAGCATGGAACCTGTCCGATGCCGACGCCGAGAAGAAAATCCTCGCTTTCCTCGATTCCGTCGAAGCCCTTGTCACCTATCACGGGCTTATCAAAAGCCCTTATGCGCTCGCGGAAATGCGCAAGCTGGCGCAAAGCGACCGGGAAGCCGATCAGCAAAGGCTGGAATTTCTCGTCACCGCCAGCCTCCTGCGCCTCGCCCATGATCTGCATGGCGATACGGTCAACCTCGCCGATTTTTATCCCGGATGGATTTTGCATCGCCGCCGCGCCGATATTCCTACATTGCTCGCCACCGCGGTCAGGGAACAGAAACTCGAGGCGTTTTTCGCGGCGCTGGCGCCCCAGAACGCCTCCTACCGCCAGCTTGCGCAGATTTTGCACGACTACCGCGCCCTTGCCGAAAAAGGCGGCTGGCAGGGTATCGGCGGCGGCCCTTCGCTGCAGCCGGGAATGACGGATGCGCGGGTACCATTGCTGCGCGCGCGCCTCGCCGCCGAAGGATACAATCCGCCCGCCCCCACACAGGCTACCGATTTCTTTGACGACGATCTCGCCAAGACCCTGATCGCCTACCAGACGCGCAACGGGCTGGAGCCGGACGGCCATGCCGGTGCTTTGACTCAGGAGGCTCTCAATACCTCGATCGCCGCCCGCATCGCACAGATCCGCGCCAATATGGAACGCTGGCGGCATATGCCCGAGACATTCCCGCCCGCGCGTTACGCCATGGTCAATATTCCCGATTACAGCCTGACCATTACCGAGGGCGGCGAGACCGCCTATAACGGCATCGTCGTGCTGGGCCGCGTCAGCCGCAAGACACCTTTCATCGCCAGCAAGATCGTCAATATGGTGGTCAACCCTTCGTGGCATGTGCCGACTTCGATCGCGCGCAAGGATATTTTGCCGAAACTGCGCGAAGACCCGCATTATCTCGAAGATCAGGGCATCGTCATCGCCGGGCGCACCGAAGACCCCAGCGGCGTAACCATCGACTGGCAGGATATGCAACCCGAGGATTTCAATTTTCAGTTGCGGCAAAATCCGGGCGACCTCAACAGCCTCGGCCAGCTCAAATTCAATTTCGACAACGCCTTCGCGGTTTATATGCATGGCACGCCGCATCAGGAATTGTTCGACAAGGCGCAGCGCGATTTCAGTTCGGGCTGCGTGCGTCTGGCCGAACCGGCGCAGGTGGGCGAAGTGCTGCTGGCGAGCAATAAATTCGACGATGGCGATGCCTGGGACGAGCAGCACATCATGGACTCGATCGCGGCGGGCAAAACCCGCTGGGTGACTCTGGCCAACCCGATGCCGCTTTATTTCCTTTACTGGACGGTTTTCGCCGATGCCGAAGGAAACGCCAATTTCCGAAAGGATATATATGGTTACGACGGATTGTTGATGCGGCAGCTGAAGGACGCCCCCGCGCCCTGATGCTTGCGATTCGGCATAGCCGGACTTAGACTCACAAAAGTTTGTCATTCCGGAAAATTCGCTTTTTGCCGCCTCTTCCTTGGCGGCAAAATGTGAATTTGTCCGGAATCCAGTTCACCTCGCCGCAAGAACCATATGTGCGGAAAGGCGAACTGGATTCCGGACAAATTTTCTTTCGCCTTCCCCGCTCGCGCGGGTAAGAGCGAAGAGAAAATTTTCCGG
>JARLJC010000341.1 GCA_031291435.1 Alphaproteobacteria bacterium | reverse complement strand
GCTGATGGCGCATTTTCTGGGCCGTTTCAATCAAAGGCATGCAAGGCGGATCAGGGGGTTCACCCGGCGCGCGGTGGACGCCATGTTGTCTTATGATTGGCCCGGCAATGTTCGGGAACTGGAAAACGTCATCGAGCGCGGCGTCATTCTTGCTGCCAATGAAGGAGCAATCGACAAGCAGGAGTTGTTCACCAGTGGCGAGCGTTTCAGCGAACGGCGTTACGCGCTCGACAACCAAGGCAAGTTCGTCCGCGCCGATGAGGCGACGCTGCCGCGTAATGCACCGCCGGTTGTCGAAGACGATCGCATGTTCGCGCGGATCGACAACCTGCTTCACGGAGCGGCGGAAAATGCTGAACCCGTCTCGATTGAAGAATTCGAGACGCTGTTATTAAAACGAGCTGTCGAAAAAACACGTGGCAATCTGGCGGCGGCGGCGCGTCTGCTCGGCATCACCCGGCCGCAGATGGTGTATCGGCTGAAAAGCCGCGGAATCATGCACGACTCCGATCAAAATTGATCGACTACGCTCAAACCATCTGGTGGAGCGATTCCGAAATTCGACGACTTTCTTTTTCCACGCGCGTTGTCGAAAGCGGCAGTTTCGTCGGGGCGGCGCGGTGGCTCGCGCCGCCATCCGCCATGATCAACTGCGAAGAGGCGGCCCTGAAATCCGCGAGCGCCGCGCCAAGGGACATCAGCATCAGGGTAACCATCAGGCCGCCCGCCAGCGAAGCGGTGTGAGCGATCCATTGCCGATATGAACCCCTAGCCCGCTCAGTATCAGCGCCAGAGCGACAGCGTAGATAAACGGAAATTTCAGCAGTTTACCGGGTTCGAGGCGACCGATGGCTATGGCCGGTCCAAGCGTGAACTGGGGGATGGTCGTGACAGCGAAAAACACAAAACACCATCGCCAGCGCAAGTCCCCGCTGCCCAAACGCGAATGGACAGACCGGAAGGCCGAGATTGCCGATATTGGCGAACACCAACTACGGGAGATAGACGCTTGGCGGCATCCCCGCCAACCGCCATCCGATGGTCGCCACGAGAGCAAACAGGGAAAGGCAAGCCACAGTCGCCGTGACCATGACGCCAGCTTTGGCGAAACGAATTCTAGCCGTGGTGAAAGTGGAAACAATCAAACAGGGCGCGCCGATCAGCGTCACCAAATCGGTCATGAAGACCTGATCGAGGTGATAGCCGAGGCACCCCAGACGAAGTCCGCGCCTGAGATCAGAAAAACAGGCGCGATGACGGCGGCGAGCGCCGATATCACTTCCATTCGGCGCCGCCGCAATGTTCATTGCAACGCATTTCAAATCTCCAACGCAAACCGGGTTGCTCAATAACGACTCAATAAGCAGCCCGACGTTGGGGAAGATCGCCATGCGGTTTGAACCGTCGCGCCAGCGCCTGCGTGGTTTCGGCAAGCAAAAGCACATCGACGCCGACGGCGACAAATTGCGCGCCCTGCGCGAGATAGCCCGACGCCACCGCTTCGTCAGTCGCCAAAAGCCCCGGCGCCTTGCCATTGGCGAGGATGCAGCGGATCGCCCGCTCCATTGCCGCAACCACCTCCGGATGCTGCGGTTGACCGATATGTCCCAGCGACGCCGAAAGATCAGCGGCGCCCAGGAATATGCCGTCAACGCCTTCGATATCGGCTATGGCTTCCAGATTGTCCAACCCCGCTTTGGTTTCGACCTGCAGCAGAAGGCAAACCTGTTCATTGGCGCCATCGAGATAGTCGCCAACCCGGCCCCATCTTGCCGCGCGTGCGATGCCGGCGCCGACGCCGCGAAAACCTTGCGGCGGGTAGCGTGTCGATAGAACCAACATTTCAGCCTGCTCGGGCGTCTCAACCATCGGAATGAGCAAGGATTGCGCGCCGATATCGAGCATCTGCTTGATCAGAACAGGGTCGCCGGTGGGTGGACGCACCACGACTTGCGCTGGATAAGGCGCCGTCGCCTGCAATTGCGCCAGCATGGTGCGCAAATCGAGCGGCGAATGCTCTCCGTCGAGCAGCAGCCAATCGAAACCCGAACCAGCACAGATTTCCGCGCTGTAGGCGTCGGCCATCGCCAGCCAAAGACCGATCTGTCGCTGGCCATTCTTGAGCGCCGTCTTGAAACTGTTTTCCATGAATTCCGTGACCCTTTATTTCCTCGCATGTGAAAGCCACGTTGGACGGGCCAGATTGCCGCTTAACCGAGGACGATCAGCAAATCCTTCACATCGGCTTGTTGACCAGCCGAGACCAGAATTTCGACGATTTTTCCATTGCGCAGCGCGTGCAAAGCCCTTTCCATTTTCATGGCTTCCAGCGTCGCGACGACGTCGCCGGCCTAGACTTTCTGGCCAAGAGTTACGCCGAGCATCGTCACACTAGTTCGCTTGGCGCCGGGCGACGATTTCGACTCCGGCCGAACGATTCGGAACCCGAGCGATACGCGGCTGGCCGTTTAGTTCGAAGAAAACTTTCACCTGGCCGTCGGCATCGGTTTCGCCGACGCAAGCAAATGGATGGAAGAGACCACTGCTGATCGATCCTCTTGGACGGCAGCATTCGTTTCCGCCAACTTTCTTTCGGCCAGCCGCAGCCTTCAGATGTCGCGACTAGCCTACTTGCCTCTCACGACGAAAACCCAACACCCTGGTTTTTCGTCGTGGTCAAACTCAATATTTGGCGGCGACAGCTGTGACCGCTTCGGGCTTCCACAATGGAAACACGAGTTCGCCCCAGGCGCGGGTGTCGTAACCACCTTCGTTGCTCTGGTAGACATCGCGCGAAACTTTGACCACGACCTCGACTTGGTCAAACTTGTAAGCGACGGCGCCGCCGAGCGCGAACTGGCTTTGGCGCAGATAGCCGCTATAAGGAGAGCTGAGGTCGGTAGAGCCGTAGCCGATGGCGCCGACTTCCCACTTGCCGAATTCCCGGAGCGCCGTGAGATTGAGATTGCCCCAGGCGGCGCCAGCGGTGGCAGGCTGGCCGAAAGCGGCGTTGGCCGGCGAAACATTCTGCAGCCGCCCGTTATTGCCGGTCCCATATACCAGTTCCACATTGAGAAGCCATTCGTTGGCCGTATAGCCAAGGGCGACCTTCTGGCTGAATTCCCAATAGTCGTTCACCGAAACCTGAGTGTTGACCGGGACAAAAACCTGTTCCTCGATGGCGGCATGGAATCCCGCGCCGAGGTCCCAGGACAATCCGGCGCCGAGCTTGGTTAGCGCAAAGCCGCGGAGATTTGCTGCCGTTGTGCCGAAGCCGTTGCCGACCGCGACTTGCGCCCAGACGTTCTCGTCGACGAAAAACAGGCGGCCACCTAACAGCTCGTAGGGCGTCGACCAGACCAGATGGACCGGAATCGCAACGCCGAGATCGACTTCCGGGCCGCCGTTGTAAGGACCGCGTGCGCCCCAATTGATGTCGACGATATTATACAAGCCGACGGGCGGAAGCGCGGCGGTGACGAAGCCGGTGGAGATGCCGGGCTGGGCCGTGGAGCCCGCGTAAGACGCCGTCGCCGTGCCAAAGAGCGAAAGCGCGCATGCGACTGACCCGATGATTTTGTTCTGAATATTCATTTGTCCCTCCTCAGACATTTTAGCTCAGGTCAGTTTGCTTTGCACAATTGTGACCTCGTTTAGATTGCCTATTCGTCGCCATCATCACTACTAATTTTAGATTTGCTACGAATTAGCGCTGGCACCTTCGCGTTCTAAGCTGTCGCAAAGGGAACATTATGTTTATATGAAACCATGAAAGCGATCTGGGGTTGAAAACCCATATTGGGTCGATATTTTAATTCAACAGTAATGTTGTATTTTTACAACAATGCAATATGTCACAATGCATTACCTCTCCGCTTGATAAGCGTAGCCATAAATTTATTGTCTGATTAGCAAAAGTATGGAGATTTTTACTGCAATAATTCTTCGGCGATAGCCCGCCATGCATCCAGGTCCTCTAAAATAGCTCCACGCGTCGTCATCGAAACAAGTTGCATTTCAGCGAGATTTGCGATCTTGCGACGTACCGTCTCCCGTGGAATTTTCAGGATCTCCGCGATGTCTATGCAGGAGACCACTGTTATCGCAACTCCGGATCTCGAATTCGAAATGCCGAGGAAACCGGCGGCAAGGAATACGAATGCTTCCTCCACGGTCAGTCGGGGGGCGGGGGGGGGGGGGGGGGCGGCGCGCCCAAAAATCTAAATATCATCAGAGTTATACATTATATATTAGTTTG
>JARLJC010000340.1 GCA_031291435.1 Alphaproteobacteria bacterium | reverse complement strand
TCTTGAACTGGTCAATCATCGAATTGTTGGACGCAATCTCAAAATCCTCCTCGTTGCCCGGGGGCACCTTGCGAATGACGCGCATGATGCCGCGCACTTCCTCGACCGTGGCATCATAACTCGCCCGGTCGGGCGCCTGCACGAGGATGTTCAGGCTCCGCCACCAGCGGCCATAGCGGTTGAGGCAGGTGGTCAGCGGCACCACCACGAAATTATCTTGATCGCCACCCATCGCACCGCCTTTGCTTTCCAACGTGCCGACGACGGTGTAATTGATCCCGTCGATTTTGATCACCTCACCGAGCGGCGAGCTGTTGGGGAAAATATTTGTGGCCAGGCCGAAGCCCAGCACGCAGACATGGCGCACGCTGTCCACATCCGCATCCATGAGCAGGCGGCCATCGGCCAGGTCCCAATTATGAGCGGGAAAACTGCCGGGCGTTTCACCATAAAGCCGCACCGTTGGCGCGCTGACCTTGTAGCGTGTGTCAATTTCGCCCGACCAAAACATGAATTCGATGCCGATGTTCGCCGGCAGGGTGATTTTTTCCATCAGGCGCTTGCCGTCGCGCATGGTGATATTTTTGCGCCGCCAATACTTTTCGTAATCGCCCGGCGATACGCCGATGAACGTCCCCGGAAACTTGCGCACCATGAAGGTCTGGCCCCCAAGATAGCTCAACTGCCGCTCGATGTTGCTTTGCAGCACGCGCATCGCCGTCATCACGACGATGATCGAAAACACGCCGACCAGCACACCCAGCAGCGTCAGCGCCGAGCGCAGCTTGTGCGCGGCAATGGCGGTCAAGGCCATGACGGCGCTTTCGTGCGCTTCGGTGAACAATGCCAATGGTATTTTACTGAGCATCAGGTTTCACTCATTCCTCAACGCATCCACCGTATTCATGTGCGCCGCCCGCCACGCGGGAAAAAAGCCGGACAGCACGCCGGTCAACACCGAGACGAACAGCGCGAGACAAACAACGCCGGGAGACATTTCCGCCGGCATCGCCTTTTTTAACAGCAGCGTCGCTGGCCAGGCGATGAGCAGCGCGATCATACCGCCGATGAGGCAGATGCAGGCGGCTTCGATGATGAATTGCAGCAGGATGGTGCGATTCTTCGCGCCGATGGCTTTGCGCACGCCGATTTCGCGCGTCCGTTCCGCGACCGAAACGAACATGATATTCATGATGCCGATGCCGCCAACGAACAGCGAGAGTCCGGTTATGAATAATCCAATGCCTTCGATGGTGCCGGCGACCTTATGAAATAAATCCAGGAACTGGTCCTGCCGGTTGACGGAAAAATTATCGGGATCGCCCGGCGCAATGTGGCGGTGCCGCCGGAGCACGGTGCGCAACTCTTCCTGCGCGTCGTCCAGTTCCGCCAAACTGCGCGCCTTGACCTGGATTTCGTA
>JARLJC010000339.1 GCA_031291435.1 Alphaproteobacteria bacterium | reverse complement strand
TTGGAGCGGGCGCTAGAGGCCCTTTTGGCTAACAAAAAAGCGAGCAGCTAGCATCTTGTTAGCGGCTAGCGGCATGATAGCTGTTTTGCCGTAGATCGACGCCATCAAAGGATCGATTCCTTTTGCACTGGCCAAAGCCAAGAGATTCAGGGGTGCGCCATGTCGCAGATCAGACGCTGCGGCCGATCTTTTCGCGCGCGGCCTGCGCCAGAAAGCTGCCGCGGGACAGGGCCGAGTACTCTCGCCGTTTCGTTGATCGTTTCGAGAAGACCGGTTCAATCGAGATATAGCAACGCTCAGAATCAGCATGGACTGCGCCGTCTCGCCACCATCAGCCAGGAATTATCGGTCCACCTGCACAAGGAAGAACGCTGCCGATCGTTCGCAAGGACGAAATCTGCCGGCATCTGATGACGACGCCGGGCGTTGGTCCCGCTGGTGGCGATCATATTCATAACCGGCGTCGATGACCCAAGGCGGATCGGTGCACGACCGAGGGCCAACGCTTATGCTTTGCTGGCAATAAACGGTCGACCATGGGCAAACGATCGAAATTAGGGCGTCCCGGCGTATTTCATGACAAAACTGACAGTCGCTCGGTAATCGCGCTCTTGATACGGGATCGCCGAAAACGGAATGTTTGCGTAGTTCTTTGCTAATTCGAGTCCGAGCGTCTCTTGGAACGCGCTGCCAAAGACATTTGCGTTGGCCCGAAGGCCGAGACCGATTGATTCAGCTTCAATGTTTTTAGGTTGGCCAGGAACGGGCTGTTCGTAGACGCCGTCGCCCCAAGCCCCAAATACATAAGGGGCCAGCACGGCCTTGGAATTCGCAATATTGGCGACAAATGAACGCTGCAATTCGAGGCGGGCAACAGCGCCAGTATCCACATTTAGAGTGCCGGCAGAAAATCCAGATAGCGCTTCCGGCCCGTCAAGAGACAGCTCCTCAGGCAGCATTAGAGGCGCGCCGAAGCTCGTCTGGGCCTTCACAAAAAGCGATAGCTGAAACTCTTCCGGCAATGGTTGAATAATACGAAAGTCCAGCTTAAGCTTTTCGAAATACGGACTAGATCCGGGCACCGACAATGGAGTCAAAGCATCATAGGCCTCGGAACGTCCGTCCAATCCATGGGTATATAAGAGCGCAGTTGTCGCCCGGCCGCCAAGCGCCCAAGGAAATTGAGTAGTCCACTCACCGGCTAGCCTCACGTCGTTGTAGCGGTCTTGGCTCAAATTATAGGTGTTTATAACTGTAATAGGCCCTGTAAAAAACGGAGCGTCTTTATCCTGAACATGTTCAAAGCTCAGTTGGATGCGAATGACATCCTTAACTGTCATCAGAATAGGGTAAGTCAAGCGCGCGTAGGCCTTTTCGTAAGTCCCCAACCCGGCTTCTTGATCAACATAGATAATCGGCACCGGCGTCGGCGCGGTGTGCACCCAAGCATATCCCGCCGAAAAAACGAAACCGTCACTGCCGATTGGTAGCGTAAAGCCGGCTCCGTAAGATAGGAGCGGCGGCCATCCATCGACCCGGTGACTGATGTCGGCGCCGGACGCGCCATTCAAATATATCTGTTCGCCCAATCCAAAGGCGTTATTAATCGTCGCGGCGTTGGAAAACTGCCATGTGCCGAGTGCTTGCGGTAACCGATTGTCGACGCCGACAGACATCGATACAAGTTTCTCCGTCGCCGGGGCGGCCAATATCGAGCCTCCCGGCTGGGAGCCTGGCCGCGTATTAGTCGTTCCCAATAGCCCGGCAATGTCCCCTAGCAGAAGAACCCGCCGCTCAAATTCGCTTTGCAGCAAGTGACGTTTGCCCACAAGCGGCTCTAGCCGCGCCTTGACCAGGGCCCGAGCGCGCTCGGGCACGCCGGATAGGTCAAGGCTTTCGATAAAACCGTCGATAACGGTTATGCGGACGTGGCCGTCTTGAAGAGTCTGGGGCGGCACACCGATGCGCGCGAGCGTATAGCCGGCCTTGGAATAAGCTCGCTGAAGATCTTCGGCAAATTTATAAATGTCCGCCAAACTGACGCGTCGGCCCTGAATCTGATCAATCAGCGCGGCGGTCTGCTGCTGCAATTCCGGAAACGCGCCATTGATTTGGACATGACGAACCGTAACAAAAATCTTGTCAGCGTTGCGCGGCATCGAGAGGTCTGCGGCCCCACCCGCAACGCCGATTTTGACACCCCCGGAGGGAGCTGGCCGAGATTCCGGCGCAAGCGATGCTGGGTTCAGAATTTGAGCGTCAGCGGTTCCTGCCAAGATTACGCCATAGCCGAGACAGGCAGATATAGCCAAAACACCCGGCGTCCAGCGAGACTTCCATTGTGACGCTGTCATGGTCATCCTGTCGAAACTCATTACGCCATCCGGAACCGTATTATCTAGAATTTCGTGCTTATCGGATATGGACCCTAACCACTTTTGGCGCCCAGCGTTACCCTCTTCCCATCCAGGAAGTCTATTCGCTAAAGGGCCGTGACATTACCGCCACAGCGGCAGTAGAACGTTAGGCGCCAGTCCGCGGCGGACACCGCGTCCGCAACTTCCCCATGTCAGGCTGGCAGGCGTTCTTAACGAAGGGCATTGGCGCTCGCCTCGGCGATGAAAACAATCGCTGGCCTCCCGGCATCCGGCGGCACAATCGCTATCGTCACGTAATTCTTATGGCTTATCACATCTTAATAAGTGGTATACACATCAATCAAATAACATCTTAAGCAGTACAATTATACGCCATTGTAAATCTTGATCACTACATGAGTTTAAGATATTTGTACCGACGAAGTCATTCTACATGGCTTCATATAAGCGTCATTACTTACGTATGTGTAAGTATCGCGATAATAGTCACACATAAGGGGTGTTAGCGATGAAAAAGCTTCTTATCGTCTCCGCTGCTCTTCTCACTATCTCCACGGCTTCTGCGTTTGCTGGCCCGAAGATGCCAACGACAAATAATTCGACAGTTAATCAAACCGCAAAGTGGGGATCCACCAACTTCGCGCTTGTCTTGCAGGGTAAGCACTCCAACAATAATTCTACGATTAACCAGACCGCGATTGGATTTTCAGGCAATACGGCGGTCGTGATTCAGGACTGATGTGCTTTATACGGAAAAATTATTGCACTACAGCACAAGACAGGCAGTATTAGTACATATAACACTGCTGCATGTCGTGTCAATACAATGTAATCGCGATAATTATTTATTGTCGCGATTACATATTATTATATAAAGATCATCATATGTAAAAATAAGATTCGTAAAGGATGATGGCTATGAAAGCAAACTCGAAACGTATGATTCTGGTTTGTTGCGGGCTGTTGCTGGCCATGGGCGTCGAGCCGCTATCTGCGAACGCCGGATCCCTGAATCCAACAGTCACTACCACGAGGACCACGGTGACGGTCACAAGCCCCATTGTCGACGTTTATGCGGGTTTGGTAGTTGGCCAACCGGTCAATGTCTCTCAAAACGCCGTCAACAATATCGTCGCGGTGATGCAGGTCGGTAAAGGACATCAAACGGCATATATTTTTCAAACTGGCAAAAATAATATTGTTAACCTTACCCAAATCTCATTCGGAGCCGGGGCGAGCGTTCTTGGTAATTGAGCGGCAAACCTCATGTCAGGCGCCATATCCGAATACGAATATGAGTGTTTGCCTATATCTGGCGAAGCTGAGCGCCGTTGCTTTGGTTGGGGATTGTGGCCGTGGAGGGCATCATGACACCGAATTGGGCTTTTCTTTTTGGAATTTTCGTGACGACCGGAGCGAGCGCCGCCGCGCAGACGACGGTTGTCACGCATTCTGACAACGGCGCCAACCATGTGGAAATCACTCAGACCGGACCGACGAACGACAAGCCAACTACGAAAATTCGAAGGGGTCCCGGCTATGTGTTCATTGAACAGCATACCAAAAACAACAGTGCGGTTGTCATCCAGGGGGATTGATGAACAAGGTCTGGATTTGCGTCCGGTTTAGCCGTGATGGTGGCGTCGTCAATCGGGCGGATTCAGATTGGAGGGTTAGGTTCAGCGATCGTGCTAATCCGGACAGTGCAGGCATGTGGTCAAGCTCTAGCCGGGGGAACCTGACAGGCGGCCCGCCTCCCCGCCCCTGGTTGGCGGGTCGTCCTATTCAATTAATGTCCATAACCGTCAGACATTCAGAATCGATTATTCGGCATGGAAAAGCTGATTGTGGCAGTGGCGGCGTGAAAGACCTCAAAGTCACGAGCAGGGCGGCGCTAAAACGTTCCTCGCGATCGACACTAACGGCCCCATTAAAATTCTCGGATTTTATAGTACCGCGCCCACGATGCTCGGTCACGAGCGCCTGCCGGACAAATTGCGCCGTGGCCTCGCACGCCATGATGTGCCCGGCTACCGATTGGCGCGGATCGCAACACATATCGCCCTACAAGGGCAGGAGCTTGGCGGGCAGCTTCTCGCCGCCGCCAGGCGTTGTATTCTTGCCGCCGCCGAAGTGGGCGGCGTGATTCTCATCATGGACGCGAACAATGACCGTGCAGCCGAATGGTACGCCGATTGTGGCGCCGAACGCCTACAGGATGCGCCGCACACATTGGTGATGTCGCTCGCCATATTCGCCCCCGCCCTGCGAGCCGGCGGCCAACTCTAGCCAAAGGCGCTCTCAACCTTCAAATCCCGATCCGCTCGACCTCGTCCAGACTCACCTCGTCGCGGCGGCGTCATAGAGCTGGGTAGTGCGGATTGCCACCACAGATCCCTGCGTCGCCAACTGGCGGAAATTCTGCGTGGTTTTATCGCGACGAAATCGCGCCGGTGATCGCGAACGTGCTGCTGCATGGCGCTATCAACACGAAGACGCGCCGCAATCTCGGAATAGACCTTATCCCGGGGACGCCCGAACGCCCGACCTGGCTCTCCAAATATCGGCGCAGGGGCGCAAGGTTTTCATTGAGTTCTTTGCGACCTCCGCGCAACCCATTGCAGCGGCGCATGCCCTCGTGCTTCGGCAAATCTTCCGATTTCAGGCGACGGCCCTTGCGATTGTTGCGAGGTTTGATGCGCGGGTGCTCGACGATCACGCGCGCCATGTCTTCACGCATACGCCGCCTCCATCGATTGAGTACGGCCAACGAGAAAAAGCCGCGTGATCCTGAAGATCAGCGGATAAACATCGGCGGCGGTAAAGGTGGGCAGCTCGTTCGTTAGGACGCGTCTTTTTTTGTTTCATCGAAGCCAAAAGGTCAAGATTTTCCAAGCTTGTATCCGCGTGTAGACAATGCCATGTTTACGGCAACACGAGGGATCGGGCATGCCGCTCAATATTCGCAACGAACAGGTCAATCAGCTCGCCGAAAAACTCGCCGGCCAAAAACGCGTCAACAAGACCGAGGCGGTAAGAATCGCGCTGGAGAACGAATTGCGCCGCGCTTCCGAGGCGGTTCCATTGTGGGAGCGGCTCAAACCATTGCGCGAACGTATTGCTGCTTATCCTGACAGCGGCCTTGCCGCTGATAAGGCGTTTTTCGACGACCTGAGCGGCGACTACTGATGTTCGTCGACGCCTCCGTCATCGTCGCCATCATGACGGGCGAGCCGGACGCCGAGGGTTTTGCGACGCTCATGGATACGGCGCCAGCGAAACGGCTGATTACGTCTGTATTGGCGGCATGGGAAGCGACGGTTGGGTTGTACCGCAAGAAGCGCATTCCCATGGTCGAGGCGGAAGCCCGGGTGCACGAGTTTATCGAGGCGGCCGGCATTCAGGTGTTGTCGATCGGGCCGCGAGAATTGCCCGTCGCTCTCCAGGCGTTCGAACGTTACGGTCGGCACCGATACCCCGACAGCGAGCGAAACAGCGCGCTCAATCTCGCCGATTGCTTCCATTATGCGACGGCGAAGTCCTGCCGCGCGTCGATCCTTACCAAGGACGCCGGCTTCGCGCTGACCGATGTCGCGACGGCCTTTTTGTAAGAGCAGATTGAACGCCAAAGTCGCCCTACGCAACGACAAGATTACCGTGTTTTCCTCCGCGCCATCCAGACGGCTACAGCATCAGGTCTTCGATTACTAATGTTTATCGTATAGTTATTATTAATTTTATATTTTGCATCGATAAAGATGTAAAACCCAAAAACGGCTTATGAACAATATGGAACAATTTGAAAAAGATGGCCTGATCGGAGAGAAAAAGTTTCGCGATTACCTTGATCGCCTCGGCGTCCCCTATCTCCCAATCGATCAGGCGCCGGAAACTCATGCTCAGCAGTTCCATGGCACCGCAAAACGCCCGGATTCTCTAGTGCTGCTCGGCGCCGCGCGCCTCGCCGCCATCGATGTTAAGTACAAAAAGCCGGCCTTCTGGATTGGGTCGGAAACCGCATGCGTCGGCGTAAACCGCGCGGATCTTGAGAAGCTCGCGGAATTCGAGCGCATTTCTGGAATTCGCGTATTTTTGGCTTTCTTCGATGGCTGGAATCCCGGGTTTGCCGATGTTTGGCGCATCGCAAAGCTGGCGGCCATCAAGCCTACCCGCGAATTTGAGGATTTTGTCGTCATCGACATCAACTCTCTGCCACTTGTGCGCAGCCGCGCCCAGCTGATGCCGCTTCTCATTCGGGAGTCGGCGCAATGAGCGAAGAGGTTTTTGACGCGGGGTTCGTCAGCATGACGATTTTGAAGTTATTCGGCGAGGTCGCCAAGATCACGGGCCTTACCACTCCACCTCCAGATCTCCGATTGATTGGAATCGCGATTGTCTTGGCACGTGCTCTGAAATCGATCAGCCACCCTGATTATCGAAGGCAAAACGAGCTTGTCATCGCATCAAGATGAGATTCTCCGAAGAACGTCCGGGATGTCGCGCGCCTTCGATATCCTCGGCGGCGCCGGCGTGAAGATCCTTGGAATCGAAAACGCCGATCGTCTTCTCAGCGATAAGACCGTTCAGGACAAAGCCGACCTGGCGGATCGTCTCGAAGGCCTTGTCACCGGCTCTCGTCCGGCGATTTCCATCATCCTGTGCGGCTCGGATCGTGTCGCAGATTTCGTCCTGACCCACAATAACTTGGGGCTCGACGCGACCCATATCCACATCGAGCCGATGGCGAACAATGATGAAGTCGCTCAATTCGTAGAAGACTATGTCGGTCAGCTCGCTTTCGCCAGCAGGGCCGAATTTGGTGAGGCGGTCATTCTCGACGAGATCATGCGCATGACCGGCGGCCACCGCGGATTGGTCGTGCGCCTGTTCCGGGAAGCCGCGACCCTCGCTTATGCGGATGACGCCGACCGGCTCGATCCGGCCTATCTCACGCGCGCCTTTGACGCCTGGCTCAACCAGGCAGGCGGCGCATAATTCGCTCGACGGCACGGACCTGACGACAAGTGTTGGCGGCCGCATGAGATTATCTCATGCGGCCGCCCCGTTTTTTGCACACTGAAAAGGCTCCAAGATTTCTGATCGTCGAGTGGCGGCTTATTTGACGCCGCAGAGCTATGCTGACGATCACAGGATAACAGTCGCAGAAACGTTGGAGCGGGCGCTAGAGGCCCTTTTGGCTAACAAAAAAGCGAGCAGCTAGCATCTTGTTAGCGGCTAGCGGCATGATAGCTGTTTTGCCGTAGATCGACGC